>CP063848.1:3742984-4054899 GCA_015277795.1 Massilia sp. UMI-21 | reverse complement strand
TGCCGGCACCGCGCTCCCGGTCGACGAGACCGCCGCACCTGCTTCCTCCAGCGAGGAGCCCTTCGACCTGGCCTTCGACATGCACTTCGGCGAGCCGGAAGCCGGCGCCGCGCAGGCCTCGACGGCGGAGCACGACATCGACATGGCCGGCCTGGCCGCCGAATTCGACCTGCCGCCGCTGCCTGCCATCGCCGAGGACGAGGTGCCGGCGCTGGCCACCGCCGGCGCGCAAGAGAACGACCCCTTGTTCGACCTCGATACGATGGACTTCGGCCTGTCGGCGCCGGCGGCGCCGGCAGCCAGTGTGGCCGAGGCGACGCCCTTCCACGAGGAAGTCCCGGCGATCGCCAGCGCCCCGGCATCCGCGCTCGGCGCGGACGACCCCCTGTTCGACCTCGACACCATGGACTTCGGCAGCCCGGCCGACGCCGATGCCGATGCTGCTGCCCCGGCCCCGGCCCTGGCCCAGCCGGCGGTGGAACCTTTCGAATTCGACGCCCCGCCGGCGACTGCAGTGCCGGCCGCCGAGCCGTTCGCCTTCGACATGCAGGTGGATGACGGCACCGACCCGTTCGCGCTGGAAGAAATCCCGGCGCCTGCGGCGACCGGGGAATCGGTCCCCGGACCGGTGGAGCCATCGTTCGACCTGGCCGATATCGACCTCGACCTGCCGTCCTTCGAGCAGCCGGCAAGCGCCGCGGCGGCCACCGACCTGCCGGAGCAGGGCGCGGCCGGCGAAGCGGCCGCGCTGTCGCCGGAGCACATGGAAATGGAAACCAAGCTCGACCTCGCAATCGCCTACCAGGAGATCGGCGACAAGGAAGGTGCGCGCGAGTTGCTCGATGAAGTCATCAAGGGCGGCAGCGGCGAACAGGTGAGCAAGGCCAGCGCGATGCGCTCGCTGCTCGCGTGAGGCGCATCGCACTGGGTGTCCAGTACGTCGGTACGGGCTGGAACGGCTACCAGAAGCAACCGGAGCGTAACACCGTCCAGGACCGGCTCGAGATCGCCCTCGAGAAGTTCGCCTGCACGCCGCTGGCCACCACCTGCGCCGGCCGCACCGACGCCGGCGTGCACGGCATCGAGCAGGTGGTCCATTTCGACACGACGCTGGACCGCGCCACGCAGAGCTGGGTGCGCGGCGTGAACGCCTTCCTGCCGGAGTCGATCGTGGTGCGCTGGGCGCACGAGCTCGCGCCCGAGCTTGACGGCAACGCATTCCACGCGCGCTTCTCGGCGCGCTCGCGCACCTACCATTACGTGCTGTACAACAATCCGAACCCGTCGGCGCTGCTGGCCGGCCGGGCCGGGTGGGTGTTTCGTCCGCTGGACGTCGAGCGCATGGTGGAGGCGGGCCGCCACCTGATCGGCGAGCACGATTTCTCGGCCTTCCGGGCCTCGGGCTGCCAGGCGAATACTCCGGTCAAGCAGATGCACGAGGTGAGCATCCGGCGCTACGGCGACGTGATCGTGTTCACGGTGCGCGCCAGCGCTTTTCTCCATCACATGGTGCGCAACATCGTCGGCTCGCTCATCTACGTGGGCACCGGCCGCAACGAACCGGGCTGGATGAAAGAGGTGCTCGAGAGCCGCTCGCGCGACGTCGCCGCGCCCACCTTCATGCCGGACGGCCTGTACCTGGCCAAAATCGATTACGATCCGAAGTGGGGATTGCCCCAAGAGCCAACACATCCGCTGCCCTGGCTATAGCCCGTTTCAAGGATCGTCATGCAACGCACCCGTATCAAGATTTGCGGCATCACGCGCGAGGAAGACCTGCGCGCGGCCGTCTCAGCCGGCGCCGACGCGCTGGGATTCGTGTTCTATCCGAACAGCCCGCGCTACGTCACGCCCGAGCAGGCGGCCGGGTTGTGCCGGGCGCTGCCGCCCTTCGTTTCCGCGGTGGCGCTGTTCGTCAACGCGACGGTCGAGGAGCTGCGGGCGGTGGCCGCGCGTGCGCCGCTGTCGCTGATCCAGTTCCATGGCGATGAAACGGCCGGGCAGTGCGCGGAGTTGGCCGCGGCGGTGGCGCGTCCCTTCGTGCGCGCCTTCCGCGTCAAGGCGGACACGAGCCCGGATGAACTGCTAGAATATGAGCGCACATACCGCGCCGCCAGTCCGTGGTTCTCCGGCCTGTTGCTGGATACCTGGGTAGACGCCTACGGCGGCGCAGGAAAGGTTTTCGATTGGTCTCTCGTCCCAAAAGAGCTCGCGCCTCGGCTCGTTTTGAGTGGTGGCTTGAACGTACAAAACGCGACTGACGCGATTCTACGTGTTCGCCCCTTCGCGGTCGACGTCAGCAGCGGCGTCGAAGCGCAGAAGGGCATCAAGGATGCCCGCAAGATTGCCGACTTCATCGGGGCCGTGCGGGCCGCCGACGCCATCATTTCAAGCGAGAACCACCATGAAAGATCGTCCTAGCGGAAACACTCCGCTGTTCCAGACCCCTGATTACCAGCTGCCCGACCAGCGCGGGCACTTCGGCCCCTACGGCGGCAGCTTCGTCGCCGAGACCCTGACCCATGCGCTGACCGAGCTGAACGAGGCCTATGCGCGTTACTCGACCGACCCCGAATTCCTCGAAGAATTCCGCTATGAACTGGCCCACTTCGTCGGCCGTCCGTCGCCGGTCTACCACGCCAAGCGCTGGTCCGAGCAGCTGGGCGGCGCCCAGATCTTCTTCAAGCGCGAAGACCTGAACCACACCGGCGCGCACAAGATCAACAACGTGATTGGCCAGGCCCTGCTGGCGCGCCGCATGGGCAAGAAGCGCATCATCGCCGAGACCGGCGCCGGCCAGCACGGCGTGGCCACCGCCACCATCTGCGCCCGCTTCGGCATGGAGTGCGTGGTCTACATGGGCAGCGAGGACGTCAAGCGCCAGGCCCAGAACGTCTACCGCATGAAGCTGCTGGGCGCGACCGTGGTGCCGGTGGAATCGGGCTCCAGGACCCTCAAGGACGCGCTCAACGAAGCGATGCGCGACTGGGTCACCAACATCGAGAACACCTTCTACATCATCGGCACCGTGGCCGGCCCGCATCCTTACCCGATGATGGTGCGCGACTTCCAGTCGGTGATCGGCGAGGAGTGCCGGGTGCAGATGCCGGCCATGACCGGCCGCCAGCCCGACTACGTGCTGGCCTGCGTCGGCGGCGGCTCCAACGCCATGGGCATCTTCTATCCGTACATCGACGAGCCGGGCGTGAAGCTGGTCGGCGTCGAACCGGCCGGCGAGGGTCTGGAGTCGGGCAAGCATGCCGCTTCGCTGAATGCCGGCATCCCGGGCGTGCTGCACGGCAACCGCACCTACCTGCTGCAGGACGAAAACGGGCAAATCATCGAGACGCATTCGGTGTCGGCCGGCCTGGACTATCCGGGCGTGGGACCGGAACACGCCTGGCTGAAGGACATCAAGCGCGCCGAGTACGTGTCGATCACCGACGAGGAAGCGCTGGCGGCCTTCCACGATTGCTGCCGCATCGAAGGGATCATCCCGGCGCTGGAGTCCTCGCACGCGATCGCCTACGCGACCAAGCTGGCGCCGACCCTGCCGAAGGACCAGCTCATCCTGGTCAACCTGTCGGGCCGCGGCGACAAGGACATGCACACGGTGGCGCAGAGGATGGGACTGGATTTCGGCTGAGCGCCGTCCAGCAGACCCTCCCGATTGTCCACCCGTTTATGGAAAGAACAGCATGTCCCGTATCGCACCGACCTTTGCGTCCCTGAAGGCGCAGAACAAGACCGGCCTGGTCACCTTCATCACCGCCGGCGACCCCGGGCCCGAGCTCACCGTGCCCCTGATGCACGCTTTGGTGGAGGGCGGCGCCGACGTCCTCGAACTGGGCGTTCCGTTTTCCGATCCGATGGCCGAAGGCCCGGTCATCCAGCGCGCCTGCGAACGCGCGCTCAAGTTCAACATCGGCCTGCACGACGTGTTCGGATTCGTGCGCGAATTCCGCAAGACCAACAGCAGCACGCCGGTGGTCCTGATGGGCTACGCCAACCCGATCGAACGCATCGGTTCCGACAACTTCATTCGCTGCGCGAAGGAAGCGGGCGCCGACGGCGCCATCGTGGTGGATTATCCGCCGGAAGAGTGTGCAAGCTTCGCCGAGGCCATGCGCGCCGGGGAGCTCGACCTGATCTTCCTGCTGGCCCCGACCTCGACCACCGAGCGCGTGCGGCAGGTGGCGCGCTACGGCAGCGGCTTCAGCTACTACGTGTCGCTCAAGGGCGTCACCGGCGCCGGCAGCATCGACACCGCCGACGTGGCGCGCCGCGTGGGCGCGATCCGCGAACACGTGAAGCTGCCGATCGGCGTCGGTTTCGGCATCCGCGACGGCGCCACCGCGCGTGCGGTGGCGGAAGTGGCGGATGCGGTGGTGATCGGCAGCCGCATCATCCAGGAGCTGGAATCGGTGCCGAAGGAGCAGGCCGTGGAGGCGGTACGGGCGTTCACGCACGGCATTCGTAGCGCGCTCGACGCTTGAAGGACGGGCAGTGTCGAACGGCGGGCGCCATCCTGCCGTTCGATGCTGCGATGATTGCCTCATGTGCTGGACGAAGCAACTGACTGAACAGCTGACTGAGCAATTGCTCTCGCACACCTAAGTTCTTGCGTCTGTCCGGGAACAGGGACCTCATCGCGGCGTCCCTCTCATATTGCGTGCCGGCTGCTCGCGCGGCCGGGTCCGCCTTATCCTGCTTCTGTCCGGGATTTCAGGTATTCCGCCTTTAAATCCCGGTAAACCGCATCGAGTTCGTCGATCTGTTTCGTTTGGAGATGGAAGTTTTCCTGGCTCTCGAAAGCGGATCTGGCGTGTCGGGACAATGAATCGATCAGGCCGACCCACCTGTTCCAGGAGGGAAGCTTCGACAGCTTGTTGTCGTATGCCTTGTCGAACTGTTCCACCATGTAGTAGGCCGACCGGTTATCGATCATCCGGGTCTTGCTGTCATCGGTCACGAAGATAGCGAAAGGCGCGATCATGTCGTCGGAAATGGCGGGGTCGATGCTCACCCGTTTGCCGAATCCCAGCCGGGCCTTTACCCACCGGTCGACACCGATGACATTCATGGTCGGATCGACCGGCAACCATTGTCCTGAAGCTTCGTCATGGACCTCCAGCCAGCGATGGTCGTTATGGCGGGCGCCGAACAGGGAGTAGCGGACGCCTTTTTCCTCCACCAACTGCTCGGCCTGTACCTGCCGCTCGGGATGATGCCTCGACAGGTTCACTTCCGCAATGGGACGGGACTTGATGTGCATTTCCTGCACCAGTGCCAGATACACCTGCGCCAGTTCGTAGCAATTGCCGCCGCCGCGTTCCAGGATCTCCGCTACCGTTCGTCGCTGGTAATCGGTCGCCAGCCATGCCAGGCGATTGCTGACCCAGTCCAGCAAGAGCGTGGCTTTCTGGTAGTCGCTACCCGCGTTTTTGGTGATTTCTTCGCCCAGGCTGCGCAGGTTCAGGCTGGCGATATCGATTTTTTCGGAAAGATGGGTGCGACCCGATTGGGCGAAACCCAGGGACGCGTGCGCTGCAAGGAGCAACAGGACAATCAGTTTCTTCACGGCGGTGGTCGGGAATGGGGCTGGACGCCGGATGCAAATTTTTTTGCGATCCTAGCAATGTTCCCATTCAAGAACAATAGGACTTGCCAAATGGAATAGAAGGGCGGGAAAGTAGCCGAAGACAGCGGAAGACAGCGGCAGGCAGGGCCAGGGTCGCCTCAGCGGACATCCTGACGGACTGTCCGAGACGACTCGCCGACCCTGCGCTGGTGTGGATGGCGGCCGGGAAGCGCGCCGGGGAGTATCAGCCCTTGCGGCTCTGGTGATGGTCGTGCGGCGGCGCGGCGTCCTTGTCGCCTTCCTTGTGGTAGTGCTGCGGCACGCGCTGCGCATTGCCCAGGGCGGGGGTGCTGCCGGTCTGGCCGTCGTCGGCCACGCTCTGTCGGTTGCCCTCGTCGCGCAGCGGCGGTTGGCCGACGCCGCCGTCGTTGCCGCTGTCGTTCAGGTTGCCGGTGGTGCCGGTGATCCCGGCATCGCTGGTGCCAACGCCGCTCAGTTCGTCATACGGCCGGCCCTTGACGCCTTTGCCTTTGTTTTCAGCCATGCTGTTCTCCTTCTCGGTTCGTCGTGTTCCCATGGTAGTCCTCTCAGGGAGCGTGCCTATCGGCACAGGGGAAAGCCGACTGTAGGACCTGCCCGACAAACTCGGCCGCGACGCCAGCGGAAACGCCTCCCGCCGCCCCGCGAAGCAATCATGTCGGAAAGATAATTAGTCGGGCGACAGCATTCGACAAGCGGGGCGCTTGCGGCTACACTACCGCCACCTCGAAGACTTGCCGCAAGGAGAAAAGATGAGTTGGCTAGAAAAACTGCTGCCCCCACGGATCCAGCGCTCCGATGCCGCCAAGAGCAAGACCATGCCCGAAGGGCTGTGGGTCAAGTGTCCGTCGTGCGAATCGGTCCTGTACCGCGCCGACCTGGAATCGAACCAGCACGTTTGCCCCAAGTGCGACCATCACATGCGCATCCGCGCCCGCGAGCGCCTCGATGCGCTGCTCGACGAGGGCGGCCGCTACGAGATCGGCCAGGAAGCCCTGCCGGTCGACACCCTGAAGTTCAAGGACAGCAAGAAGTATCCTGACCGCCTCAAGCAGGCCATGGACGCCACCGGCGAAACCGATGCGCTGATCGTGCAGGGCGGATCGATCATGAGCCTGCCGGTCGTGGTTGCCTGCTTCGAATTCGAATTCATGGGCGGCTCGATGGGTTCGGTCGTCGGCGAGCGCTTCGCGCGCGGCGCCCAGGTGGCGCTGGAGCAGAAGCTGCCCTTCATCTGCATTACCGCCACCGGCGGCGCCCGCATGCAGGAAGGCCTGCTGTCGCTGATGCAGATGGCCAAGACCACCGCGATGCTGACCAAGCTGTCGGAAAAGAAACTGCCCTTCATTAGCGTGCTGACCGACCCGACCATGGGCGGCGTCTCGGCCTCGTTCGCCTTCATGGGCGACGTCGTCATCGCCGAGCCGAAGGCCCTGATCGGCTTCGCCGGCCCGCGCGTGATCGAGAACACCGTCCGCGAAAAGCTGCCGGAAGGCTTCCAGCGTGCCGAGTTCCTGGTGCAGAAAGGCGCCGTCGACATGATCGTCGACCGCCGCAAGATGCGCGAAGAAATCGCCCATTTGCTGGCGCTGCTGCAGAACCAGGCCGCCGACGCGCTGGCCTGATCCCACCCACGGGGCCTGTGAAAAATCCTCCAGAGGAATTTTTCACAAGCCCGAGGTGCGAACGCCCGCGCGTCCGCACCGGCGCCCCGCGCGCCATCACACCGAAGTCCATCCAATGCCCACTCTTCCGACCACCTTGCCCGACTGGCTGGCGCTGCTCGAGTCGCGCCATGCCGAAACCCACATCGACATGGGCCTCGACCGTGTCCGTGCCGTCAAGGAACGCATGGGGCTTGCCTTTGCCTGCCCGGTGATCATGGTGGCCGGCACCAACGGCAAGGGTTCGACCTGCGCCATGCTGGAGGCCGTGCTGCTGCAGTCCGGCTACCGCGTGGGCCTGTACATCAAGCCGCACTTCCTCGACTTTAACGAGCGCGCCCGCATCAACGGCGAGATGGCCTCCGATGAGGCGCTGGTAGCGAGCTTCGACGCGGTGGAACGCGTGCGCGGCGAGGTCGCGTTGACCTACTTCGAATTCACCACGCTGGCGATCATGCACCTGATCTCGCAGGCCGGCGTCGATGTCGCCATTCTCGAAGTCGGCCTGGGCGGACGCCTCGACGCGGTCAACGTGGTCGACGCCGACGTGGCGATCGTCACCAGCGTCGACATCGACCACACCGACTACCTCGGCGACACGCGCGAGAAGATCGGCTTCGAGAAGGCCGGCATCTTCCGCGCCGGGAAGGCCGCCATCTGCAGCGATCCGGTGCCCCCGGCATCGCTCGTCAAGCATGCCGAGGACATCGGCGCCGACCTGTGGCTGCTGGGACGCGACTTCAACTACCAGGGCGACCAGCAGCAGTGGAGCTACGGCGGGCGCGGACAGCGCCGCAATTCGCTGGCCTATCCGGCCCTGCGCGGCGCCAACCAGCTGCTCAATGCGGCCGCCGCGCTGGCCGCGCTCGAAGTGCTGCGCATGCAGCTGCCCTGCGGCGCGCAGGAAGTGCGCGCCGGCCTGGCCATGGTCGAGCTGCCCGGGCGCTTCCAGGTGTTGCCGGGCCGCCCCACCCAGGTGCTGGACGTGGCGCACAACCCGCACGCCGCCGCGGCCCTCGCGCACAACCTCGGCAACATGGGCTTTCACCGCTACACCTACGCGGTGTTCGGCATCATGGAAGACAAGGATATCGAGGCCGTGATCGCCCCCATGCGCGACATCGTCGACCACTGGTGCGTCACGGCGCTGCCCTCGCCGCGCTCCGCGCAAGCGCAACAGCTGGCGCAAAAACTCGCCGACTTGCGGCCCGCGGGCGCGAAAGAGGGCGATTTTTCGGTCCTGCCGTTCGCCACGCCGGCCGACGCCTACGCAAACGCCGTGAGCCGGGCAGGGGAGAATGATAGAATTGTGGTCTTTGGCTCGTTCTACACGGTCGCCGGCGTCATGGCGGCCCGCAAAAACTCTCTACACTGATTCCAGATACGCATGGGCTTGTTCTCGTTCGGTAGCAAAAACAAGCAAGACACTGTCCGCGACAGCGGCCACTTCGTCAAGGACGATGATGCCGCCTATGGCGAACACGCCCGCTCCAAGCGCGCGTCGCACGCCGGCGAAGGCGCCACCCGCGGACGCACGCGCGCCGGCGCCGGCGCCGATCCGATCCTGCCCGAGAAGAAACGCGCGCGCCGCCGCCTGGTAGGCGCGATCGCGCTGGCGCTCGCGGCCGCGGTGGGCCTGCCGATGCTGCTCGATTCCGAGCCCAAGCCGCTCGGCACCGACATCGCCATCAACATTCCGTCGAAAGACAAGGCGGCGCCGCTGCCCGTGCCCGCCGCGGCCAGCGTCGACAGCGACGAGGAGATCATCGAGCCGTCCGATGCGCCCGAGGCCGGGAGCGCGCCCGCCGATCCGGCGCCGCTGCGTACCGTCGACCTCGACCGCGAGCCCGCGCGCGCCGCGCCGGCCGAGGCCCGGCCCGAGCCGGTGACGCCGGAACCGAAGCGCGAGCCGAAGACGGAGGCCCATCCGAAGCTGGCCGAGGTGGAACGCAAGCCAGCCGAGAAGCCGGCCGAAAAGCCGGCCGAAAAGCCGGTCGAGAAAGTGGCCGCCAAGCCGGCGCAAGCCATGCCGGCGCAGGACGAGGCCGCGCGCGCGCTCGCGATCCTGCAGGGCCGCCCGGTCGCGCAGGCCGCCGGCCCGTCGCAGAAATACGTGGTGCAGGTGGCGGCGCTGGCGACCCAGAAAAAGGTCGACGAACTGCAAGGGCGCCTGCGCGCGGCCGGCGTGGCCTCGTTCACGCAAAAGTCGGGCGATCTGATCCGTGTGCGCGTGGGGCCGTACACCAAGGAAGAGGGCGAGAAGATCCGCTCCAAGCTGATCAGCATGGGCCTGTCCGGTGCCTTGGTGCCGCTCTGACACGTTTATTCAAGCAAGGGCCGGTGGCGTGACGATCTTCGATTACCTGGTGTTGTTCGTGCTGGTATCGTCCGTGGTCATTTCCACCCTGCGCGGGCTGGTGAAGGAGATCCTGTCCCTGCTCGGCTGGATCGTGGCCTTCGTGGTGGCGAACGCCTATGGCGCCACGCTGGCGCCGATGCTGCCGGAATTGTTGCCGGGCGCAAGCGCCCGCCTGATCATGGCCTTCGTGCTGCTCTTCCTCGGCGTACGCATCCTGATGGGTCTGCTGTCGCTGGCGATCGGGGCGGTGATCACGGCCTCCGGCCTGAGCCTCGCGGACCGCGGCCTGGGTGGATTGTTTGGATTGGCGCGCGGCGTTGTCATCGTGCTGGCCGCCGTCATATTGTGCGGGATGACCGCGATCCCGCAACAGGATTTCTGGAGAAACGCGCTGTTGTCGCCGCTGGCGGAAACCGGCGCGCGCACCGTCAAGCCATTTCTCCCGGCTGCACTCGGGCAGCACATCAGATTCTGAAATACGGTTTTCACTTTTTGTAATCACGCAGTCCAGTTTTAGGAGCGCACCATGTGTGGCATCGTCGGCGTCGTCTCGAACAATCCCGTCAACCAGCTTCTGTATGACGCATTGCTGCTGCTGCAGCATCGCGGCCAGGATGCGGCGGGCATTGCAACCAATCACAGCAGCATGTTCTCGATGTACAAGGCCAACGGCCTGGTGCGCGACGTGTTCCGTACCCGGAACATGCGTTCGCTGCAGGGCAATACCGGTATCGGCCACTGCCGCTATCCGACCGCCGGCTCCTCGAGCGAAGAGGAAGCGCAGCCGTTCTACGTCAACGCCCCGTTCGGCATCACCCTGGCCCACAACGGCAACCTGACCAACCAGGCCAAGCTCAAGGAAGAGCTGTTCCGCAACGACCGCCGCCACATCAACACCGATTCCGACTCGGAAGTGCTGCTGAACGTGCTGGCCCACGAGATCCAGGAAGCGGCAGACGGCTTCAGGCTCGACACCGACGCCGTGTTCAAGGCGGTCGCCGCGGTGCATCGCCGGGTGCGCGGTGCCTACGCGGTGGTGGCGCAGATCGCCGGCCACGGTATGCTGTCCTTCCGCGATCCGTTCGGCATCCGCCCGCTGTGCCTCGGCGTGAACGAGGGCGAGCACGGCACCGAATACCTGGTGGCGAGCGAATCGGTGGCGCTGGAAGGCCTGGGCTTCCGCTTCGTGCGCGACATCGCGCCGGGCGAGGCGATCTTCATCGACAACGAGGGCAATATGCACGAGCGCCAGTGCGCCGAGAATCCGTCGCTGAATCCCTGCGCCTTCGAATACGTCTACCTGGCGCGCCCGGATTCGGTGATCGACGGCGCCTCGGTGTACGCGACCCGCCTGCGCATGGGGGAGTACCTGGCCGACAAGGTCCGCCAGGAGATCCCGGTCGACGAGATCGACGTGGTCATGCCGATTCCCGATTCCTCGCGCCCGGCCGCGATCCAGCTGGCGCTGAAGCTCGGCGTCGAGTACCGCGAGGGCTTCATCAAGAACCGCTACATCGGCCGCACCTTCATCATGCCCGGGCAAGGGATGCGCAAGAAATCGGTGCGCCAGAAGCTCAATGCGATCGCCTCCGAGTTCAAGGACAAGAACGTGCTGCTGGTCGACGACTCGATCGTGCGCGGCACCACCAGCCGCGAGATCGTGCAGATGGCGCGCGACGCCGGCGCCAGAAAAGTGTTCTTCGCCTCGGCCGCGCCGCCGGTGCTGTACCCGAACGTGTACGGCATCGACATGCCGACCCGCGACGAGCTGATCGCGCACGGCCGCACGGTCGAGGAAGTCTGCAGGGAAATCACCGCCGACCGCCTGGTCTACCAGGACGTCGATGCGCTGAAGAAGGCGATCTCGGACGTCAATCCGGCGCTGACGAACTTCGAGGCCTCGTGCTTCGACGGCGTGTATGTCACCGGCGACGTGACCCCGGAATACCTGGACCGCCAGGAAAGCGCGCGCCACAACCCGAAGAAGAACCAGGTCGAGGATCCGGTGCGCACCCAGCTCAACCTGAACACGCCGGCGGCGGCGGAGTAAGGCCTGCCATGAGCGATCCGCACTTGACGCCGCCCTCGTACGGCTTCACCACCACGATCCTGCACAACGACCGCAGCAAGCCGGTCGAGCATGGCTCGCTGCACAAGCCGGTGCACACCTCGGTGGCCTTCGGCTACGGCGATGCGCGCCAGCTGGCCTCGGTGTTCCAGGGCCGGGAGCCCGGTTTCCGCTACGGGCGCCAGGGCAATCCGACCGTGGGCGCGCTCGAGGACAAGATCACCCGGATGGAAGACGGCGTCGGCACCCTCTGTTTCGCTACCGGCATGGGCGCCATCGGCGCGCTGTTCCAGGGGCTGCTGCGCGCGGGTGACCACATCGTCTCGTCCTCTTTCCTGTTCGGGAATACCAACAGCCTGTGGCAGACGGTGGCGGGGCAGGGCGTCGCGGTGGATTTCGTCGACGCCACCGATGTCGCCAATGTGGAAGCGGTGCTCAGGCCCGACACGCGCATGGTCTTCGTCGAGACCATCGCCAACCCGCGCACCCAGGTGGCCGACCTGGCGCGCATCGGCCAGCTGTGCCGCGAGCGCGGCATCCTGTACGTGGTCGACAACACCATGACCACGCCGTATCTGTTCCGTCCGAAGGCGGTCGGCGCCGGCCTGGTGGTCAATTCGCTGACCAAGTCGATCGGCGGCCATGGCAATGCCCTGGGCGGCGCCCTGACCGATACCGGCCTGTTCGACTGGAGCGCCTACCCGCACATCGCGCCGAACTTCCGCAAGCAGCCGGCCGCCAACCAGGGGCTGGCGCAGCTGCGCGCCAAGGCGCTGCGCGACTTCGGCGCGGCGCTCGGACCGGAGGCGGCGCACCACATCGCGGTGGGCGCCGAGACCCTGGCGCTGCGCATGGAACGCACCTGCGCCAACGCGCTGGCGCTGGCCCGGATGCTGGAGGCCGATGAACGGGTCGCGGCGGTGCATTACCCGGGCCTGGCCTCGCATCCGCAGCACGGCACCGTCTCGGCGCTGTTCCGCGCCGGCGGCTCGCTGATGAGTTTTGAATTGCGCGAGGATATCGACTGCTTCGATTACCTCAACCGCCTCAAGCTCGGCATCCCGGCCAGCAACCTGGGCGACACCCGCACCCTGGTGATCCCGGTGGCGCATACGATCTTCTTCGAGATGGGCGCGGAGCGGCGCGCCGGCATGGGCATCGCCGAGTCCCTGATCCGGGTGTCGGTGGGCATCGAAGACACCGAGGACCTGCTGGCGGACTTCCGCCAGGCCCTCGACGCATAGGCCAGCCCGGCGCGCCATGAAAACGGCAGCCGCGGCTGCCGTTTTTGTTTTAGCGGTTGAGCCGGGCCGCCGATTGCCGCTATCATGGGATTTCTTTCCCCTATCCTCATCTGCCATGAAGACCAAGCTGTTCCTTGCATCCCTGCTGCTGTGCGGCGCCGCCTTTGCCGGCGAACTGGAAGACGCCAACGCCCTGTTCGAGAAGAAGGACTACGCGGGCGCCATGCAGCGCTATACCAAACTGGCCAATGCCGGCAATCCTGAAGCGCAGCGGGCGCTCGGGCAGATGTACTGGTACGGCGAGGCGGGGCAGGTGGACGAGGCCAAGGCCGAGGCGCTGTTCAGGAAGGCCGCGGCCAAGGGCAACAAGCTGGCAATCGCCTCGCTGGAGGTGATGGAGCAGCGCGTCAAGCGCCGCAAGGACATCGATTACTGGATCAGCGGCTACGACGGCGAAGACCTGAAGTCGGGCGAATACCGTTGCGTGGCGCCGCGCATTCCGGCGATGTCGAAGATCAATGCCGACATCGACCGCATCGGCGCGGCCGTGCAAGCGTGGCAGGAATGCTACAACAAGTACGTCACCCACCTGAACGACGCCATGCCGCTGACCGCGCGCATTCCGGCGGACATCGCGAAGCTGATGAACAAGGATGAAGCCCAGCGTGCGGCCGCCCACCTGACCCGCTTGCAGGAGAACCTGAGCGAAGAGGCGAAGGTGAGCTCGAAGCTGCTGCTGGCGGATTTCGCGGCGTGGCGCTCGGCGACCGAGGCCTACGTGGCGGAGCACAACCAGATGGTAAAGTCCGCCAAGAAAGACTCTTACTGGGCGGACAAGAAGATCCAGTAAAAAACCGGTAAGGCATGCCGCACCCGCCCGGGCTCATCGGCCCGGGCGGGCGGGCGGGGGCATCAGTGCCAGCTGCGCATCAGGCCGACCGCCAGGCCTTCGAGGGCGAATTCGTCTTCCGGTTTCACCTCGATGACCTTGAAATCGGGGTTTTCAGGCAGCAGTTCGACCAGGTTGCCGGTCTTGCGGTAGCGCTTGACCGTGACTTCCTCGCCCAACCTCGCCACGACGATCTGGCCATTCTTGGCGCTGTCGATCTTCTTGACCGCGAGGAAGTCGCCGTCGCAGATGCCGGCATCGCGCATCGACCAGCCCTTGACCTTCAGCAGGAAATCCGGACGCGCCGAGAACATGGCGGCATCGACCGAGTAGGTGGCTTCGACGTGTTCCTGGGCCAGGATCGGCGAACCGGCGGCCACGCGGCCGACCAGCGGCAGCGCCATCATCAGGTTCGGCGGCGGCATCGGGATCTGCTCGACCGAGGCGCCGACCAGGCGGATGCCGCGCGAGGTGCCCGGCGAGATCTCGATCGCCCCCTTGCGTGCCAGCGCCTGCAGGTGTTCCTCGGCCGCATTGGCCGACTTGAAGCCCAGTTCGGCCGCGATTTCGGCGCGGGTCGGCGGAAAACCGGTGTTTTCGATCGCTTCCTTGATCAGGTTAAGGATCTGTTCTTGCCTTGCAGTGAGCTTGATCATGGATGTGTTACGGCAAATGGTTGTAAGAGCAGACTGTATTTTTGTACAGTATTCTGATATGCGCAAGGGCAAACACCGGAAAACTGTAAAAAAATTGTGCAGCGCGGCTCGGGGCATGCCCGGCTTCCCATGCCGGCGTTTTTCCGGCTATAATGGCCGGCTTTCCCTTCCCACACTCGTCTTGACGCCGAGGTGGGCATTTGTTTAAACGTCCTTAAGGAGTGTTGCATGCGTCATTATGAAATCGTTTTTATCGTCCACCCGGACCAGAGCGAGCAAGTTCCGGCGATGATCGAGCGTTACAAGACCACGGTGACCAGCCGCGGCGGTAACATCCATC
Organism: Massilia sp. UMI-21; assembly: GCA_015277795.1. NCBI lineage: Bacteria > Pseudomonadati > Pseudomonadota > Betaproteobacteria > Burkholderiales > Oxalobacteraceae > Massilia > Massilia sp. UMI-21. Next base: position 4,040,059 of record CP063848.1, on the reverse strand, counting down.
GCGTGGAAGACTGGGGCCGCCGTCAGATGGCTTACCAGATCCAGAAGCTGCCGAAAGCCCACTACATCTGCATGAACATCGAGTGCGACAACGAGACCCTGGTCGAGCTGGAAACCGCATTCAAGTTCAACGATGCCGTCCTGCGTCACCTGACCGTCAAGATGAAGAAGGCCGAAACCGCACCGTCGCCGATGATGAAGTCGGTCCAGCGCGAAGACGCAGCCAAGAGCCACCGCGCCGAAGCGGCCGCTCCGGCAGCCGCCCCGGCCGCTGCTGCCTAAGGTTTTCCCCGGAATTCGCAGGAGCGACACAGCGCAGTGAACCAGTTCCAGCTCATCGCGACCATCGCGGAGCGTGACGTGCTGCGTTTTACCCCGGCCGGCGTCCCCATCGTGGGCGCGATCCTGATGCACAGTTCGCAGCAGGAAGAGGCGGGGGTGGCAAGGCTGATCGAGTTTGAACTTCCCGCGCTGGCCGCGGGCGAGATTTCAGGCAGGGTCGCCAGCGCCGAACTCGGCGCCGCCTACCGCTTCGAGGGATTCCTCGCACGGAAGAACCGCAACAGCAAAGCCTTGGTGTTTCACATCATTGATTTCAGTGCCGCATAGTCGCCAAGCGACACGGCCAATTTAGATTAGATACAGGAGCCTCGAAATGGCATTCGGTAAAAAGTTCGACAAAAACAAAGCTAAAGAAAAACTCAAGCGCAAACAGCAGAACCCGCTGTTCAAGCGCAAGAAGTTCTGCCGCTTCACCGCTGCAAACGTGGAGCAGGTCGATTACAAAGACGTCGACACCCTGAAGGACTTCGTCCAGGAAAACGGCAAGATCATGCCGGCACGCCTGACCGGCACCAAGGCGCACTACCAGCGCCAGGTCGACACCGCCATCAAGCGCGCACGCTACCTCGCGCTGCTGCCGTACACCGACCTGCACAACGCTTAATCGCGTCGGTCAGTTCAGAACATCCTGGAGAAAAAACATGCAAGTTATCCTTTTGGAAAAAGTTGTTAACGTCGGCAACCTGGGCGACGTGGTCAAGGTCAAGGACGGTTACGCACGTAACTTCCTGATCCCGCAAAAGATGGCACGCCGTGCTACCCAGGCCGCTGTGGCCGAGTTCGAAGTCAAGCGCGCCGAACTGGAAAAAGCAGCCGGCGAAAAGCTGGCCGCTGCCCAGGCACAAGGCGAGAAGCTGAGCGGCATGACCGTCACCATCGCCCAGAAGGCGGGCGTGGACGGCCGTCTGTTCGGTTCGGTCACCAACTTCGACATCGCCGAAGCCCTGAGCAAGCAAGGCTTCCCGGTCGAGAAGTCGCAGGTGCGCATGCCGACCGGCCCGCTGAAGACCACCGGCGAATTCCCGGTTGCCGTCGCGCTGCACACCGACGTCGTCTCGGAAATCACCATCGCCGTCGTGGGCGAAGCCGCCTAAGCGGTTGTTGTATAAATGAAAAAGCCGGGTTCGCCCGGCTTTTTTTATTGGTGGAAATCTCGCCAATTATGTCAGCCGCGTGACCGGAAACGGTATAATGCCCGCCATGAATTCCCCTTCCGATCCGCAAGTCGATTCCCTGCGCATCCCGCCGCATTCCATCGAAGCAGAGCAGTCCGTCATCGGCGGCCTCCTGCGCGACAATGCCGCGTGGGACCGCATTGCCGACTTCATGCACGCGGAGGACTTCTACCGCTACGACCACCGCATCATCTTCGAACAGATGGTCCGCCTGATCAACGCGGGCAAGCCGGCCGACGTGATCACGGTCTACGAGGCCTGCAACATGCTCGGCAAGGCCGAGGAAGTGGGCGGCCTGCAGTACCTGAATGCGATGGCGCAGAACACGCCGTCGGCGGCCAACATCCGCCGCTACGCCGAGATCGTGCGCGACCGCGGCATCCTGCGCAACCTGATCACGGTGGCCGACGAAATCTCGGGCAATGCCTTCAACCCGCAGGGCAAGGAAGTCAAGCAGATGCTCGACGAGGCCGAGTCGAAGATCTTCGCGATCGCCGAGACCGGCGCCAGGGGCCAGCAGGGCTGGAACCCGATCCAGCCGCTGCTGACCCAGGTGGTCGAGCGCATCGACGAACTGTATTCGCGCGAGAACCAGGGCGAGATCACCGGCGTGCCGACCGGCTTCATCGACCTCGACCGCATGACCTCGGGCCTGCAGCCGGGCGACCTGGTCATCGTCGCCGGCCGTCCGTCGATGGGCAAGACCGCGTTCTCGGTCAACATCGGCGAGAACGTCGCCATCGAAGCCGGCCTGCCGGTGGCGGTGTTCTCGATGGAGATGGGCGGCGCCCAGCTGGCCATGCGTATGCTCGGCTCGGTGGGCCAGCTCGACCAGCACCGCCTGCGTACCGGCCGCCTGAACGACGAAGACTGGCCGCGCCTGACGCACGCCATCCAGAAGATGAACGACGCCCAGCTCTACATCGACGAGACGCCGGCGCTGAACCCGATCGAGATGCGCGCACGGGCACGACGCCTGGCGCGCCAGTGCGGCAAGCTGGGCCTGATCATCGTCGACTACCTGCAGCTGATGCAGGGCAGCCAGCCGGGCGACAACCGCGCCTCCGAGATCTCGGAGATCTCGCGTTCGCTCAAGGGCCTGGCCAAAGAACTGCATTGCCCCGTCATCGCACTGTCCCAGCTGAACCGCTCGCTGGAACAGCGACCCAACAAACGACCCGTCATGTCCGACCTGCGCGAATCGGGCGCAATCGAACAGGATGCGGACGTGATCATCTTCCTGTATCGCGACGAGGTCTACAACCCCGACTCGCCCGATAAAGGAACCGCCGAAATCATCATCGGTAAGCAGCGTAACGGCCCGATCGGGGCGATTCGCCTTACCTGGATCGGCTCCTACACCAAGTTCGGCAACTACAGCGGCAACCTCGCCGTCTACCAGGGCGACTAAGTTTCCGAAGCAGTACCGACGATTGTATCCATATAAAGCCGGCATCCAGCCGGCATACTTTGCCGCTGCCAGCCGTGGCGGCGGTTTCGAAGTCCCAAGAGATTCACAACGGAGAATAAAATGTTTGGACGCCTGATGCCCCAGGAGGGCAAGTTCTTTGACCTGTTCAACCAGCACGCCGCGCTGTGCGTGAAGGGTGCGCAGGAGATGGTTGGCCTGATGACCCACTTCGACGACCTGGAAAACCGCACCCACGCCGTGGAGAGCATCGAGAAGCAGGCGGACAAGATCACCTACGCCACCGTCGACCTGCTGCACAAGACCTTCATCACCCCGCTCGACCGCGATGACATCCACAAGCTGATCACCAGCATGGACGACATCCTCGACATGATGGAAGACGCGGCCCAGACCGTGTCGCTGTACGACCTGCACGCCGTGACGCCGGAAGCCGCGCGCCTGGCCGAGCTGTGCCTGTCGGCCTGCAAGAAGGTGCAGGAAGCCGTCGCGCTGCTGCACGACATGGGCAACGCCCAGAAGATCGTCGCCATCTGCGAAGAGATCGACCGCTTCGAATCCGACGCCGACCACGTGATGCGCGCCGCCATGTCCAAGCTGTTCCGCGACGAGCCGGACGTGCGCAACCTGATCAAGATGAAGGCCATCTACGAGATCCTCGAAACCGTCACCGACCGCTGCGAAGACGTTGCCAATATCGTCGAAGGCATCATCGTCGAGAATGCATAAGCCCGGCGCGGAACAAGAATAATTATGGAATCTCTACATATCAGCATCTACGTGCTGGGCATGCTGGTGCTGCTGGCGCTGGTGTTCGACTTCATGAACGGCTTCCACGACTCGGCCAATGCGATTGCGACCGTCGTGTCGACCGGCGTCCTGAAGCCGCAGAGCGCGGTGGCCATGGCGGCCTTCTTCAACTTCATCGCGATCTTCGTGGTCAGCATGAAGGTGGCGCAGACCATCGGCAAGGGGACCATCGACCCGCATGTGGTCGACCACTACGTGATCTTCGGGGCCCTGATGGGCGCCATCGTCTGGAACGTCATCACCTGGTACTACGGCATCCCGTCGTCCTCGTCGCACGCGCTGATCGGCGGCCTGGTCGGCGCCGCGGTGGCCAAGTCGGGCACCGGCGCGCTGGTCTCGGCCGGCCTGCTCAAGACCGTGCTGTTCATCGTGCTGGCGCCGATGCTGGGCTTCGTGCTCGGGTCGATCATCATGCTGCTGGTCTCCTGGATCTTCGTGAAATCGACCCCGCGCAAGGTCGACGTCTGGTTCCGCCGCCTGCAACTGGTCTCGGCCGCCGGCTATTCGCTGGGCCACGGGGGCAACGACGCCCAGAAGACCATGGGCATCATCTGGATGCTGCTCATTGCCGCCGGCTACACCAGTCCGACCGACGCGTATCCGCCGACCTGGGTCATCATCTCGTGCTATGCGGCGATCAGCTTCGGCACCCTGTTCGGCGGCTGGCGCATCGTCAAGACCATGGGCCAGAAGATCACCAAGCTCAAACCGGTCGGCGGCTTCTGTGCCGAGACCGGCGGCGCGATCACGCTGCTGATGGCAAGCTTCTGGGGGATTCCGGTCTCCACCACCCACACCATCACCGGCGCGATCGTCGGCGTGGGCGCCTCGCAAAAGGCATCGGCGGTGCGCTGGGGCGTGGCCGGCAACATCGTCTGGGCCTGGATCTTCACCATTCCGGCCTCGGCCTTCATGGCCGCGGTGGCCTGGTGGATCGGCACCCACATCATGTAATACAGCGTTTCCCGCATCGAGGAGCCCGGCACTGCCGGGCTTTTTTTTGTCGCGCGTTCGCGTGTCGCGAAGCACGGGCCGCGTGGCCCCAGGGTTATACTGGTCCGCCGCACGCCGCGCAGGAACCACGATGAATCTGCGTACCGACAAGACATTGCAGGTTGGAACCCCAATGATGCTCGGGGCGATCGTCCGCTTCCGTCCCGTGCTGGCCTTCCTGCGCCAGCGCATCGCACTGCTGTTCGTCTGGCCGGCGGCCGCGCTCCTCGCTGCGGCCTTGCTGTGGGGTTATGTACTGCGCGACTTGGAGTATGAGAAACAGGAGCGCGCCGCCGAGATTGGCCGGCAGGCCGCGGCCTATGCCCACAGCCTGGTCCTGCGCACCGCGCGCTCGATCGATGAAACCGACCGGCTGCTGCTCCTGCTGCGGCACGACTGGGTCACGTCCGGCTACCGCACCCAGCTCGAAGGCACCCTCGAGGCGGGGACGTTCTCGCAGCAGTACATCTCGGCGGTAGCGTTCATCGACCGGCGCGGGATCATCGTCACCAGCACGCATCCCGGCGCCGTCGGCAGCTACGTGGGAAGCAAGCCATATTTCACAGCCCAGCAGCACCCGCACGGCGACCACTTGTACCTGAGCGGGCCGCTCGACGGCCAATTGACCGGGCGCGAAGTGGTCGCCTTCTCGCGCCCGCTCCTGTCTCCGCGGGGGCGCTTCGACGGGGTGGTGCTGATCACGGTGCTGCCGGCCTTCTTCACCCAGCACTATGTCGAGCCGATTCTGGGCGACCATGGCTTCGTTGGGGTGGCGCGCAAGGACGGCACGATCCTCGCCACGCGTACCGGTGCGACGGTCCGTTCCTTCCGCGCGCCCTTCCTGCTGGCGCCCCTGCCCAGCGGCGCACCGGAAGGCGAGATCCGTCTCGACAGCCGCCGCTGGTTCGCCGACGGACGCGCGCGTGCCGTCGGCTGGCACACGTTTCCGGGGCGGGACCTGATCGGCATCGTCGGCCTGGACGAATACAGCGCGATGGCGAGCTACCGCAGCCGCCGCGAGGCCGAGCTGGCCGGCGCCTGGGGCGACACCGGCTGGCTCATGCTGGCCGCACTGGCGGCGACGCTCATCTACGTCCATGCGCGCTGGCGCCAGTACCAGGTCGAGGCGATCCGCGCCACCTACCGCCTGGCCACCGAAGATGCCGGAGACGGCTTCTTCATCAATCGTCCGCTGCGCGACCGGCACGGCGTCATCCGCGATTTCAGCGTGGTCGACTGCAACCAGCACGGGGCCGCCATGTTCGGCAGGCAGCCGGAAGACCTCATCGGGCACCGCCTGTCCGAGTTCTACCAGGGCGAGCTGTTCCGCAAGGCCTGCGCGCGCCTTTCGCATGCGCTCGACACCGGCATCTACGACCGCGAGCTGCCGGTCGCGCCGGGGCCGGACCAACCCCTCAAGGCGCGCTGGGTGCGCTACAAGGCGGTGCGCGCCGACGGCGACCTGGCGGTGACGATCCGCGACGTCAGCGAATCGAAAGCCCACCTGACCGAGCTCGAACGGCGCAGCAACTCGGACGAGCTTACCGGCCTGCCCAACCGCTACTGGATCCAGCATTACCTGCCGCGCGCGATCGAGGCCGCGCGCGCCGGCGCGACCGGGTTGGCGGTGCTGTTCATCGACCTGGACGGCTTCAAGACCGTGAACGACGTGCTGGGGCACGCGGCCGGCGACGAGCTGCTGCGTACGGTGGGCAAGCGCCTCAAGCTGGCAGTGCGCCCGCGCGACCACGTGGTGCGCCTCGGTGGCGACGAATTCGTCGTGGTCCTGGAGCAGGTCGCCGGGGTGGCCGATGTCGAGCACGTGGCCGGACGCGTGCTGGCCGCCTTCGGCGACGGCTTCCACCTGCAGCATACGACCCATGTGCTGGGCGCCTCGATCGGGATCAGCCTGTTTCCCGAACACGGCGACGATGCCGAAACCCTGCTCAAGCATGCGGACATCGCGATGTACGCGGTCAAGACCGAGGGCAAGGGCGCGTACTGCTTCTTCCAGTCGCGCTTCTTCGAGGCGATCCGCAGCCGGCTCGAGATCGAGCGCGAATTGCGGCGCGCCCTCGACCAGCGGCAGTTCGTGGTGCACTACCAGCCGCGCGTGGACCTGGCCACCGGCGCGGCGTCCAGCATGGAGGCGCTGGTGCGCTGGGAGCGCCCCGGCCAGGGATTGACCGGCCCCGACCGCTTCATCCCGCTGCTCGAAGAAACCGGCCTGATCGTCCAGCTGGGCGAGCAGGTGATCGACAGCGTCTGCCGCCAGCTGGCCCGCTGGGGGCGCGACGGTAGGGCCGCGGTGCCGGTATCGGTGAACATCTCGCCGCGCCAGTTCAGCCAGTCCGACGTGATGGCCCAGTTCCGCAACGCGATCGCCTGTCACGGCATTTCCCCGTCGCTGCTGGAAATCGAGGTCACGGAGTCGTCGATGATGCAGGAGGGGATCGGCGAATCGGCCGTGTTCAGCCAGCTGCGCGAGCTGGGCATCAAGCTGTGCATCGACGACTTCGGCACCGGCTACTCCTCGCTATCGCAATTGCAGAGGCTGCGATTCGACGTGCTCAAGATCGACCGGGCCTTCGTGCTGCGGATCGAACACCCCGAGGGCGATACCCTGATCGCCTCGATGATCGCCATGGCCCACGCGCTCGGCATGCGGGTAGTCGCCGAAGGCATCGAGAGCCGCCGCCAGATGCAGCTGCTGCAGACGCTTGGCTGCGACGAAGGGCAGGGCTTCTTTTTTTCGCGCCCGGTGCCGGCGGACGAGTGCCGGCTGCCGCCTGGCGGCGCCCTGGCCGGCGCGGCCAGGACCTGAATCGCTGCGCGCAGTCGCGCTTCACAGCGTCAACTCGAGCCCCTCGAAGGCCAGTCGCACCTGCAGCGCGCCGAGGCGGTCGCGGTAGCGCGCCATCACGGCGTCAAACGCGGCCTCGAGTTCGTCGTCGCCGCGGGTCGGCTCGTGGTGGGTGCAGTACAGGGCGCGCGCGCCGACCCGCAAGGCCGTCTCGATGGCGGCGTCGAACGTGCCGTGGCCCCAGCCGGCCTTGGCGGGATACTCTTCCCGGGTGTAGGAGCAGTCGACGATCAGCGCATCGACGCCTTCCATGACGGTGTCGATGGCGCGCTGGCGCTGCGCCAGGTGCCGCTCGAAGGCGTCGAAGGCCGCATCGCCCGGCGGATAGGGATTGTGCCAGGGCTCGTGGTCGCCGGTGAAGAACAGCGCACGGCCGCCGCAGGCGACGCGATAACCGAGGTTGGTGACCGGGTGGTTCATCAGGACGTTGGCCACCAGCGCGTCGCCGACCTCGATCGCCGTGCCGATCTCGAGCGTGCGATACTCGATCGTCGCCCCCATCTGGGTTTCGCTGACCGGGAAGTAGCTGTTCTGCAGCTGCACGCCCATCACGTGCTCGATGCCCCTGCCGGTGACCGGATCGTGGGCGCCGTGCAGGCGCACGCGGCTGCCCTTGACGAACAGCGGCGTGAAGAAGGGCAGGCCGTGGATGTGGTCCCAGTGGCTGTGGGTGATGAAGATGTTGGCCTGGATCGGCGGCGACTGCCGGGTGCGCGGCTGCGCCATCAGGTGCTGGGCCAGCGGGAACAGGCCGGTGCCACCATCGAGGATGATCAGGGTGCCGTCGCTGGTCCGCACTTCGATGCAGGTGGTGTTGCCGCCGTAGCGCGCCGTGCGTGGACCTGGGGACGGTATCGAGCCACGCACCCCCCAGAAGCGGAATTTCATCAAGACTCCCCAGCAAGACTGTTGTTATCTCTATCGTTATTCTTTTGGAACGTCGACCATGATAGCGGCTTTGTCCGGCGAAGCTTCCGAAAATTGTCGTCGATCGGCAGTGCCGCACATGCCTGTATGCAATCGCAGGAAAACAGCGTCGACTGCGTGGGGCGCTGAGCGCGACCGCTAGCGCTGGGCGCGGGCGCGTTCGAGCAGCAGCGCGCGCTCGCGCTGGTTGGCGGTCATGCTTGCTGCGCGCTCGAATTCGCCGCGCGCTTCCTCGAGGCGGCCCAGCCTGGACAGCAGATCGGCGCGCACGCTCGGCAGCCAGTGGTAGCCGGCCAGCTTGCCGTCCAGCGCGAGCGCGTCCACCAGCGCCAGGCCGGCGGCGGGACCCTCGGCCATGCCGACCGCCACCGCGCGGTTCAATTCCACCACCGGCGACGGCTGGACCCGGGCCAGTTCGGCGTACAGGGCCGCGATCGCCTGCCAGTCGGTAGCCGGGGCGGTGTTGGCGCGGGCGTGGCAGGCCGCGATCCCGGCCTGCAGCAGGTAGGGGCCGCGCGGCTGGCCCAGGGCCGCCGCGCGTTCGAGTGCGGCCAGGCCGCGCCGCACCAGCACGCCGTCCCAGCGCGCGCGGTCCTGGTCGAGCAGCAGCACCGGACGCCCCTGGGCGTCGAGCCGGGCCCCGATGCGCGAGGCCTGCAGTTCCATCAGCGCGACCAGGCCGTGCGCTTCCGGTTCGTCCGGCGAAAGTTCGGCCAGCATGCGCCCCAGGCGCAGCGCTTCTTCCACCAGCGCCGGGCGCATCCAGTCGTCGCCGGCGGTGGCGGTATAGCCCTCGTTGAAGATCAGGTAGACCGCCTCCAGCACCGCGCCCAGGCGCTCGCCCAGTTCGCCCGGGGGCGGCAGTTCGAAGGGCAGCCCGGCCTCGCCCAGCGTGCGCTTGGCGCGCACGATGCGCTGGGCCATGGTGGCTTCGGGCACCAGGAAGGCGCGCGCGATCTCCTGGGTGGACAGGCCGCCCAGCAGCTTGAGCGTGAGCGCCAGGCGCGCGTCGAGCGACAGTACCGGGTGGCAGGCGGTGAACATCAGGCGCAGCAGGTCGTCGCCGATCACGCCGTTGCGGGCGGCATCCAGCGAGTCGACCAGGTCGGGCACGAAGTCGGGCACAACGGTGGCCTCCTGTGCCTCGAGATCCAGGCCGATCTGCGCGAGCTTCTGCTGCAGCACGCGGTCGCGGCGCAGCCGGTCGAGCGCGGCGTGCCTGGCCGTGGTGGTGAGCCAGGCGCCCGGATTGTCCGGGATGCCCTGCTGCGGCCAGTGCTCGAGCGCCGCCACCAGCGCATCCTGGGCCAGCTCCTCGGCCAGGCCGACGTCGCGCACCATGCGCGCGAGCACGGCCACGATCCTGGCCGACTCGATGCGCCAGACGGCGGCGATGCTGCGTTCGACCTCGGCATTCATCGGATCCGCACTTCGGTGTCGGGCATGCTTTCCATATAGGCCAGCTCCCACAGGTGGCCGTCGAGGTCCTCGAAGCCGTGCTGGTACATGAAGCCGTGGTCCTTCGGCGGGTTCGGCAGTGCGCCGCCGGCGTCCAGGGCCTTCGCTGCCAGCGCGTCGACCGCGGCGCGGCTGTCGCAGGACAGGCAGAGCAGCACTTCGGTGCTGTGCCTGGCATCGGCGACCGGTTTGTGGGTGAAGCCCTGGAAGAAGGCTTCGGCCAGGAGCATCACGTAGATGTCCTGGCTGACGATCATGCAGGCGGCGTTGCTGTCGGTGAACTGCGGATTGAAGCCGAAACCGAGCGCGCCGAAGAAGGCCTTGCTGCGCTCGAGGTCCCGCACCGGCAGGTTGACATAGATTTGCTTGTTCATGGCGTGGTCCTTGGCTCGGTCAAGAGGGCAGGTCGCCCGCTTCGTAGAGCTGGCGTACTTCGATCTCGGCGTCGGCGAATTCGCCGTGCGGGTTGGGGAAGCGGCGCGACCACTCCATGGCTTCCTCGCGGCTGCGCACCCCGATCAGGGTGTAGCCGGCGATCAGCTCCTTGGTCTCGGCGAACGGGCCATCGGTCACCCTGCGGCGCCCTTCGCGGTAGCGGATGCGCCAGCCGTCGCTGCTCGGGCGCAGGCCATTGGCGTCGAGCAGGACGCCGGCGCGGGCCAGTTCCTGGTTGTAGTCGCCCATGGCCGCGAACAGGGCGTCGTCCGGCATGATGCCGGCTTCCGTGTCGGGGGTGGCCTTGACGATGATCATGAAACGCATGGTGCTCTCCTTGTCGTGGAATGGAAGCGCTCCGGTGGCTTCCATCTGCTACGACGATCGGGGGCCTCCCGCTTCGACATCGGCGCCCGCATTGTTCGTGCGGGCCGCTAGCGGTCGAAGCAGGGCGCCAGTCCCCGTACCTCCACCGTCGCCCATTCCGCCGCCGGACACTGTTGCGCCAGCGCGATCGCCTGTTCGCGCGTGTCGACGTTCACCAGGAAGAAGCCGCCGACCATCTCCTTGGCTTCCGCGAAGGGGCCGTCGATGACCCGGGCCTTCCCGTTCGCTGCCGTGACGCGCGCCGCCTTGTCGGTCGAGGCCAGCGACTCGGCCGCCAGCAGCAGGCCGCGGCTGCGCAGGTCTTCGCCCCAGCGCAGCATGCGCTGGTAGACGGCGCGGCCTTCGTCCTCGCTGCGGGTGGCGCGCTGGCCGACGGGTTCGTGGATCAAGAGCATGTGCGGCATCGAATTTCTCCTCGGTGGATGGACCCCGGCTATTCTAAGCCGCCCCCTCGCTGCCGGCACGCTGCGGCGCGCAACGACGCTGCCTGCCCCACCCGAGCCCAACTGCACCGCCGGCGCCACCCCGGTGGCGCACAGGAAAGCGCGCGCCGTCGACCATGCCGCGCAGCGCTGCCAGCGCGAAACCGGGACCGCCGGCGACAAGCGGGCCCGGCGGCGGTCGGGCGATCAGGGTCGGGATCGGCAGCAGTTGCAGGACAAGGATCAGGCGTGGCGAACGGCAGGCACAAAAGAAAAAGGCGCTGTTCCCTTTATCTATTGATGACCCCGATTGCGATGCGTAAGAACTGTTCCGCAGAAATTACCTGCGCGCGGTCGAGCACCCGGTGCCAGCCGAGGTAATTCGGCAGGTAGCGCGATGCCACGCCGCGGAAGCGGGCCAGCCAGTCGCGCAGACGCTGGTGGAAAGCGTTGACATTCTGGACGTGGAGGGCGCCGCCAGCCTTGCGGCGCACCCGCACGCCGGCGCGCAGGTTGACCGCCTGGTGGGCGATCCCATGTTTGCGTGAAAACGCCCGGTAGGCGACATTGGCGTCGCTGACCAGGAGTGCTTGCCGGTCGAGCTTGGGCAGCAGGTGGCGTTCCAGGTGCACCGCCTTCAAGGCCCCGCGCCCGACCAGCGCGCCGATGGTCTGCCTGCCGCGGTCGCGTGCCACCAGGATGCAGTCGAGCTCGTTTGAGATGCCGCGTTTGCGCGCCGCGCCGCCACGCTTTCTCGGCGCCCGGTCCAGCTTGCGCGCGCCCTTTTGCGATTCCAGGATGAACATTTCATCGGCCTCGACGATGCCGCTCAATTGCTCTGGCTGGCTGTGCTTGACCCGGTCGACGAAGCGGTGGCGCCAGCGAAACGCGGTGTTGCGGTGCACGCCCACGTCAAGGGCGGCACGCCGCACCGATGTGGCCGCGATCAATGCGTCCAGGTAGTCGAGCCATTTTTCGCGCAGCCGCAGCCGTGCCAAAGGCGTGCCGCTCAGGTCGTTGAAGCTGCGGCCGCATTCCCGGCAGCGATAGCGCTGCAGGCCGTTGGCATGGCCGTGCCGGTGGCAGCGCTGGGAGGCGCAGCGCGGGCAGGCGCGTTGGGGTGCGCGGATCTGCTCGATGAGGGCGACGACCCGGTCCAGCCCCGCGGCCGGATGCAATGCCGCCAGTGTTTGTTGGCGCTGCGCCCCGTTCAGCGCGGGCAGCCGCGCGAACCATTTCTTGAAGCTGGGTGTTTTCACGGCCGCTTCCTGTCGATGGAGACAGGTGTTCGACCAGGGAGGTGCTCAGCAGTTCAGCCCTCATCCATAGTTAACGCTGACAGAGCAAAAAAAAAACGCCCACCTTGCGGTGAGCGTTCCGGACTGCGCCTGTCGGCAGGGCGACAGGCGGGATCGAGGACAAGGCCTACAGCACGTCGCTGGCGTGGTCGGCCAGGCGCGAGCGTTCGCCGCGCGCCAGGGTGACGTGGCCGCTGTGGCTCCAGCCCTTGAAGCGGTCGACCACGTAGGTCAGGCCGCTCGAACCTTCGGTGAGGTAAGGCGTGTCGATCTGGGCGATGTTACCGAGGCACAGGATCTTGGTGCCGGGACCGGCGCGCGTGACCAGGGTCTTCATCTGCTTCGGCGTCAGGTTCTGCGCCTCGTCGATGATGAGGAACTTGTTCACGAAGGTGCGGCCGCGCATGAAGTTCAGCGACTTGATCTTGATGCGCGAGCGGATCAGGTCCTGGGTGGCGGCGCGGCCCCAGTCGCCGCCGTCGCTGTCGGACTTCATCAAGACTTCCAGGTTGTCGTCGAAGGCGCCCATCCACGGCGACATCTTTTCTTCCTCGGTACCCGGCAGGAAGCCGATGTCCTCGCCCACCGGCACCGTGACGCGGGTGACGATGATCTCGTTGTACTGCTTGGTTTCCAGCACTTGCGCCAGGCCCGCCGCCAGCGCCAGCAGGGTCTTGCCGGTACCGGCCTGGCCCAGCAGGGTGACGAAGTCGCACTCCGGATTCATCAGGAGGTTCAGCGCGAAGTTCTGCTCGCGGTTGCGCGCGGTGATGCCCCACACGTTGTTCTTGTTGTGGCTGTAGTCGCGCAGGGTCTGGAACACCGCGGTCTTGCCGTTGATCTGCTTCACCTGGCCGTAGAAGGGTGCTTCGCCGCCCTGCGGCTCGATGAACACGAACTGGTTCACCAGCAGGGTCGGGATCACCGGGCCGGTCACGCGGTAGTAGGTGGCCGAATTGCCGTTCTTGTTCTCTTGCCAGGACTCCATGTCCTTGCCGTGCTTGAGCCAGAAATCGTCCGGCAGCTGGACGATGCCCGAGTACAGCAGGTCAGTGTCTTCCAGCACGTGGTCGTTGAAGTAATCCTCGGCCGGCAGGCCCAGCGCACGCGCCTTGATGCGCATATTGATGTCTTTCGACACCAGTACGATGGCGCGCCCCGCCATCCGGTCTTCCAGCGCGCGCACCACGCCCAGGATCTGGTTGTCGGCCTTGCCCGAGGGCAGGCCTTCCGGCAGCGGCGCGGAATCCAGGTTGGTCTGGAAATAGAGGCGGCCGCGCGCGTCCTTGTTGCCGAGCTTGGCCAGCGGAATGCCGGCTTCGATCGCGTCGTCGTCGACGTTGGCGATCAGGGCGTCGAGCGTGCGCGCCACCTGGCGGGCATTGCGCGCCACTTCCGACATGCCTTTCTTGTGGTTGTCGAGCTCCTCGAGGGTCATCATCGGCAGGTAGACGTCGTGTTCCTCGAAACGGAACAGCGAGGTCGGATCGTGCATCAGGACGTTGGTGTCGAGCACGAAGACCTTGGTGGTGCCGCTCTTGTCGGCCTTGCGGCTGGTGGAGGACTTGACCGTGACTTCGAGCGGCTTGTGCTTGACCGGGTGCGGCTGGTCGGCCTCGACCTCGCGCAGGCGCGCGCCGGCGCCGTCCTTCGACTTGCGCGACGGGCCCTTGGCCAGCGGCGCTTCGCCGGCAGGTGCGGCGGCGGCGGGGGCGTTCACTACATTGACCGGCGCGGCGCCAGTGGCGCCAGCGGCATCATTGGCTGCCGCGGCTGTCGCGGCCGCGGCGGCCGGTGCCGCAGCCCTGGTCTTGCGCGCCTTGCTTGCCTTGGGCGAAGGCACGGCCTGGCCGCTGATCAGGTCTTCGAGGTCGGCATCGGCCTTGGCGGCCGCCGGGCGCACGGGCGACTTGCCCGGCTCGGCCTTGGGGTAATCTTTTGCCAGCAGCATGGTTGCTGGCTTGCTTGGCATTTTTGGCAGTGGCATCAGGTTCTCGATTCGAAAAAGGACTTAGGGACGTGCGGGCGCAGCACGGAGCGCGCCGCTGCACGAAAACGATGCTACTTGGGGGTCTTGCTGAGGTATGGGCTGCAGCCGGAGGATGCCGGTCCGGCAGCAGCAGAGGACATGGGGCGGATCGTAATGCTGATGAGATGCTCGATGACTCAAGATAGGTGGCAATATCCAGCAAAAGTTACGGAAACTGGGTTGCTGGAGCCATCCATGTTCAGGGCTGGCTCTTCAGAAATTCCAGCACTTCGGCCACGTGGTCGTTGACTTTCACGCCACGCCATTCTTTCACCAATCGGCCTTGAGCGTCAATGATAAACGTACTGCGCTCAACGCCGCGCACTTGTTTGCCGTACATGTTTTTCATCTTCATGACACCGAAGCGATTACACACGGTTTCTTCCGGATCCGAGATCAGTTCGAAGGGCAGCCCGAGCTTGCCCTTGAAGCCCTCGTGCGAGCGCAGGCTGTCGCGGCTGATGCCGTAGATGTCGGCGCCAACGGCCTGGAACTCCGGATAGGCTTCGCGGAAGGCGATGCTTTCGGTGGTGCAGCCTGGCGTGTTGTCCTTGGGATAGAAATACAACACGGTGTACTTCGCGGGACGTCCGGCCAGCTCGAAGGTCTGGCCACCCGTCATGGAAGCGGAAAAGTTCTCGATTGTAGCGGCGGTTGGGCTCTCGGCCACGGGGTTCTCCTGGTGTCATGCGGCGTTGCCGCCGGGTCCCTGCACGGGCAGGGCGGCGGATACCAGAATGATAATCTTCGCGGCCGGCCCTTGCTAGTCCTGAAGTATGCTTGTGCTGTGTGCGGGGCGGTCAGGACGGGTTCACTCGCGCAATATGACGCGGGAATTCATATTTTCAAGATGCAAACTGGAAATTATTTGCGGTTTAGCTACGTGCCAGCAACACCACGCCCAGCATGATCACGCCGATCGCCAGCATGCGCTGGGGCGAGATCACTTCGCCCAGGAACATCCAGGCCCCGAAGGCGCCGATGACGTAGCCGAGCGACAACATCGGATAGGCGATGGTCACATCGGTGCGCGACAGGCCCAGGATCCAGACCACCAGCGAGACGCCGTAGCACAGCATGCCCAGCACGATCGGCCATTGGCTGGCGACCTTCAGGCCGGTCATGAACCAGTTGTCGCGGGTGAGGTGGATGGCGCCGCCGAGGGCGTTGGTGCCGGCCTTGAGCAGGAGCTGGGCGGCGGCGTTGAGGATGACGCCGGTGATGATGAAGGCAAATGCCGAGGGATTCATGTCGTCGTTATTCTGGTTGGGCACACGCCGGCGCCCGCCTCCCGGCGCGCGGCGGGGAGGCGGCGGGAGGCGGCGGGCAAGAGCGCGGCAGGCGAGCTGCGCGCCGGAATTCAGGCGTCGGCGCCGATGATCAGGGCCAGGGTGACCTTGCGGCCTTCGCCCATCAGGACGTTGTAGGTGCGGCAGGCGGCCTGGCTGTCCATGCAGTCGACACCGATGTGGCGGGCGGACAGGCTGGCCACGAGTTTCGGATGGACGAAACGCTGGCGCTCGCCGGTGCCGAGCACCACGACGTCGGGCGCATCCCTGGCGATTTCCTCGAAATGGGCAGCGCTCAGGTCTTCGAAGCGCGCCACGGCCCAGGGCCGCGGCGGCACTTCCGGCATGACGGTCAGGCTGTAGTCGAAGCGCACGGCGTTGATCTCGACCCCCTCGGCATCGTAGCCGGTCACGGTCTGGTATTGCTGGGTATTGTCGGAATGGAGTTTCATCGTATCGCGAGATGGTGGCCGCGGGCGGCGCAAAAAAGGGCCGCGAACGGCGGGTTGGCGCGGCCGGGCGGGGCCGCAGCGAAAAGGCCATTGTAACCGGAGAGGCGAGGTTGCTTAAATCCTGCGCTTTCGGCAGAATGGTATTTTTCGCACTGCAACATAGCGCGTGGCGCAGCTTCAACTCACAGAGGACACTTTGCGACCGATCCTGAAATCGAACAAGCTCGACGACGTCTGCTACGAGATCCGCGGCCCGGCCCTCGAAACGGCCCGCCAGATGGAAGACGACGGCCAGAAGATCATCAAGTTGAACATCGGCAACTTGGCCGTGTTCGGTTTCGATCCGCCCGACGAGATCGTGCACGACATGATCCGCAACATGCATGGCGCCGCCGGCTATACCGATTCGAAGGGCATGTTCGCGCCGCGCAAGGCGGTGATGCACTACACCCAGGGCAAGAACATCGCCGACGTCGGCATCGATGACATTTACCTGGGCAATGGCGCCTCGGAACTGATCGTGATGGCCATGCAGGGCCTGCTGAACACCGGCGACGAAGTGCTGGTGCCGGCGCCGGACTATCCGCTGTGGACCGCGGCCGTCAGCCTGGCGGGCGGCGCCCCGGTGCACTACGTGTGCGACGAAGGCGCCGGCTGGCTGCCCGACATCGAGGACATGCGCAGGAAGATCACGCCGAACACGCGCGCGATCGTGGTCATCAACCCGAACAATCCGACCGGCGCCCTGTACCCGCGCGAGATCTTGCTCGAGATCATCGAACTGGCGCGCCAGCACGGGCTGATCGTCTACGCCGACGAGATCTACGACAAGACCCTGTACGACGGCGCCGAGCACGTGTCGATGGCCTCGCTGGCCGAGGACGTCCTGTTCGTGACCCTGAACGGCCTGTCGAAGAACTACCGTTCCTGCGGCTACCGTGCCGGCTGGATGGTGGTCTCGGGCGAGAAACGCCACGCCCGGGACTACATCGAGGGCCTGAACATGCTGGCCTCGATGCGCCTGTGCGCCAACGCGCCGGGCCAGTTCGCGATCCAGACCGCGCTCGGCGGCTACCAGAGCATCGCCGACCTGGTCGGCCCGGGCGGGCGTCTCCTGAAACAGCGCGACCTCGCGCACAAGCTGCTTACCGATATTCCGGGCGTGTCCTGCGTCAAGCCAAAAGCGGCGCTGTACATGTTCCCACGCCTCGACCCGAAGATGTACCCGATCACGGACGACCAGCAGTTCATCTGCGAACTGCTGTCCGAGGAAAAAGTGCTGCTGGTGCAAGGCACCGGCTTCAACTGGATCGCCCCGGACCATTTCCGGCTGGTGTTCCTGCCTAATTCCGACGACCTGACCGACGCCTGCGGACGCATTGCGCGTTTCCTGGACGGTTACCGGCGGCGCCATGCGCGCTGAGCGGTCAATAACGAGATACGAGATCATGAAACCCATCAAAGTAGGCCTCCTGGGCATCGGCACCGTCGGTGCCGGCACCTTCAACGTTCTTCAACGCAACCAGGAGGACATCCGCCGCCGCGCCGGCCGCGGTATCGAGATTACGATGGTGGCGGCGCGCAACCTGGAGAAGGCGCGCAAGATCGTCGGCGCCGGCGTGGAAGTCGTGGGCGACCCGTTTGCGGTGGTGAACAATCCGGAGGTCGACATCGTCGTCGAGCTGATCGGCGGCTATGAATTGCCGCGCGAACTGGTGCTGCAGGCCATCGCCAACGGCAAGCATGTGGTGACGGCCAACAAGGCCTTGCTGGCGCTGCACGGCAACGAGATCTTCGCCGCGGCCCAGGAAAAGGGCGTGACGGTGGCCTTCGAGGCGGCGGTGGCCGGCGGCGTGCCGATCATCAAGGCGCTGCGCGAAGGCCTGACCGCCAACCGCATCGAATCGGTGGCCGGCATCATCAACGGCACCACCAATTTCATCCTGTCGGAAATGCGCGAGAAGGGCCTGGACTTCGCCACCGTGTTGAAGCAGGCCCAGGAACTGGGCTATGCGGAAGCCGACCCGACCTTCGACATCGAGGGCGTGGACGCGGCGCACAAACTGACCCTCATGTCGGCGATCGCCTTCGGCATCCCGGTGCAGTTCGACAAGGCCTATATCGAGGGCATCAGCCAGTTGCAGGCGACCGACATCCGCTACGCCGAGCAACTCGGCTACCGCATCAAGCTGCTGGGCATCACGCGCCGCACCCGCACCGAGGGCAAGGAAGGCATCGAACTGCGCGTGCACCCGACCCTGATCCCGGCGGCGCGCCTGATCGCCAACGTCGAAGGCGCCATGAACGCGGTGCTGGTGCAGGCCGACGCGGTCGGCGCCTCGCTTTATTACGGCAAGGGCGCGGGAGCGGAGCCGACCGCATCGAGCGTGATCGCCGACCTCGTCGACGTCACCCGCCTGGCCACCGTCGACCCGTATTGCCGCGTGCCGCACCTGGCCTTCCAGCCGAACCAGATGACCGATGTCGCCATCATGCCGATGGACGAGATCACCACCAGCTACTACCTGCGCGTCTACGTGAAGGACCAGCTCGGGGTGATGGCCGACCTGACCCGCATCCTGGCCGACGCCGGCATCTCGATCGACGCGGTGTTGCAGAAAGAGCCGGGCAACCAGGTCAACCTCGACATCATCATGCTCACCCACCAGACCCGCGAGAAGAACATCAACGCGGCGATCGAGAAGATCGAGACGCTGCCGGCGGTGATCGGCAAGGTGACGCGCATCCGTCTCGAGACCCTGGCCTGAGCAGGCCGCGGCGGGCAGCCCTGGCTGCCGATCCGGCGGCTGGCGCGTCCGGCGCATGACATGATTCGAATTTTGCGGCAGGTGCCGCAAATTCGAATCATTTTTTTGGGCAAAGCGCGGCGCTGCCGGCCCTGCTCAGGTCAGTGGAATGTCCTGCGGCTGTCGCGCAGGGGGTGGCGGCGCGTCTTGCCATGCTGGTGGAGAGGCTTCGTCATCGTCGATGAACGCACAAGACAGGGCCAGCATGTCGTGTTCGATATGGTCGAACAGCGCGGTCGTCACGCTGGCGTAGCAGAGGAGGAAGTCGGCAGAAGTCATCCGCGGATTCTACCTGCGCTGCGCTGCACAATTCTGCCGCTTGGATGCTCGCTTGAGGCGTTTCAATCAAGTCTGTCAAAGCCGGGGTTGACACCGTACGCCGCTTGAACGGCCAGCAGGTCTATGCTTTTTACCCATCCGGTATCGCCAGTCGAGACTTTAAGGATTAGTATCGGCGACGCAATAGTTTAGGCGGGCAATAGGCTTTGTGCCGCAAGCGTTCCCTGTTGTAGATTACGACTTCTTGTTCACCAGCCAACCCGAGTCAACCCGCATGAGCCAACCGAGCCAGTTTTCCCTGCTGACCCAGCGCCGTTTCGGCCCTTTTTTCTGGACCCAGTTTCTCGGCGCCTTCAACGACAACCTGTTCAAGACCGCGCTGCTGGTTGCGCTGACCTTCGACACCGCCAACTGGACCAGCGCCGACCCCGGCATGCTGAACAACCTGATCGCCGGCCTGTTCATCCTGCCCTTCGTGCTGTTCTCGGCGACTGCCGGCCAGATCGCCGACAAGTTCGACAAGGCGCGCATGGCGCGCTTCGTCAAGCTGCTGGAAATCGCCATCATGCTGGTGGCCGCGGTCGGCTGGCTGACGCACAGCCTGTGGATCCTGATTGCCGCCGTGGTCGGCATGGGCCTGCACTCGACCCTGTTCGGCCCGGTCAAGTACGCCTACCTGCCGCAGCACCTGAAATCTGAAGAACTGGTTGGCGGCAACGGCGTGATCGAGATGGGCACCTTTGTCGGCATCCTGCTGGGCGAGGTCGCGGGCACCCTGCTGGTCGGCGTGCGACCCTGGGGCATCGAGCTGGTCGCCGGCGGCACCCTGGTCTGCGCCGTGCTGGGCCTGGCGGCGAGCTGGCGCATCCCGGCCTCGCCGGCGCCGGCGCCGGAGCTGCGCATCAGCCGCAACCCCTTCGCCGAATCGATCCGCAACCTGAAGTTCTCGCGCCAGAACCGCACCGTGTTCCTGTCGATGCTGGGCAATTCCTGGTTCTGGTTCTACGGCGCGCTGCTGCTGTCGCAGTTCCCGCTGTATGCCAAGGATTACCTGCACGGCGACCACAGCGTGATCATGCTGCTGCTGACCGTGTTCTCGCTCGGCATCGGCGCCGGTTCGCTGCTGTGCGAAAAGCTGTCCGGCCACAAGGTCGAGATCGGCCTGGTGCCCTTCGGCTCGATCGGCCTGTCGCTGTTCGGCATCGACCTGTATTTCGCCAGCGTGGCGTATGCGCAGGCCAACGACGCCGCGACCGTGGGCGCGCTTGCACTGCTGGGCCTGCCGGGCGCGTGGCGCATCATGCTCGACCTGGTCCTGATCGGCGTGTTCGGCGGCCTGTTCATCGTGCCCCTGTTCGCCCTGATCCAGACCCGCTGCGACCAGAAGCACGTCTCGCGCACCATCGCCGGCATGAACATCCTGAACGCGCTGTTCATGGTGGCGGCCGCCGGCGTGGCGATCGTGCTGCTGGGGCAGGGCTTCACCATCCCCGAGATGTTCCTAGTGACCGCGCTGCTCAACGCCTGCGTGGCGGTGTACATCTTCTCGCTGGTGCCGGAATTCCTGATGCGCTTCCTGGCCTGGATGCTGATCCACACCGGCTACCGCGTGCGCACCATCGATGCCGACCGCATCCCGGACGAAGGCCCGGCGGTGCTGGTCTGCAACCACGTGAGCTATGTCGACGCGCTCGTCATCGGCGCCGCCAGCCCGCGCCCGATCCGCTTCGTGATGGACCACCGCATTTTCAGGACCCCCTTCCTGCGCTGGATCTTCCGCGCGGCCAAGGCGATCCCGATCGCACCGGGCAAGGAGGATCCGTTCATGATGGAGCGGGCCTTCGTCGACATCGCGGAAGCGCTGCACCAGGGGGAGCTGGTGTGCATCTTCCCCGAGGGCAAGCTCACGAGTACCGGCGAGATCAACGAATTCCGCAGCGGCATCGCCCGGATCGTCGAGCGCAGCAAGGTGCCGGTGATCCCGATGGCCCTGCGCGGGCTGTGGGGCAGCATGTTTACGCGCGACCCGTCGAACGTGTTCGAGCGCTCGTTCGCGCGCGGGGTCCGCTCGAAGCTGGCGCTGGCGGTGGGACAGCCGGTGTCGCCCGAGGTGGCCTCGCCGGAGTATCTGCAGCAGCAGGTGCTGGCCTTGCGGGGGGAGTGGAAGTAGTGCCGGGTGCCGCCGGCGCGCTGCGGGCGAAACGGCGGGGGCGCATGTGGAAACGCAAGAAAACATGCGCAATCTGCAACAAAAGCTCAAGCATTGCGCTGTGCTCTGGTATAATTTCAGAGTTAGTCGGGGCGTAGCGCAGCCTGGTAGCGTACCTGCATGGGGTGCAGGGGGTCGGAGGTTCGAATCCTCTCGCCCCGACCAACCTGAATCAATGACGAAGGCCAACCATACGGTTGGCCTTCGTCGTTTCCGGCGCTCCGGGCAAGCAGGCTAATGGGCGGCCGCGCCCGGTTTCAGGCCCTCGATCTTCAGTACCCAGGCGTGCCGCCCGACGCGCTGCGCGGGCAGGGTCACGTGCATCCCGGCGTCATTCTGCCGGAAGTTCACCGGCGTGGCCGCGCCCAGCAGGCTGACCGAGCTGGCGCGACCGATGTTCTGCGGCAGCGCCATCAGGTTCAGCGTCTCGTCGGGCCAGGCCAGCAGGATCGCGTACAGAATGTCTCCCTTGCGCGTGTATCGCACGATGCTCTCATGGTCGGGTTGCCATGGCCGGGTGCCGTAGATCGCTTCGCCGTTTCGCTTCAGCCAGGCGCCGACCTCGCGCAGCACGGCGGCCTGGTCTTCCGGCACCGTGCCGTCGCTGCGGGGCGAGATGTTCAACAGCAGGTTGCCGCCGCGGCTGACGTTGTCGATCAGCCGGTACAGCACGGCCTGCGCACTCAGGTGACCCATGCCGGCGACGTAGCCCCATTTGTCGCCCAGCGCATCGTCGACCTGGAACACCTCGGCTTGTGGGGTATGGGGCGCCTGCCACTGGCGCTCGTAGTCCTTGACCGTGCCGGCGAGGAAGGCATCGTGCTTCGAGTTCAGGGTGACGGCCTTGCCCCATTGCGCGGCACGGTTGTAGTAATACGCGGCGAGCCGGAGCTTGACGGCATCCAGCGCACGCGGATTGATGCCGTTGTCGAACCAGAGGATATCGGGCCGGAACTTGTCGATCTGTTCCTGGGTGCGCAGCAGCCACTCCTCCTGGAATGCCGCCGATTGCGGCGCCGCGCCGCCCTCGAGGATCTCGCCGAGGCCCGAGGGCATGCCGGCCGCCTGCGGCTGCGGCGGGCCGTAGAAATCGGCATAGGCCGGATCGAACAGGTCGGTTTTCAGTCCTTCCGCGGGGTACATGAAGCCCCAATGCTCCATGCGGTGATTCGACACCCCGAATTTCAGTCCACGCGCCCGCACGCTGGTCATCAGTTCGCCCAGCAGGTCGCGCCTGGGACCCATGTCCGCCGCATCCCAGCGCGTCAGCGCCGAATCGTACATCGCGAAGCCGTCGTGGTGCTCCGCGACCGGAATCACGTAGCGGGCCCCTGAGGCCTCGAACAGGGCCGCCCACGCGTCCGGATCGAAGCGCTCGGCCTTGAACATCGGGATGAAGTCCTTGTAGCCGAACCTGTCCTGCGGGCCGAAGCGCTCCGCGTGCTGCTTGATCACGCCTGGTGTGCGGACCATGTGCCGTGCGTACCACTCGCTCTGCGCTGCCGGCACCGAATACAGTCCCCAATGGATGAACAGGCCGAACTTGGCGTCACGGAACCATTCGGGCACCCGGTAGTGGGCCCTGAGCGAGTCCCAGGCCGGCTGGACCGGGCCCGGCGGAATCGGCCTGGCCTCGACGCCGAGTGTCTTGCGCGCCGGTGTGGACTCGGCGGCAGGCGCATGGGGGAGCGCGCTGGCCGCGAGCAGCAGCGCAACAGGTAGTGGTCGGAGCAGCTTCATGATTTCCGGCTCGTGTGAAAAGTGGGGCGTGCGCGCGAGGCGCCCGGCTCAGTGGAACCTGATCCGGTAGGCACGCGGGACGCCGGCTTGCGGCGCCTCGAGGCTGAGCGCTTGCGCGTCCTGGCGGAAGCTGACCGGCCGGTTTTCTCCCAGCAGCTCCACGTGCGCGATCCTTCCCGTCCGACCGGAGGCCAGCGCGGCGATCCTGACAGGCCCGGCCCCGTTGAGCACGATGGCATACAGGACCTCGCCCTTTCGGGTGAAGCGGATGTCCTCGCCTTCGCCATATTGTTTCCAGGGCGTGCTGGCGTAGATGGCTTCGCCGTGGGCCTCGAGCCAGGCGCCGAGCGCCAGCAAGACCTGCTTCTGGTCGTCCGGAATGCTGCCATCGCCCCTGGGCGAAATATTCAGCAGATAGGTGCCGCCCTTGGCGACCGTATCGACCAGGCGGCGCAGGATGGTCTCCATGGGCGCGACCGACATGCCTTCGGTGTATCCCCAGGTGCTGCCGAGATTGTCATCCACCATCCATGGGCCCGGCCGGATGTCGGGGGGAGAACGGCGGCCGACCTTTTCGAAGTCGATGATCGAGCCGATTTGCCGGCTGTCGTCGTTCGACGGCGCGTAGGCCACGTATTTGCTCGAGATCGATACCTGCTTGCCCCAATCGGCGGCCCGGTTGTAGTAATAGGCCGCCACCCGCAGCTTGAGCGGATCGAGCACACGCAGGTTCGCGCCGTTGTCGAACCACAGGATATCCGGCTGGTATTTGTCGATCAGCTCGAAGTTGCGCTCGGTCCAGTTTGTCAGGAAGCGCGCCATGGCGGCCGGGCTGCGGTCGGCGACGTTGTAGAAGTCGCTCCAGGCAGGATCGAACAGATCGGCCCGGGCGGAGCGCAGCCTGGTTTCCAGGGCGGCGGTCGGATTGATGAAGGTGAAATTCTCGACCCCGTGGTTACCCAGGCCATACTTCATGCCCTGCTTGCGGACCGCCACGCCGAGTTCCCCGATCAGGTCGCGTCTGGGGCCCATTGCCTTGGCGTTGAAGGGCGTGTGGCGGCTGTCCCAGAGCGCAAAATTGTCGTGGTGCTGGGCCGCCGGCATGACGAAGCGGGCGCCGGCGGCCTTGAACAGCGCAGCCCATGCGTCCGGATCGAACTTCCGGGCGGTGAAGCGGGGAATCAGGTCCTTGTAGCCGAAGCGTTCGTGCGGCCCGAAATGTTCCGCATGCCAGGCGCTTTCGGCGCTCGAGTACATGTGCTTCTCGTACCATTCGTTCCGGTGTGCCGCGACCGAATACAGGCCCCAATGGATGAAGAGCCCGAACTGCGCCTGCTTGAACCAGTCGGGCGTTCGATAGTGGGCAGCAATCGATTTCCACGTGGGCTGGAACGGGCCCGGCGCGGGCGGCATGTCGAGCCCGGCGATGGCAGCCTGGACCACCTCCGGCGTGGCGGGAGGTCCCATGCTGCCATAATCGTAGAGCTTGCTGGGCGGGACCCCCATCGGGTCCGGCTTGGGCGGTTCCACGCCGTGCGCGAGTGCGCTGCCCAGCACCAATGCTGTCGTCACGCCAAGTCGTGCCCAGCGAACAGAAAGGGGGAGCATCGGTCCCACCGCGCCCGGCGCGGCCGACGGCCCATTCGCCGTCAACAATTCAGTACATGAAATTTTCACTGAGAAGCCCACTTGCTGGATCAATTGCTCTCAAGTGTAAGTCGTCAGCCGTGTGTTGAAGTTCCCCGCATTGCGCTTTCGCCGAAACAATCAGCCGCTTGAGCAGTGCGCAAGCGCTGCGGAGCGGGGCCGCCGCCATGAATACATCAGTGCCTAGACAAATGCCATGGCCTCGTCGTCCGTCCGCGCCGGCCTTGCCGGGGCGGCGGTCAGCAGTTCGACGGCGGCCTCGAGCACCGTGCGCGGCGACAGCGCGTCCAGGCAGGCATGGTGGCCCTGCGGGCAGCGGCTGCGCAGGCAATTGCGGCAGCTGACCTCGTGGAACAGCCGGCGATGGGCGACGCGCCAGGGCGTGTGCTGGGGATTGGTGGGCGCGTACAGGTCGACCAGCGGCGTGCCGAGTGCCGCGGCAATGTGGGCCGGACCGGTGTTGCCGGTGATCAGCAGGCTGGACGCCCGGATCAGCGCGCCCAGTTCGCCCAGGTCGAGTTGTCCGATCAGCGAGTGCACCGGCCCGACCCAGGTTTCGGCCAGCGGGCGCAGCGATGCCAGCTCGCCGCGCTCGCCGGTGAGGATGATCGGATAGCCGAGCCGCGTGCCCAGCATGCCGATCAGCACCAGCCAGTGGCGGATCGGATAGCGGCGCGAGGCGGCGCTGGCCCCCGCGTGCAGCACCAGGTAGGGCGCGTCCGGGGCGATCCCGGCATCGTCGAGCAAGCGCCGCACGCGCGCCGCCGCCGCGGGCGGCACCGCGAACGACAGCGTGGTGTCGGCGGTCGAGCAGCCGATGTGGGCGACCAGGTCGAGCTGGCGCTGCACCTCGTGGCGCGTGGCACGTTCGCGCTCCGGCTCGGGCACCCAGTGGCTCAGTAGCTGATAGGGGTTCTCGCGGCAGGAGGCCAGGCGCAGCGGGATGCCCGCCAGGTGGCACAGCATCGCGGCCGGCAGCGGGCTTTTCGAATACGAGGTGAAGATCACGGCGCCATCGAACCGCTGCGCGGCGAGCCGGGCGGCGCATGCCTGCAGGGCTGCGCTCGTGGCGGCTTGCTCGTGTTTCATCCAGGGAGCCGGGCAAGCGATCGCCGCATCGAGTTCGGGCAGGTGGCCCGCCACGGCGGCGCCCGACGCCGAGCTCAGCAGGGTGAGATGGCAGCCCGGAATGCCGGCGCGCAGCGCGCGGAGCGCCGGGGTGCACATCAGCACATCGCCAAGGGAATCCAGGCGCACGCACAGGATGCGCCGGGCGGCCTGCCATGACGAAGGCATGGCGGCGCTCATCGGGCCTCCTCGTGGGCGGCGATCAGCACGGCCGCGGCGTACAGGTCGGGCGCCATGCGGGTGGGGACGCGGCGCGGGCCGAGCCGCCATTCGGTTTCGTTGCCGTTGTCGATCAGGAGCGTGCGGCAGCCGGCGCGGTTGCCGGCTTCGACATCATGCAGGATGTCGCCGATCATCCAGGATGCGCGCAGGTTGATGTCGTGGTCGTTGGCGGCCTTGAGCAGCATGCCCGGCGAGGGTTTACGGCAGGCACACACCAGGGCGTAGGCGCCCACGGTGCCCAGCGGATGGTGGGGGCAGTAATAAAAACCGTCCAGCGCCAGGTTTTCGCGGAACAGCAGGTCGGCCAGGCGGTCGGCGACCGGCCCCATGGCTTCTTCGCCGAAGCAGCCGTGCGCGATGCCGGACTGGTTGGTCACGACGAAGAAGCGGTAGTCGAGCCGCGCCAGCAGGCGCAGGGCCGCGCCGGCCCCGCTCACCAGCCGGATGCGGCGCGGCTCGACGTTGTAGGGCAGGTCGTCCACCAGGGTTCCATCCTTGTCGAGGAAGATCGCTTTCATCTCAGGGCCACGAGGTTTCGCGCAGCGGCAGGACGGTGAGTTCGGCCACGACGGTGGTGGGCGGCAGCACCAGCACCGCGTGGATGGCGTCGGCCACGTCGGCCGGATCCTGCAGGCTGTCGGCGTCGAGCCCGGGGAATCGGTCGAGCAGGAAGGGCGTGCGCATGCCGCCCGCGATCACGGCGGTGACGCGGATGTTCTCGGGCCGCAGTTCGGCATGCAGCGCATGCGACAGGCCCAGCAGACCCCACTTGCTGGCATGGTAGGCGCTGGCATTGGGCCAGGCGCGCTTGGCGGCGGTCGACGCGATGTTGACGATGTGTCCGCCACCCTGGCGGCGCATCGCCGCAGCCGCGTATTTCGACAGCAGGAAGGGCGCGCCGAGGTTGGTGCCCATCACGCGCAGCCAGTCGGCGTCGGGCAATTCGGCGATCGGCAGGGTGACGTCGGTGCCGGCATTGTTGATGAGGATGTCGAGGCGGCCGAGCGCGTCGAGCGCATGCTCCACCACGCGTGGCGCGGTGCCGGGTTCGGCGAGGTCGGCGGCCAGCGCGTGCGCCTGCACGCCGTGTTCGCGCAGTTGCGCCATGCTGTCGGCGAGGCGTGCGGCCTGCAGGTCGACCCCGAAGATGCTGGCGCCGGCGGCGGCCAGGCGGCCCGCCAGCGCGGCGCCCAGGCCGCTCGCGGCGCCGGTGATCAGGATGGCCTTGCCATGCAGGGAAGGGTGGTGCGGCATCGCGGTGCTCATGGGCTCCTCGGGTAGGCTCAGCTAGGAAAAATGATCGATGGGGCCGCCGGCCGGGCGATGTCCAGCACGTCGGCGTAGATGGCCGCCAGCTGGATGGCCACCTGGCGCCAGGTGTAGTGTTCGCAGGCGCGGCGGCGCCCGGCCTCGCCCATCGCGCGCGCCAGTTCGGGATGGCGCTGCAGGCGCGCCAGCCGGTCCGCCAGCGCCGCCGGGTCGCGCGAGGGAATCAGGAAGCCGGTCGTGCCGTCGTTGACCGTGCTCTTGATGCCGCCGACCTCGGCGCCGACCACCGGACGGGCGCAGGCCATGGCCTCCACCGGCGTGATGCCGAAGGGTTCGTACCAGGGCGTGCTGGCGAAGACGTTGGCGGCGCTGTACCAGTCGCGCAGCAGGGCGCGCGGCTGCTGGCCGGTGAAGCGCACGTGCGCGCCAATGCCGTGGTCGGCCGCGACACTGCGCAGGCGCGCCAGTTCGACGCTGTCGCCGGGACGACCGGCGCCGCCGGGGGCGCCGCCGACCACGATCAGCTGGGCGTCGACCCCGTAGCGGTGGCGCAGCATGGCGACGCCCTGGATGACGGTGTCGACGCCCTTGCGCGGCACCATGCGCCCGAGCTGGAGCACGACGAAGCGCTCCGGGTCGAGCCCCAGGCGGGCGCGGGCTTCAGGCATCGGCACCGGCCACAGTTCGTCGGGCGAGAAGCCGCAGGGCGTGATCGCAATGCGCGACAGCGGGGCGCCGTAGAGACGCTCCATGTCGTGACGGTCTTGCGGGCATTCGGCGATGACACGGTCGGCCGCGCGCATCAGCGCCGCCTCGATGCGCATGCGGGCGATCGGGAAGGTGTCGGCCGTGCCCTGCGCCAGCCGGCGCACCCGGCCCAGCGCATGGAAGGTGATCACGAAGGGCAGCCCGAGCGTCGCCTTCAGGTGCTGGGCCACCATGCCCGACATGAAGAAATTCGCGTGCACGATGTCGTAGGGGGCCGGCTGGCGCCGCGCGAAGCGGGTGACATGGCGCGAAAACGCATCGACATGGGGCAGCATCTGCTCTTTCGGCACGTAGCGCGGCGGCCCGGCCGGCACGTGGATGACGCGCACGTTCTCGAGCCAGTCCAGGACCGGGCGCTGCCCAGGGGCGTCGCGGCGCGTGAAGACATCGACCAGGTGCCCGGCGCGCGCCAGTTCGCGGGCGAGCTGGGCCACGTAGACGTTCTGGCCGCCGCAATCGACGCAATCGGCGCAATCGCCGCTGCCGGTCACGGCCAGCGGCGAGGCATGGTCGCTGATGAGCGCGATGCGGCGGCGCGTGCCGGCGCCGGCGGCATGCGGGGGCAGCGGCGCGGGCGCAAGCGGTCGGGCCGGCGCCCGATCGTCGAGCAAGGCCTGTGTGTGGCCAATCGAGGCGTGCAGGTCGGTCGCGGCATGGCCGGTGACGCCGTGCACGGTCGCGCTGCAGTGTCCGGCGTAAGTGCGGGAGCTGGGGACTTTCAGTCGGCGCATGGCGGCCTCATGCGAAACGGACACGGTAGCGCACCGCGCCGGTCAGGCGCCAGAACACGGCCAGCGGCGGCAGCAGCGCCGAGGTGAACACGATCTCGGCCACGTGCGCCGGCGTGTGCGCCACGCCGCGCAGCCGGTGCGCGCACAGGCGGCCGGTCAGCAGCAGCCAGACGCCGAAGGCCAGGCCCGCGAGCACCGGCAGCCCGGCCAGCAGGCCCGCCAGCGCCAGCAGGAGCACGCCGACGATGGCATAGTGGTCCCAGCGCGGGTGCGGCTCGACCTTCTGGCGGTACAGTGCGGGGTGCTTCTTGTAGAGCAGGGCGTCGAAGACCGCGTGGCGGATCTGCAGCAGGCTCGCGCCCCAGGGGACCGGCCGCACCGGGTGGACCACGAGCGCGCGCGGCGCGCATACGATGGCGACGCCGTGTTCGAGCAGCCGGAAATACATGTCGGCATCGCTGCCGCGCGGCACGCTGAAGCGTTCGTCGAAGCCGTCGAGGCGGGCCAGGACCGCCTTGCGGAAGAAGCAGCTGGCGCTGGTGAAGTCGGCTTCCTGGTGGATGTGGGCGCGGCGCTGGGACTCGGTGGGACGCGCCGGCACCGGCGTCCGGATGCGTCCGCAGACGACTTCGACGTCGTCGCCGAAGGCGGCCATGCCCTCGGCCAGCCAGCCGGGTTCCGGCACGGCATCGTCGGTCGTGAAGGCGAGGATGGCGCCGCGCGCCGCGCGCCAGCCGCGGTTGCGGGACGAGGCCGGCCCGACCGGCCCGGGGTTGGCGACGTAGGACAGGCGCGGCCCGCGCTCGAGGGTGCGGGTGCGCCAGCCGGCGACCAGGTGCAGGGTGTTGTGGTTGGGCTCGTCGTCGACGACGACGATCTCGTAGCGATGCGGGTCGAACTGCTGGCGCATCAGGGCGTCCAGGCAGCGGTCGAGCAGGTCCATGCGGCCACAGGCGGGCACCACCACCGAAACCTCGATCCTTGCGTCATCCGTCGTTGCAGGCATGTCTCGTCTCCAGTCACATGTGCCGCCACCGCGACGTGCGGACGACGGGACGTGTTGAGTGCGGTTGGAGTCGTACGGGAACGGCTGGGTTCCGTCAGGGACTGGCTGCTTGGAGGTGGATCAATGTTCGGCCCGGATGCGGGCGTGGCCGGCGCCGGAAGCGGAGACGGGCGGCAGTGCCGCCCGCCTCCTGGATGCAAGCTTCGCCTGCGGCTTGCTTGCGCGCTTGCCTACGCGCTTGTTCAGGCGCTTGTTCAGGCGCTTATTGACGCGAAAAACCCGTGTCGTCGTCCATCTTGCGGTCGCCCGCCAGGCGGTTGGCGCCGGCCGGGCTCTTCGGCAGTCCGCCGGCCGCGTCGTTCGACTGGTGCACCGGATTCGAGACATCCTGCATGCTCTGGCCCGGCTTCCAGCTCTCGTCCTCGTTGCGCGGACCGCTGTTGCCGGGACTGCGCGGCAGCCCCCCGGCCGAGTAGTTCGACTTGTGCAGTTCGGCGCGGCCGGCCTCGCCCTTGCCGGCGGTCTCGTCGGATCCGGTCTGCGAACCCTGGCGGTCCGTGCTCGACTGCAGGTTCGGTTTCGCTTGGTCGCTCATTGCTCCCTCCTTTGCTGGTTCGTCTCGTGCGGGCCGATCGCCATGCCGGTGCCCTGGCCCTTGTCGGTGTCGCGCTGGCTGTTGCCGTAGCCGCCCTGGGCGGTCGTGCCGCGCGGCTGGGCGGTGCCCGCCGGCACGTCGTGGTGGCGCCCCAGCGAGCCGCCCTGCAGCTCGGCTTGGCGTGCGTCGTGCGGGTTCATCGCCTGGGAGGCCTCGGTATGGCCCTGCTGGCTGGCCGGGTGGACGCGCACGTCGGTGCCCGAGTGCTTGTCGCGGTGGCCGACGGGCTGCTCCAGCAGGCCCCAGGCGCCCGAGTGCTGTTCCATCTGGCGCTGGTGGCTGTCGGTGATGCCCTGCTGCGGTCCCGAACCGCCGGTCTGCTGGCTCTGCAGCGAGCCGCCCGGCAGGTCGTCGGGCACCGGGCCCGGCAGGGTGGTCTCGAAGTCGGCGCGCCCGCCGTCCTCGGCCGCGACTTCCTGCTGGTCCATGCGCGACGGGTCCGGCGTCGGATGCATCTGGTTCTCGCCGCGGATCACGTCCTGGTCGTCGCGCCCCTGCGGATAGGTGTGGTCCAGGGGGCCCGACCCGGTATTGCCCTTGGCGCCGGGCATCCACTTCTCGTTGGCGCCGTTATCGGTCTGGTTATTCAGTTCGCTGCGTTGGTTCGCGTCCATGTCGACTCCTTTCGCTGTATCGGTGCGGCAGCACAATCTCCGCATATGTTGCCATGATGCGCGCTGTCACATGAACACAGTATAGGAAGACGTAGGGGGGACTTGTAGGACGTTTACCGAAGGGTTTGTTGACCACCGGAAGTACACTTTCGTTAATGCATTTTCTGTCGCGTGAAGTCCTACAAAGTCATCTGAAAGCGTCCTATACCGGCATTCATCAGTGCTACCTAAGATGATTTCGCTGGTCACTCATCGGGCTTCGGTTTGATCGGCAACAAGCCTGCCGCAGGACGCGGCGGTTCAGAAAGCGTACAAGGGAGAAGATGATCATGGCCTCAAGTAATCAAGGTAACAAGCAGGGCAGCAACCAGGGTGGCAATAGCCAGAGCAGCGGCACCCGCAACCGTGGCTTCGCTTCGATGGACCCTGCCCGACAGCGCGAAATCGCCAGCCAGGGCGGCAAGGCCGCCCATGCCAAGGGCACGGCCCACGAGTTCACTTCGGAAGAAGCCCGCCGTGCCGGCAGCATGAGCCACGGCAACCGCCAGTCGGCCAACGCCGGCTCGGGTGGTCCCTCGCGCGCCGCCTCCAGCAAGGGCGGCCGCAACTCGCAAGGCGGCCGCGGCTCGAAAGAGTAAGGACGCCGGACGGGGCTCCTGCAGGGCGGGAGCGGACCTGCAATACACAATGGGGAGCGCAAGCTCCCCGTTTTGTTTTTTGATACCACACAACGCGGCGATGGGATGGGGTAGAATCGCTGCGCCTTTTTCAACCTTTTTTCCCTAGGAATATCGTCGTGAAACCTGCGGTAATTCGTCAAGTCAAGAGCATGTCCATGTCCTGCGATCGCGTCGGCAATCTCTTGTTGGTCAAGTTCTCCAACAAGGGCGCCAGCGACCTGAGCATCTATGTGCCGGCCTCCATCGTGTTCTGGCTGCTGAAGCACCTGCCGGTGAACCGGGATCCGAACCTCGTTGCGCCGCCGCCGCCGCCGCAGATCACGCAGCAGGATTGGGACAATCCGCACACCCCGCGCGCCCAGTATGTACAGTGCAAGGAAATGCCCGGCGCGCTGCGCATGCATTTCGCCCTCGACAGCAAGGAAGACCTGACCGTCGTGCTGGACCGCGGCAACGTCGAACTGATGCGCCAGGTCATGGCGATGTACACCAAGGACCTGATCGACCTCGACGCGCAGTAAGCCAGGCCGGCCGTGCGCAGCCCGCGCCGGCCCCTGCATGACGCCACGCATTACCAGTAAGATGCGTTCTCCCGAACGGACATTGAAGGATTCCGCCATGCCCATCAAAATCAGCCAGACCTTCGACTCGGGCGCGATCGAGGTCCTCCGTACCGACGGCCCCAAGGCCATCGACCTGAACCTGCGCAAGGATTCGCACGCCGACATCCACCAGTGGTTCCACTTCCGCCTGCAGGGCGCGCGCGGCCAGGCCTGCGCGATCCGCATCCTGAACGCCGGCCAGGCCACCTACCCGAAGGGCTTCGAGGACTACCAGGTCGCCGCCAGCTACGACACCGAGAACTGGTTCCGCGTGCCGACCAGCTTCGACGGCCAGGTGATGACGATCAATCACACGCCTGAACTCGACAGCATCTATTACGCCTACTTCGAGCCCTACACCTGGGAACGCCACCTGCGCCTGCTGGGTGAAGTGGCCGAGAATCCGATCGCGCGCGTGCACGACATCGGCACCACGGTCGACGGCCGCGACATGAACCTGGTCGTGATCGGCAACCCGCAGGCGGAAAAGAAGATCTGGGTGATCGCGCGCCAGCATCCGGGCGAGACCATGGCCGAATGGTTCGTCGAGGGCATGATGGATGCGCTGCTGGACAGCGCCAACCCGGTGGCGCGCAAGCTGCTCACCCGCGCGGTGTTCTACATCGTGCCGAACATGAACCCGGACGGCTCGGTGCGCGGCAACCTGCGCACCAACGCGGCCGGGGCCAACCTGAACCGCGAGTGGATGACGCCCTCGGCCGAGCGCAGCCCGGAAGTGCTGTGCGTGAAGAACAAGATCCACGAGCTGGGGGTCGACATGTTCTTCGACATCCACGGCGACGAGGCGCTGCCCTACAACTTCGTGGCCGGCAGCGAGATGCTGGCCGATTTCACTCCCGAGCGCCTGGCCACCCAGAACGCGTTCATCGAGCGCTACATGGCGGCCAGCCCGGACTTCCAGAACGAACACGGCTATGCGGCCAGCAAGTATAACGAGGAGCTCCTGACCCTGGCCTCGAAGTACATCGGCCACACCTTCAAGTGCCTGTCGCTGACGCTGGAAATGCCGTTCAAGGACAACGCCAAGCTGCCCGACCCGCACACCGGCTGGAACGGCGCCCGCAGCGCGGCGCTCGGTGCGGCGATCCTGCAGCCGATCCTGCAGACGCTGGACTGAGGCGCGGGCATGGGCGTCGAGATCGAGCGCAAGTTCCTCCTGGCGGGCGACGGCTGGCGCCGGCTCGGCGCCCCGATCCTGCTGCGCCAGGGCTACCTGTGCACCGATCCGATGCGCACCGTGCGCGTGCGCATCGAGGGCGTCCAGGGCCTGCTCACCATCAAGGGCAAGAACCAGGGCGCGACTCGCGGCGAGTGGGAGTATCCGATTCCGCTGCCTGAAGCGCAGGAACTGCTCGACCGCCTGTGCGAGCGTCCGCTGGTCGAAAAATACCGGCGTCGCATCCGGCACGCGGGCTTCACCTGGGAAGTCGACGAGTTCCTGGGCGAGAACGCCGGCCTGGTCGTGGCCGAGATCGAGCTGCCGTCCGAGGAAACGCCATTTGCCAAGCCCGACTGGATCGGCCGGGAAGTCACCGGCGACAAGCGCTACTACAACTCCAGCCTGATCCGTCTACCCTATTCGCAGTGGACCCATCCATGACCCCTGTTTCTCGCATCCCTGTTTCACGTCGTACCCTCCTGGCCCTGTGCCTGGGCGCGCTGCTGCCGGGCGTGGCCGGCGCTGCCGCTGCCGCTGCAGCTGCAGCTGCGCCGTCCGCCTACTTCCCCCCGGCCGGCGCATGGGACCGCAAGTCGCCCGCCGAGCTCGGCATCGATCCGGCGGCCCTGGCCGCCGCGGTGCAGTTCGCCCAGTCGCACGAAACCGCCCGCGCGGCCGACTTCTCGGACCAGGAAAGCACCTTCGGCACCCGCCTGGGCTCGATGCCCACCAGACGTGCCGGCACCAACGGGCTGGTGATCTACAAAGGCCATGTGGTGGCCGAGTTCGGCGACACGCAGTCCGTCGACCCGACCTATTCGGTGGCCAAGAGCATGCTGTCCACGGTGGCCGGCGTGGCCGTGCGCGAGGGCCGCATCGTACTGGACGAGCCGGTGGGCAAGCGCGTCCAGGACGGCGGCTATGCGTCGGCGCAGAACGCGCGCGTGACCTGGCAACACCACCTGCAGCAGGAGTCGGAGTGGCAGGGCAGCCTGTGGGGCAAGAATGCCGACTTCATCGGCCGGTCGGACTTCGGCGCCGGCGAGCGCAAGCCGCGTGCGCTACGGGCGCCGGGCGGCCTCTACGAGTACAACGACGTGCGCATCAACCGCTTCGCGCTGTCGCTGCTGCGGGTGTTCGGCCAACCGGTGCCCGACGTGTTCGCGCAGGAAGTGATGGACCCGATCGGCGCCTCGAACAGCTGGAAGTGGGTCCCTTACCACAACAGCTACGTCGAACTGGACGGCAAACAAGTGGCATCGGTCAGCGGCGGCACGCGCTGGGGCGGCGGCATGTGGATCAATTCCTGGGACATGGCCCGCTTCGGCTACCTCTGGCTGCGCGGCGGCAACTGGAACGGCAGGCAGATCCTGGCGCCGTCCTATGTCAAGGCCGCGCTCGCGCCCAGCAGCCACGGCCCGGACTACGGCTACCTCTGGTGGCTCAATACCAAGGGCAAGAACCTGCCGGGCCTGCCCGTCACCGCCTACGCCGCACTGGGCGCGGGCAGCAACACCATCCTGGTCTCGCCCGAGCACGATCTCGTGATCGTGTGGCGCTGGCACGCCGGCAACCCTGCCGAGTTCGCCACCAGGGTCATCGCCAGCCTGCCGCGCTGAGGTCCTGCGGCAGCGCCTGACCGCGCTGCTTCCTGCCGCAGCGCCTGCCGCGCTGCCCCCCCGTTTCCCCGATATATTCAGGCACGACGCTCGCGCGCCGTGCCTGCGCTCGCCTCGCGCCCGCGACTTCGTCGATCGGAACCTTAACGATAATGAGAACAATTCGCGTTTACATTTCTTTGCCTTTTCTTTACAATTCCTTTCATTGATGAGTTCTTCCCACTTTGACTGCAAGGAATGCTTCGTATGAAACCAATAACAAGCCGCAAACATCCCCAATCCCGTGTCGTCGGCAGCGCCCTGGTGGCGGCCCTGCTGCCGATCGCGGCGCAGGCGGTCGAGGTGGATGCTGCGGCGCTCGAGCTGGCGCCGGCGTCGAAGGTCGAGATCGTCGGCAAGGCCGAGAATGCTTTCAAGGCCGAGCATGCATCGTCGCCGAAATACACCGAAAAGCTGGTCGACACCGCGCAAACGGTCCAGGTCATCAAGAAGGAATTGTTCGAGCAGCAGGGCGCGCTGACCCTCACCGACGCCCTGCGCAATACGCCCGGCGTCGGCGCCTTCTTCCTGGGCGAGAACGGCAATACCAACACCGGCGACGCGATCTTCATGCGCGGCTTCGACACCTCGGGCAGCATCTTCGTCGACGGCGTGCGCGACGTCGGGTCGGTCTCGCGCGATGTGTTCAACCTCGAGCAGATCGACGTCCTCAAGGGGCCGGCCGGCACCGACACCGGGCGCGGCTCGCCCACCGGTTCGGTCAACCTGGTCACCAAGAAGGCCCGCATGACGTCCGCCGCCAGTGCCTCGCTGACCGGCGGCAGTGCTTCGCAGAAGCGCGTGACCGGCGACCTGAACACGGTGCTGAACGCCGAGCGCGGCATTGCGCTGCGCCTGAACGTGATGGCCCAGGATGCCGGCAGCCCGGGCCGCGACGTGGTCGAGAACAAGCGCTGGGCGGTGGCGCCGAGCCTGGGCTTCGGCCTGAACGGCCCGACCCAGGTGCACCTGGATTACCTGCACGTGGACCAGGACAACGTGCCGGACGGCGGCGTGCCGACCATCGGGCTGCCGGGCTACAGCACCCCCGACGCGACCCGTCCTTTCCTGAGCAGTGCGGCGCCGGTCGATCCGCAGAACTTCTACGGTTCGGACAGCGACTACGACCGCATCGAGGCCGACATGGCAACCGTGCGCATCGAGCACGCATTCACGCCAGACCTTCGCCTGAGCAACGTGAGCCGTTACGGACGCACCCGGCAGGACTACCTGCTGACCGCCTGGCTCACCCGTACCCCGACCTTCGAGACGCCGGTGCCGGGCGACCCCTCCAGCTGGACCGTGGCGCGCAGCATCCGTACCGTGAAGGACCAGGAAAACAGGATCCTGACCAACCAGACCACCTTGACCGCCGACTTTGCCACCGGCAGCCTGCGCCACACCCTCGTCACCGGCCTGGAATTCGTCAACGAAACCCAGGTCAGCCATGGCCGCAGCGGTACCGGCACGCTGCCGGCGGCCAACCTGTACCGCCCGAACCCGCGCGATCCGGTCAGTGGCCTGGCCCCGACCCGCAACGGCGCCTTCAACGAAGGCGACATCGACACCCAGAGCCTGTACGCCTTCGATACCATCAAGTTCGGCGAGCGCTGGATCTTCAACGGCGGCGTCCGCCTGGACCGCTTCCGCGGCGACTACAACGTGGTGGCGCTGAGCGACAAGGTGCTGGTGCCGACCCGTTACAGCGTCGGCGACACGCTGGTCAACGGCAAGGCTTCGCTGCTGTACAAGCCGAGCGCGAACAGCAGCGTGTATGCCATGGTGGCCAGTTCGAAGCTGCCGCCGGGCTCGAATCTGGCGGTGTCGGATCGGGTCAACAACGCCCAGAACCCGATCTACGATGCGCAGGAAACCAGGACCACCGAACTGGGCGGCAAGCTGGACCTGCTGCGCCAGAAGCTGGCGCTGTCGGCGGCCCTGTTCCGCACCGACGTGAAGAACGAAGTCGAGCAGGATCCGGTCGACCTCCAGTGGTACCAGACCGGCAAGAAGCGCGTGCAGGGCATCGAGCTGGGCGCCACCGGTGCGCTGGCCGCCAACTGGCTGGTGAGCGCAGGCTACCTGTACATGGATACCAGCGTGGAAGCAGGGCGCGTCGTGACCGCGGGCGGCGAGAACGTGCTGAGCTATACGCCCAAGTCCTCGTTCACCTTGTGGACCGCGTATGACGTCACGCCCGACTTCAAGATCGGCGGCGGCGCCCGCTTCAGCGACGCGCTCAAGCGCGGCACCGACGGCGCGGTCGGCACCCCAAGCTTCACCGAGTCGTACTGGGTGTTCGATGCCATGGCCTCGTATCGCCTCAGCCCGAACGTCGACCTGCGCCTGAACGTGTACAACCTGGCCGACGAACGCTACGTGGCCAGCATCAACAAGAGCGGCTATCGCTACACGCCCGGGGCGCCGCGTTCGGCCAGCCTGACGGCGAACGTACGCTTCTAAGCGCTCCGGCTTGCCTGTCCGGCTTCGCCGATCGGCTGGCTACTTCTCCGTGTCGACCAATCGCGGGGTAAGGGGAAATGCTCGACGATATCGTCCTGCTCAGTCGCGGCGCTGCTGCGCAAACCAGTCGAACAGGCCGGCCTCGCCATAGGCATGCACCCATGCCGCGATGTGGCCGGCTTCGGGCAAGACCGTGTAGCGCACCTTGCCGCCCGCGGCCTCGAGGGCTTCCACCATGCGTGCCGATTCCTGTTCCGGCACCGCGTCGTCCTTCAGGCCGTGGAAGGCCCAGACCGGAACCTCCTTCAGGCGGCCGGCCAGGCGCGGGATGCCGCCGCCGCAGATCGGCGCAACGGCGGCGAAATAGTC
The DNA here is from genome assembly GCA_015277795.1 of Massilia sp. UMI-21. Lineage (NCBI taxonomy): Bacteria > Pseudomonadati > Pseudomonadota > Betaproteobacteria > Burkholderiales > Oxalobacteraceae > Massilia > Massilia sp. UMI-21. Next base: position 4,001,724 of record CP063848.1, on the reverse strand, counting down.
CGGGTAGCGCGAGGCGAAATCCCAGGCGCCGTAGCCGCCCATGCTGATGCCGGTCAGGTAGACGCGCTTGCGGTCGACGTTGTAGCGTGCGAGGACGTCGTCGAGCATGGCCTTGAGGCGGTAAGCGTCCCACCATTCGCCATCGGCAACCTGGGGCGACACCACCATGAAGGGGAAGTCCGGGTCCTTCTCGACGATGGCCGGCGGGCCCCAGGCCTTGACCTTGTCCAGGTCGGTGCCGCGTTCGCCGGAGCCGTGCAGGAACACGATCAGCGGCACCTTGTCGCCCTTGGCCGAGTAGGTCTTCGGCAGGAAGCGCAGGTAGCGGATTTTCCCCTCGATGGCGGTGCTGCGCGCTTGCTGCGGAGAGGGCGCGACGGGCTTCTGTGCGGCGGCATGCACGACGCCGGCAGTGCACAGGCCAAGCGCTGTGAGGGCAAGGCCGAGGGCAATGCCAAAGGCAGGACGAATGGCGGGGCGAATGGAGGGACTGGGCATGCGGCGATCTCCTGGCGTGTTGAGTATCCGGCAACTGTAGCACGGCCGAATGCGCGAACGGCAAGATCAGGGAAGGAGCAGGGGCGGGGGAAGCGCCGCGCGGGCTGGAACCGCCCGCGCGGGTGATGCGGGAGCGCCTGTCAGTGGAAGTGCTCGGTGCCGGCCGGGGTGTCTTCCGGCATCTCGGCGTGCACCAGTTCGCCCGTCGGATCGGCGAACAGCGGGGCGCCGCAATCGTCGCAGTATTCGGCGACGTAGCGCTCGTTGATGCGCTTGACGTGAGCGATGCCGGCCTCGTTCAGGTGGGCGACGATCTCGTTGAGCGGGGTCAGCGGAGCGGGGCCGGCGGCGAACGGGCCTTCCATCGGCGTGCCGGTCTCGTCTTCCTGGCCGTACAGCGGCCAGACGATGCCGTACATGACGTCGCTGTCCTGGCGCATCGTGAACGAGACCCGGTATTCGTCGATCTGGATGTCGGCCGACTCTTCGCCGAAGCCGGCGATCACGGCGCGCAGGTCCGAGGGTTCGACGTCCAGCGTGTGGGTCAGGTAGTGGACGGCGGCACGGATCGAGATTGGGCGGATCAGCTTGTCGGCTTCGCGGCAGGCCACGTAATAGGCTTCCGGCAGCAGCAGTTCGACGCCGCAGCCCGGCAGTAGGCGCGCGATGTTGGCGCTGCCCTGGGCGCGCCACTGCTCCAGCGCGCGGTTACGCTCCTCGGCAAAACCGATGTGGTGCTGCGGCTCTTGCCAGCGGAACATCGGTGCACCCTGCGGTGCGACGACCGCCACCAGCAGGTAGCGGGTGTCGGCCAGGAAGGGGGCGGTTTCTTCCACGCGCGCAGCGGGCTTGACCGTGCCGCCCTTGTGCGCGCTGGCTGCCAGCTTGTGGGTCAGCGCGTAGGTCTCGGCATGCGAGCGCGGCAACTGGTCGATCGAGTACAGGGTCGGCGCCATCGCGATGCGGGTGCCCTCGGCCAGCAGGTGCGCCGAGAAGTGCGCCTGCAGCGTGCCCAGTATCTCCGCCGGGATGGTGCCCGAGGCGATGTTGAAGCGGGTCCAGGCGAGCACCGGCGCGGCCACCAGCAGGGCCTGCCAGGTGAGGTCGCCGCCGTCCTGCTGCTCGACCATGGTGGCCGATTCGCTGACCGCCTCCACCGCATCCATGAGCACGTCGTACGAGGCGAGGTCGTCCCTGAACAGGGCGTTCAGCGCGGCGTCGATGCTGTCCTGGTGGTTGGTCTTGAGCAGCTTCTGCAGTTGCGTGTCCAGTTGGTGCTCCCAGGTCCGTTCCTCGACGCGGCTGGCGGCCTGCATGATGGCTTGCGCGATGCTGACGAGACGCTGGCTTTCGGCGGAAAGTTTAGGGCTTGAATCTTTGGAAGGACGACGCATGGGGCTAGGGGTCTCTTTTTCAAATGGTGGTCAAGGTCATGATAAACCCATATCTCCGGTATTGTAGTTGATTCGGCCACGGGTCACGAACACTAGGCTGTCATGCTTCATGGAAGCACCGCTTGCCAAACGGCCGGACAGAAATCATAATGCGAATCGTTCTCATTTATTTTGCATGAGGCGAACGCAGGTATGTGGCCCCGGGCTGCGCCCCTTTGCGCGTACCAGCCCCGCCGGGCAAGCGGACTTCGCCCCCCGAAACGATCCGGAGGGCTTTTTTCTGTCGAGAGGATTCACATCATGATGCTGCACATCACTGGCGTGCTCACGCGCGAGCAGGTCGCCGCTATCCGCGCCCGCTTGCAAGGCGCGCCGGAATGGGTGGACGGACGCGAAAGCGTCGGTGCGCAGGGCGCCCAGGTCAAGCGCAACCGCCAGCTCAGGGAAGGCTCGCCCCTGGCGGTCGAGCTGGGGCAGGTGGTGAGCACGGCGCTGATGAACAATCCGCTGTTCTTTTCGAGCGTGCTGCCGCTGCGCATCCTGGCGCCTTACTTCAATGCCTACGGCGGGGGCGAGCACTACGGTCTGCACGTGGACGGGGCGGTGCGGGCGCAGCGGGGCGGCCTGGCGCCGGTGCGGGCGGATGTATCGACCACGGTGTTCCTGAGCGACCCGGAAGACTACGACGGCGGCGAACTGGTGGTGGTGGACGCGTATGGCACTCACGAGGTCAAGTTGCCGGCGGGCGATGCGATCGTCTATCCGTCGGGAAGCGTGCACCAGGTGCTGCCGGTCACGCGCGGGGAGCGGGTGGCGTCCTTCCTGTGGACCCAGAGCATGGTGCGCGACGACGCCAGGCGCGGCCTGCTGTTCGAACTGGACACGAATATCCAGAAGCTGCGGGCGGCCTACGGCGAGAGCGAGGCGACGGTAGGCGTCACCGGGCATTATCACAACCTGCTCAGGATGTGGGCGGAGCTGTGATCGTCCTGGCAGAAAGCAGAAAGCCGGAATCCCTGGGGATTCCGGCTCGGCGCGTCACGGTGTCGCGCGTCAGAGCACTTTTTTGCCGGTGAACAGGCGGATCAGGATGACCACGACCGCGGCGACCAGCAGAATGTGGATCAGTCCGCCGGCTACCGAGGTAGCCAGGCCGATCAGCCACAGGACGAGAAGAATGACAGCAATGGTATAGAGCATGTGAGCCTCCGCTTGGGATGAGGGTGCAGGCAAGGGGGCTGCCTGCTTTCCCGATGACCCATCATCCACCGCGCGGCCCGTTTGCTCGGTGCGTAGCCGTACAGAACGCTTGTTTTAAAGATAATTTCTCGTCGCCGACCCGGCCCCCCTACATGGGCGGCTGTCCGTTGGAGGCGGTGACCCCCGCATCCACCGGCAGGTTGACGCCGGTGATCAGGCGCGCATCGCTGCTTGCCAGGAACGCGATCGCCGCCGCCACGCCCTCCGGATCCTCGGGTGCGCCGAGCGGCATGCGTTCCTTGAACTTGGCGACCAGTTCCGGGTCTTTCAGCATGTCCTCGGTCATGCCGGTCTTGGTGAAGCTCGGATTGACCGCGTTCACCCGCACGCCATCCTTGCCCGCATCCAGCGCCATTGCGCGCACCATGTTGGTGACCGCGCCCTTCGAGGTGTTGTAGGCGAAGGTATTCCAGTCGCCGCCCAGGCCCGACACGGACGAGGTCATCACGACCGAGCCGCCTGTCTTGACGAGTTCGGGCAGCGCCGCCTTGGCCATGTGAAAGTAGCCGCCGACATTGACCGCCATAACGCGTTCGAAGTCGTCCTCGCTGGTCTGCAGGATGTCGCCCTCGGTCGCCACGCCGGCGTTGTTGACCAGCACATGCAGGCCGCCGAAGCGCGCGACGGCGGCCTCGACCGCCTTGGCCGCGGTGGCCTGGTCGGCGGTATCGCCGACCTGCACCAGCACGCGGTCTTGCGGGAGTGCCGAGGCAACTTCTTGCAGGCTGGCCTGGTCGATATCGAGCATCACGACGCGCGCGCCTTCATCGAGAAAGCGGCGCGCGGCCGCCAGGCCGATGCCGGAAGCGGCACCCGTGACGAGTACGACTTTTTCCTTGAAACGGTTCATTGCTTCTCCTTTGGTGTCGGCCATCGGGACAGCGCATCCTGTCCACGGCTTGTCTTCAAGACCATAGCACAGGCAGGCGAAGGCGGTTTTTCGATGCTGCCTTGCAGGCGCGGGCGTCCGGCTCACTCGCCGGCCGTGTCCTGCCTCGCCGCGTCGGCCAGGGTGGCGAGCAGTGCGTCCGCCGCCACCGGCTTGACCAGGTGTGCCGCGAAGCCGGCCTCGCGCGACATCCGGCGGTCCTGCTCCTGGCCGTAGCCGCTGACGGCGACCAGGGTGGCGCCGGCACTGCGCGGATGGCGCTTCAGGGCGCCGGCCAGCGCATGCCCGCTCATGTCCGGCAAGCCGATGTCGAGCAGGATCAGTTCGAAGTCTTCCTGCGCGGCCGCCTCCAGCGCGGCCCGGGCCGAGTGTTCGCTCCTGACCCGGTGGCCGGCGGCCCGCAGCACCATGGCCAGGGTGTTGGCCGCGTCCACGTTGTCGTCCACGACCAGGATGGCGCGCGCAGGGGCAGCGGCGGCGTCGCCGGTGGCGGCAGCGCCGGGAACGGCCCCGTCGCGGCTATCCGGCAACTGCGCCAGCTGCGGCAGCAGCGGCAGGCGGATGGTGAAGGTGCTGCCCTGGCCGGCGCCGTCGCTGTGCGCCTCGACGCTGCCGTCATGCAGCTCGACCAGCTTCTTCACCAGGGCCAGGCCCAGCCCCAGTCCGCCCTGCGCACGGTCGGGCGTGCGCTGGCCCTGCGTAAACAGGTCGAACACGACCGGCAGCAGGTCGGGTCCGATGCCGATGCCGTTGTCGCGCACCTGCAGGATCGCGTTCCGGTCCTGGCGCCGCAGCGAGACCCGTAATTCGCCGCCTTCGGGCGTGTACTTGGCGCCGTTGTTGAGCAGGTTGGCCACCACCTGGATCAGCCGGGTACGGTCGCCGCGCACGGGCAGGGGATCGTCGGCGCCGTCCAGCACCAGGCGCTGCCGCCGTGACTCGATGACGGGGGCGACCTGCTCGACGGCTTCGCGCAGCACGGCGCCCAGTTCGATGTCGGCCTTCTCGATGGTGACCAGGCCGCGCGTCACGCGCGACACGTCCAGCAGGTCGTCGACGAGGTGCGTCATGTGCGCGACCTGGCGGGAAATGACTTCGCTGGCCTGCCTGACGCGGGGCTCCTTGGCGAAGAACATGCGCAAGAGCTGCGCCGCGCTGCTGATCGGTGCAAGCGGGTTGCGCAGCTCGTGCGCCAGCATCGCCAGGAACTCGTCCTTGCGCTGGTGCTCCCGTTGCAGATGCTCGCGCTGCTTCTGCAGCCGGTCGAGCATCTGGTTGATCGAGCGCGCGAGGGTGACCGTTTCGCTGCTGCCGGCCAGTTCGGCGCGCTGCGCGTCGATGCCTCCTTCGCCGAGCCTGCCGGCGAAACGCTCGAGCTTGCGCAGGTCCTGGGTCAGGCCCAGCGACAGGCGCGATCCGAGCAGGAACACCAGCGCGGCAATCAGGACGGCGATGCCGCCGATCAGGCCGAACTGGGACCAGGGCGTCTTCAGGATCCGGCCGGGCGCGGCGGCATCCATGCGCAGCCTCAGGCCCAGATGCTGGAGCCGGGCAGGGACCTTGACCGGCATCTCCAGGGTGCGCAGCGTCGGCGCGGGCGGGGCCTGTCCCTTCCACGTCAGGCCGGCCGTCGCCGCGGGATGCAGGTCCTGTATCCTGAGCTTGTAGACCAGCGCGCCTTCGGGGGTATTGGTACGCGAATAGCGCAGCAGGCTGACGCCAACCAGTTCCGCCTCGTCGGGCGGCCCGAAGATGGCGGTGCTCTCCACGCCCTGGTCGATGCGCGCGCGCAGCCAGGCGAGTTCTTCCTGGTCGAAGCGCTCGAGGCCGTTGCCGGCGACCGGCTTGCCTTCGAAGTCGGTGAACAGCACCTGCACCGGAATCCCGTTGATCTGGCGCAGGCCGCCAAGGAAGGGCGCCAGGTAGGTTTCCCGGCCGGCGCTGTCGACCAGGCCGGTGGCCAGGATCGGGCTGTTCGCCACCTCGTCCATGCGCGAGATCAGCGTGGCGAGGGTATTGCTGACGGTTCTCGCGTTGAAGGCGGCATCGCGCTGCTGCAGCAGCGCGACCGCGGAGGCGTGCTGGCGATCGACCAGCCAGAACGACGCCGCCACCACCAGCAGCACGGCGGTAGCGGCCAGGATCGCCGAGGCGAGGGCGAAACGTTGCGTCAGGCTCGCAGCCCGGGATGGCGACCACAGCCTCATGATCAGTCGTCGCTGGGTACGAGCACGCCGTCCGCGCGGTAGCGGGCGATCAGCAGTTCGCGCGTGCCCAGCGCCTCGTGGCGGGCCGGGGTGAACGGCGGAGCATAGGTCTTCACCAGCCCGCGGTGCGTGCGCAGCCGTTCCAGGGCGTCGCGCACGGCCTTGCGGTCGGTGCTGCCGGCCTGCCGGATCGCGTTGGCGAGAATATGCATCAGGTCGTAGGCATGGGCCACGCCCACCGGACCGTCGATGTCCTCGATCCTGCGGATGGGCGACACGGTCGCCAGGCTGGCCATGAAGCGCGCGAGCGGCTTCTTGTCGGCCTGGAAAAACGAGAAGGTCTGGACGACCGAGAAGTCGACCTTGTTCAGGGCGGGTCCCGCCTGCCGCACGAACTCGCCGCCGGTCACGCCCCAGTGGCTCAGGATCGGCACATGCTCGGCCTTCGGCAGGGCGGCCACTTCGCGCACCAGGACCGCCGCTTCATCGTCGTTGGCCACCAGGACGATGGCCTCGGCGCCGGCGTTGCGCAAGGCCTGGTACCTGGCGACCAGGGTCTGGTCGCGCCAGTTGTACCAGGCGGTCTGCACGATCGTGATGTTCTTGTTTGCGGCAGCGAATTTTTCGGCGGCCGCCAGGTTGCTGCGCCCCCAGGAGGTATTCGTCAGCAGCAGGCCGACCCGCCGCAGACCGCGCTTGCTCGCCGTCTGCAGCAGCTTGGGCATCGCCAGGCTGTCCCGCAGCGACAGGCGGAACACGTAGTTGGGCCGCATGCCGTTGTCGATGATGCCGTCGGCCGACGACCATGGCGCCAGGAACAGGGTTCTGGTCGCTTTCAGGACCGGCAGCTCTTCGATGATGACGGGGCTGAAGCGGCCGCCGAACACGGCCACGAGTTCGGGCATGCGCGCAAACTCTTCGATATTGCGGATGCCGCGGGCCGGGATCGAGCGGTGGTCCCGGGTAACAAGCTCGACAGGCCTGCCGCCCAGCAGCCCGCCGCTGCGGTTGATCTCGGCGATGGCCGTGCGCAGCCCCAGTTCGACGGCCTGGGCCGAGGTGCTGTTATCCAGGCCGAATTCGGCATCGAGGCCGACCCGTACCGGCAGCGGCGCGGCCCTGGCGATGAGCGGGCACGCGACAAGGAGGAGTGTGCTTGCCAGGATGCCGGCAAGCGCACTGCGGAAACGGTGGATGGTCGGGTTCTGCATATCTGTCTTGAAAGAAACAATCCAGCATTGTAAACGTCAACAAGCCGAGATGTCGTCCCGATACACGGCAAGCGGCGCCGGGCCGAAAAAAGGCCGGGACCCTTGCGGATCCCGGCCCTTCGCTCAGCGCTCAGGCTCAGGCAGCCAGCAGCTGGCGCAGCACGAACGGCAGGATGCCGCCATGCTTGTAGTAGTCGACTTCGATCGGGGTGTCGATACGCAGCAGCACTTGCACTTCCTGCGATTCGCCGTTTTCACGGTGGATCACCAGGGTGGCCAGCTGTTGCGGCTTGATCTCGCCTTCCAGGCCCTTCAGGTCGTAGGTTTCCTTGCCGGTGATGCCCAGGCTTTCGACGCTGTCGTTGCCGATGAACTGCAGCGGCAGCACGCCCATGCCCACCAGGTTCGAGCGGTGGATACGCTCGTACGAACGCACGACCACGGCCTTCACGCCCAGCAGCTGGGTGCCCTTGGCGGCCCAGTCGCGCGACGAGCCGGTGCCGTACTCTTCGCCGCCGAAGATCATGGTCGGGGTGCCTTCCGCCACGTACTTCATCGCCGCGTCGTAGATCGACAGCTGTTCGCCGGTCGGCTGGTGGATGGTGATGCCGCCTTCGACCGCCGAACCGTCCGCCTTCGGCGGAATCATCTTGTTCTTGATGCGCACGTTGGCGAAGGTGCCGCGCATCATGATCTCGTGGTTGCCGCGGCGCGAGCCGTAGGAGTTGAAGTCGGCCTTCAGGACGCCGTGGTCCTTCAGCCAGCGGCCTGCCGGACCGTCTTCCTTGATCGAACCGGCCGGCGAGATGTGGTCGGTGGTGATCGAGTCGCCGAACACGCCCAGCGCGCGCGCGCCGGTGATGCCGGTGGCGGCGGCTTTCGGGGTCATCTCGAAGTCGGCGAAGAACGGCGGCTCGGCGATGTAGGTCGATTCGGGCCAGTTGTAGACCTGGCCTTCGGTCGACGACACGCGCTGCCACAGTTCGCCCGGGTTGCCCTTCACGTCGGCGTAGTTCTTGCGGTAGACCTCGGAGTTCATCGCCAGGCGCATCAGCTCGCCCACTTCCTGCGAAGTCGGCCAGACATCGCCCAGGTAGACGTCGACGCCGTTCTGGTCCTTGCCCAGCGGCTCGCTCATCAGGTCCTTCGTCATGTTGCCGGCGATGGCGTAGGCCACGACCAGCGGCGGCGAGGCCAGGAAGTTCGAACGGATGTTCGGGTGGATACGCGCTTCGAAGTTACGGTTGCCCGACAGGACGGCCGAGGCGACGATGTCGTTCTCGACGATCGTGGCGTTCAGTTCCGGGGTCAGGTCGCCGGCGTTGCCGATGCAGGTGGTGCAGCCGTAGGCGGTCACGCCGAAGCCCAGCTTGTCCAGGTAGGGCAGCAGGCCGGCGGCGGTCAGGTACTCGGTGACCACGCGCGAGCCGGGGGCCAGCGAGGACTTGATGTGCGGCGCCACGGTGAGGCCGCGCTCGACCGCCTTCTTGGCCAGCAGGCCGGCGGCCAGCAGCACGCTCGGGTTCGAGGTGTTGGTGCACGAGGTGATGGCGGCGATCAGGACGTCGCCGTTCTTCACGCGCACGCCGTTGCTGGTCTGGTAGACGTGGTGCAGGTCGTCCGGCTTCTTGTTGAAGCCGTTCTGGGTGGTCGGCTTGCTGAACAGCTCGGTGAAGGTGTTCTTCACGTGGCCCAGTTCGATACGGTCCTGCGGGCGCTTCGGGCCGGCCAGCGACGGGGTCACGGTCGACAGGTCCAGTTCCACCACGCGGGTGTATTCGATCTCGCCTTCCTGCGGGATGCCGAACATGCCCTGGGCCTTGTAGTAGTTCTCGAAGGCAGCCAGTTCTTCTTCGGTGCGGCCGGTGCCGCGGAAGTAGTCGACGGTGGCTTCGTCGACCGGGAAGAAGCCCATGGTGGCGCCGTATTCCGGGGCCATGTTGGCGATGGTGGCGCGGTCGGTGGTCGACAGCGAGCGGGTGCCGGCGCCGAAGAACTCGACGAACTTGCCGACGACTTTTTCATGGCGCAGCATTTCGGTGACCGTCAGCACCAGGTCGGTCGCGGTGCAGCCTTCGCGCAGCTTGCCTTTCAGGTTGACGCCGATGACGTCCGGGGTCAGGAAGTAGACCGGCTGGCCCAGCATGCCCGCCTCGGCTTCGATGCCGCCCACGCCCCAGCCGACCACGCCGACGCCGTTGATCATGGTGGTGTGCGAGTCGGTGCCCACCAGGGTGTCCGGGTAGAACACGTCGCCTTGCTTCATGACGCCGCGCGCCAGGTATTCCAGGTTCACCTGGTGCACGATGCCGAAGCCCGGCGGCACGACGCCGAAGGTGTCGAAGGCCTGCATGCCCCACTTCATGAACTGGTAGCGCTCGTTGTTGCGCTGGAATTCCAGCTTCATGTTCAGGTCCAGCGCGCCCGGCTCGCGGAAATGGTCGATGGTGACCGAGTGGTCGACCACCAGGTCGACCGGCACCAGCGGCTCGATCTTCTTCGGATCGGCGCCGGTCTTGGCGGCGACGTTGCGCATCGCGGCCAGGTCGGCCAGCAGCGGCACGCCGGTGAAGTCCTGCAGCACCACGCGGGCCACGACGAACGGGATCTCGTCGGTGCGCTCGGCGGTGGCGCCCCAGTTGGCGAGCTGCCTGATGTGTTCTTCGGTGACCTTCTTGCCGTCGCAGTTGCGCAGGACGGACTCGAGGACGATACGGATCGACACCGGCAGGCGCGACAGGTTCACACCGAGGGCTTCGCCCAGGGCCGGCAGCGAGTAGTACTGGCCGGTCTGGCCGGCGCCCGCCGGGAATTCCTTCAGTGTGTTCAGGGTGTTGCGAGACATGATCTCTCCTTCAGTGGGGATATGTTGTTATTCCGGTACTGCAATGCACTTCGACTTCCGGTGATCCATGGGCGCCAGCCGCGGATCAGCCATTCTTTTCCGCAGGCGCCGCCGCGACGACCATCGCCGCCTGCTCGGCGTTCTTGCATTCGTTGGCCAGCTGGCGGTTCAGCTTCGAATCGAGCAGCATGCCCTTGGCCGGGATGCCGATCCAGATCAGCCCCCAGTACGGGTTCTCGAAGCGCCGCGCGCCGGTGGTGGTGCCCACCCGGTTCAGGCGGTGCAGGCGTTTCTTCCAGCGCAGGGCGATGTGGGCCTCGTCCTTGTCGTTGGTGTAGATCGTGATCTTGTTGCCAAGCTCGCAAGCGTATTCGGTCACGACCGTGTCGGTGATGTCCGGTTCGGCCTGGTCTTCGGCGCTGTAGGCGGCGCCTGCCGCAGCTGCAGCAGCAGCTGCGGCGGCCGTGGCTTTCTTGCCCTTCGCGCCCGGCTTGGCCTTGGCTTTTGCCTTGGCCTTGAGCACGCTGGCGGCCTTCGGGTGTTTGGTATCGGTGGCGGCGGCTGCATGGGTGCAGACGCCGGCGGCCACGAGCGCGAGGGTGAAACGAAGCGCGCCGGCGGCGAACATGCGGGAGAGGAGGGTGGCCATCAGTTGGAATCCGTGTGGTTGACGATTGCCGCAGCGGCTTCCGGCAGCGCCAGGCCGGCCAGCTTCGCGCGCTGCAGAACGGTCCAATAATATCGGTAGCTTGCGCGGTCGTGCAAGCGGCCGTGCTGGGCGATCGGGCCCCAGTTGGCCAGCATTGCTTCTTGCAGGATGTTGGTGGCTTCGTTCACCTCCGACAGGCGCGGCGTGAAGGCCTTCAGGATCGGCTTGATCTGGTCCGGGTGGATGCTCCACATGCGGGTAAAGCCGAATTCGGCGCCGGCGCGCTGGGCGTCGTTGGCGACCACGGCGCTGTCCTTGATGTCGGTGGTGACGTTATGCGAGGGCACCTTGCCGTGCGCATGGCAGGCCGCGGCGATTTCCAGCTTGGCGCGCACCACCAGCGGGTGGGTGAACTGTCCGGGGGTGCGCATGGCGCTGGCCGGCACGGCGCCGTAGTGGCTGGACACGAAGTCCATGATGCCGAACGACAGGCACGCGACCTGGGGCAGGGCGGCGATGTCGTAGGCCGCATGCAGGGCGCCGTGGGTTTCGATCAGCACGTGCACCGGCAGGTCGGTGCGTCCGGCCCTGGCGGCGTACTGGTTGATCAGGTCGATGGCAAGGATGGTGTCGGCGACGCTCTCCACCTTCGGCAGCACCACGTAGGCCAGGCGCGCGGCGGTGGCGCCGACGATCGCGGCCACGTCGCCCGCGAAGTGCGGGCTCCTGGGGTCGTGCAGGCGCACGCCGATGCGGTCGAAGCGGTTGTCCTCGCTATTGATCAGTTGGGTGACCAGCAGCGCGTGCTCGGCCTCGCTGCCTGCGGTGGCGCCATCTTCGCAGTCGAAAGTAATGTCGAATACGGGGCCAAGCTCTTGTTGCAGGGCCATCGATTTGCGCATCAGCTTCTCCGAGCCGGCGTAGTGGTCGCAGGCGGGAAGCAGCAGCGGCTGGCGTTTGCCCTGGAATAAAACCTCGGAAGGATGCATGGTATGTCTTGAAGCAGATCGGCCATGCCGGGCAGTTCTTGCTGCGAACTGCGCCGGGATGGCACGGTTAGCGCGGCCGGATGGCCGCGCCGATACAGATACGTGAGTCAGCGGCTCGGTTCGGCAGCTCAGTTCAGCAGATGCGCGACGCCGGCCTTCTCTTCTTCGAGTTCCTTCAGCGTCAGGTTGATGCGCTCCTGCGAGAAGGCGTCGATGTCCAGGCCCTGGACGATGGTGTACTCGCCGTTCTCGGTGGTGACCGGGAAGCCGAACATGGTGCCTTCCGGGATGCCGTACGAACCGTCCGACGGGATGCCCATGGTGGTCCACTTGCCATTGGTGCCCAGCACCCAGTCGCGCACGTGGTCGATCGCCGCATTGGCGGCCGAGGCTGCCGACGAGGCGCCGCGGGCGTCGATGATGGCGGCGCCGCGCTTGCCGACGGTCGGCAGGAAGGTGTCGCGGTTCCAGGCGTCGTCGTTGATCGCTTCCTTGACCGATGCGCCGTCGATGGTCGCGAAGCGGTAGTCGGCGTACATGGTCGGCGAGTGGTTGCCCCACACGACCATCTTCTCGATGGCGCCGACCGGCTTGTTCAGCTTGGCGGCAACCTGCGACAGGGCGCGGTTGTGGTCCAGGCGCAGCATGGCGGTGAAGTTCTTGGCCGGCAGGTTCGGGGCCGATTTCATGGCGATGTAGGCGTTGGTGTTGGCCGGGTTGCCGACCACCAGCACCTTGACGTCGCGCGACGCGACCGCGTCCAGCGCCTTGCCCTGCACGGTGAAGATCTGGGCGTTGGCTTCCAGCAGGTCCTTGCGCTCCATGCCCGGGCCGCGCGGACGCGCGCCGACCAGCAGGGCCACGTCGGCATCCTTGAAGGCGGTCATCGGATCGGCGTGGGCGGTCATGCCGGCCAGCAGCGGGAATGCGCAATCGTCGATTTCCATCATGACGCCCTTGAGCGCCTTCTGTGCCTTCTCGTTGTCGATCTCGAGCAGCTGCAGGATGACCGGCTGGTCCTTGCCCAGCATGTCGCCGTTGGCGATGCGGAACAGCAGGGAATAGCCGATCTGGCCGGCCGCGCCGGTGACGGCGACGCGCATTGGGGTTTTAGCCATGATGAATCTCCAAAGTGGGGAAAAAATCGTTCGGACGACGGCGGTCGAGCCGGGAAACTTGTTCGGAAAGCTGCAATGATACCAAAAGCAGCTCCGTATCAATTGGATATCGCGCGCGTATGTGAGCGAGTTTGCGGATAAGCACGGAGGTCCAATCCGACTGCGAGTTTATGCCTCGACTGTTCTGTCTGTCAATTCATATCATATGTCTTATATAAGACACATGTGTTGGTGGTCATCTACTGGACTTGCAGGCAGGTTTTGTGGTGAAATCGCGGTCTATGAACCCCCTTTCGCCCAACAGCAGCGATGCAGCCGGCAGCGACGCATCGCCGTCCTTCCGTCCGCTGTACCAGCAGATCAAGGCCTTGATCACCCAGAGCCTGCAGTCGGGCGAGTGGAAGCCGGGCGAGCTGATGCCCAGCGAAGTCGAGCTGGCGGGGCGCTTCAAGGTCAGCCAGGGCACGGTGCGCAAGGCCATCGACGAGCTGGCGGCCGAGCACCTGGTGGTGCGCCGCCAGGGCAAGGGCACGTTCGTGGCCACCCACGCCGAGGAGCGCGCCCACTTCCGCTTCCTGCGCCTGATGCCCGACGAAGGCGTGCCGCACCATCCGGACAACCGCTTCATCGCCGTGCTGCGCATCCGCGCCACGGCCGAAGTGGCGCGCCTGCTCGAGCTGAAGCCGGGCGACGCCGTGCTCTACATCAAGCGGGTGCAATCCTTCGACGGCGTGCCGACCATCCTGGAGGAGTTGTGGCTGCCAGGGGCTTTGTTCAAGGGCCTGACGGCGGAGCGCCTGGTGGAGTACAAGGGGCCGATGTACGGGCTGTTCGAGTCGGAATTCGGCACGCGCATGATCCGCGCCACCGAGAAGATCCGCGCGGTCGCGGCGGACGCGGTGGCGGCCGAGCACCTGAAGGTGGCGCAAGGCACGCCGCTGCTGTGCGCGGACCGGGTGTCGTTCAGCTACGGCGACAAGCCGGTGGAGTTGCGCCGGGGGATTTATTCGACCGCGCGCCACCATTACCGGAGCGAGTTGTCATAAGAATAAACGTGGGGCGGGCGGCGCAGCCGGCCGGGCCCACAGCAGGGATCGCACGAAGCGATTAAAATAAGTTGGTTTTGCGTAAGCGACGAACAGTACCCGGTTCGCCGCAGGGACGCCCCGGTTTTCTTCACCTGGATGCTTGGTGCCCCGCCACAAAATCGGCGAAAATGAAGGGTTCACTAAAAAACTGTTGTCATAAGGGAGGTGTTACATGTCCGAAGCCGTGAGAGAAGCTGCAAAAAAAGGGCGGCCGGAGTTCCGCAACGTTGGCATTGGAGATATTACGGGTAAATATCGCATGCCGCCATCGGCCATCGTGTCGATCCTGCACCGCGTCAGCGGCGCCGGTCTGTTCCTGTTCCTGCCGTTCCTGCTGTACCTGCTGCAGGAAAGCCTGCGTTCCGAGATCTCGTTCGCCCATTTCGCGGGCATCGTCGATAACCCGTTCGCGAAAATCATCCTGCTGGGCCTGTCGTGGGCTTACCTGCACCACTTCGTCGCCGGCGTGCGCCACCTGTTCATGGACAACCACATGGCCCTGGACAAGGATGCCGCGCAGAAGACCGCACGCTGGGTGCTGATCATCAGCCTGGTGCTGACCGCACTGGTCGCCCTGAAACTGTTCGGAGTGTTTTAATCATGGCAAACAAGAATAACATCGGACCGCGCCGCCTCGTCGTCGGCGCCCACTACGGCGTCAAGGACTGGCTGGCGCAGCGCGTCACCGCCATCGTCATGGCCGCCTTCACCGTCGTGCTGCTGGTCTCCTTCCTGACCGGCCAGGATTTCAGCTATGAAGGCTGGGCCGGCCTGTTCGCGCGCCAGTGGTTCAAGCTGTTCGCGCTGGTCACCTTCCTCGGCCTGTTCTATCACGCCTGGGTCGGCATCCGTGACATCTGGATGGACTATGTGAAGTCGGCAGGCCTGCGCCTGTTCCTGATGCTGGCGACGATCTTCTGGCTGCTCGCCTGCGCCGCCTGGACCGTGCAAATTCTCTGGAGTGTGTAATCGTGGCAGCAATTAAAACTGCAATCCCTACCCGCCGCTTCGACGCGGTCATCGTTGGCGCCGGCGGTTCCGGCATGCGCGCATCGCTGCAACTGGCCGAAGCCGGCCTGAACGTGGCGGTGCTGTCGAAAGTGTTCCCGACCCGTTCGCACACCGTGGCTGCCCAGGGCGGCATCGGTGCTTCGCTGGGCAACATGAGCGAAGACGACTGGTACTGGCACATGTTCGACACCGTCAAGGGTGGCGATTACCTGGGCGACCAGGATGCGATCGAATTCATGTGCCGCGAAGCACCGAAGGTCGTGTACGAGCTGGAACACTTCGGCATGCCCTTCGACCGCAACCCGGACGGCACCATCTACCAGCGTCCGTTCGGCGGCCACACCGCCAACTTCGGCGAGAAGCCGGTCCAGCGCGCCTGCGCCGCGGCCGACCGTACCGGCCACGCGCTGCTGCACACGCTGTACCAGCGTAACGTGCGCGCGCGCACCCACTTCTTCGTCGAGTGGATGGCGCTTGACCTGATCCGCGACCTAGAGGGCGACGTGGTCGGCGTGATGGCCCTCGAAATGGAAACCGGCGACGTGATGATCCTGGAAGCGAAGACCACCATCTTCGCCACCGGCGGCGCAGGGCGCATCTTCGCGGCTTCCACCAACGCGTTCATCAACACCGGCGACGGCATGGGCATGGCGGCGCGCGCCGGCCTGCCGCTGCAGGACATGGAGTTCTGGCAGTTCCACCCGACCGGCGTGGCCGGCGCGGGCGTCCTGATCACCGAGGGCGTGCGCGGCGAGGGCGGCATCCTGATCAACTCGAACGGCGAACGCTTCATGGAGCGCTATGCGCCGACCCTGAAGGACCTGGCGCCGCGCGACTTCGTCTCGCGTTCGATGGACCAGGAGATCAAGGAAGGCCGCGGCTGCGGTCCGAACAAGGACCACGTGCTGCTGGACCTGCGCCACATCGGCAAGGACACCATCGAGAAGCGCCTGCCGTCGATCCTGGAAATCGGCCACAAGTTCGCCAACGTCGACGCCACCAAGGAACCGATCCCGGTCGTTCCGACCATCCACTACCAGATGGGCGGCATCCCGACCAACATCCACGGCCAAGTAGTGGCCCCGGATGGCACCGGCGGCCAGAAGATTGTGGGCGGCCTGTACGCGATCGGCGAATGCGCCTGCGTCTCGGTGCACGGCGCCAACCGCCTGGGCACCAACTCGCTGCTCGACCTGGTGGTGTTCGGCCGCGCGGCCGGCAACCACGTGGTGGCCTCGAACCTGAAGCAGAAGGTCAACAAGGCCCTGCCGAAGGACGCCGCCGATTTTGCGCTGGACCGCCTCAACCGCCTCGAGACCTCGACCGGCGGCGAGAAGGTGCAGCACGTGGCCAACGACATCCGCGCCGCCATGCAGAAGTACTGCGGCGTGTTCCGTACCCAGGAACTGCTCGATACCGGCGTGCGCGAAATCATGAAGCTCGACGAGCGCCGCAAGCACGTCTCGTTCCAGGATAAATCGAAGGTGTTCAACACCGCCCGCGTGGAAGCGCTGGAACTCGACAACCTGATCGAGACCGCCAAGGCGACCATCGTGTCGGCCGCGGCCCGCCCGGAATCGCGCGGCGCCCACGCCCACAGCGATTTCCCGAACCGCGACGACGAAAACTGGATGAAGCACACCCTGTTCTACTCGGAAGGCAACCGCCTCGAGTACAAGGCGGTGGTGACCAAGCCGCTGACCGTCGACACCTTCAAGCCGAAGGCCCGTACTTTCTAATTTCGTGCAGGGCCGCGCCGAGTGCGCGGCCCACGCAGCTAAGTAAAACCAACAGGTAAACACATGGCACGCACCGTCCAACTGAAGATCTACCGCTACGATCCTGACAAGGATGCCAAGCCTTACATGCAAGACGTCACCGTCGAGCTACAAGACACCGACAAGATGCTGCTCGACGCGCTGCAGCGCATCAAGTCGGATGTCGACGATTCGCTGGCCCTGCGCCGCTCCTGCCGCGAAGGCGTGTGCGGTTCGGACGCAATGAACATCAACGGCAAGAATGGCCTGGCCTGCACCACCAACCTGAACGAGCTGACGCAGCCGATCGTGCTGCGTCCTCTGCCCGGCCTGCCGGTGGTCCGCGACCTGATCGTGGACATGACCAACTTCTTCAAGCAGTACCACTCGATCAAGCCCTACCTGATCAACGACTCGATCAAGCCGGAAAAAGAGCGCCTGCAGACCCCGGAAGAGCGCGAAGAGCTCGATGGCCTGTACGAGTGCATCCTGTGCGCCTGCTGCTCGACCTCGTGCCCGTCGTTCTGGTGGAACCCGGACAAGTTCGTCGGCCCGGCCGGCCTGCTGCAGGCCTACCGCTTCATCGCCGACTCGCGCGACGAAGCCACCAACGAGCGCCTGGACAACCTGGAAGACCCGTACCGCCTGTTCCGCTGCCACTCGATCATGAATTGCACGGACGTGTGCCCGAAGGGCCTGAATCCGAACAAGGCGATCGGCAAGATCAAGGAACTGCTGGTGCGTCGCGCGATTTAAGCTTCGCGTCGTTTCAGGCGTGATGTGAACGCGCGCACGGCAAAGCCGTGGACCCTACGGTCGCGATGCTCGTAGGGTGGTCGGCTCCGCCGACCGCGCGTTCAACCGTCGCATGCATATTGCGACAAATTGCGGCATCCCCTGATAAAGATGCCGCAAATACAGTAAAAGTACCGTACTGCCTATTCCGGGCATGCGGAGTATGATGTTGACCCAATAACGGACTCTAGTGAAAACGCATCAATCCGACCCCGCCAACCGTGCCCGCCTGCGCTGGCGCGCGCGCCGCGGCCTGCTCGAGAACGATTTGATCCTCACGCGCTTTCTCGATGCGCATGAAGGCGAATTGAGCGACGAGGAAGTCGATGCGCTGACCCGCTTGCTGGACCTGGCGGACAACCCGCTGATGGACCTGCTGCTGGGCCGGACCGAGCCTGAAGGCGAGGTCGACCAGCCGCACGTGCGCGCCCTGCTGGCGCGCCTGCGCCAGGCGTAGTCCGTCCCGGTTCGGCTGCAGCACGCGTTTTCGTTTTTTGTTTTTAAGATCCACTCCCACAAGAAGGAAGTGCCATGAATATCTCTGATACCAAAGCCACCCTGTCGTTCTCCGACGGCAGCCCGTCGGTCGACATGCCGATCTACAAGGGCACCATCGGCCCGGACGTCATCGACATCCGCAAGCTGTACGGCCAGACCGGCAAGTTCACCTACGACCCGGGCTTCATGTCGACCGCCGCCTGCCAGTCGGCCATCACCTACATCGATGGCGACAAGGGCGAGCTGCTGTACCGCGGCTACCCGATCGAGCAGCTGGCCGTCAACTGCGACTTCCTGGAATCCTGCTACCTGCTGCTGAACGGCGAACTGCCGAACGCCGAGCAGAAGAAAAAGTTCGACGACACCGTGACCAAGCACACGATGATCCACGAGCAGATGAACTTCTTCTTCCGCGGCTTCCGCCGCGACGCGCACCCGATGTCGGTGCTGGTCGGCACCGTCGGCGCGCTGGCCTCGTTCTACCACGACTCGCTGGACATCAACGACGCCAAGCAGCGCGAGATCTCGGCGATCCGCCTGATCGCCAAGCTGCCGACCCTGGTCGCGATGGCCTACAAATACTCGGTCGGCCAGCCTTTCATGTACCCGCGCAACGATCTGTCGTACAGCGCCAACTTCATGTACATGATGTTCGCCAACCCGTGCGAAGAGTACAAGGTCAACGACGTGCTGGTGCGCGCCCTGGACCGCATCCTGATCCTGCACGCCGACCACGAGCAGAACGCATCGACCTCGACCGTCCGCCTGGCCGGTTCGTCGGGCGCCAACCCGTTCGCCTGTATCGCTGCCGGTATCGCCTGCCTGTGGGGCCCGGCCCACGGCGGCGCCAACGAAGCCGCACTGACCATGCTGAAGGAAATCGGCTCGGTCGAGAACATCCCGGCCTTCATCGAGAAGGTCAAGGACAAGAACTCGGGCGTGAAGCTGATGGGCTTCGGTCACCGCGTGTACAAGAACTTCGACCCGCGCGCCAAGCTGATGCGCGAAACCTGCCACGAAGTGCTGGAAGAACTGGGCCTGCAGGACGACCCGCTGTTCAAGCTGGCGATGGAACTGGAAAAGATTGCGCTGGAAGACGACTACTTCGTGTCGCGCAAGCTGTACCCGAACGTCGACTTCTACTCGGGCATCGTGCAGTCGGCCCTGGGCATCCCGGTCTCGCTGTTCACCGGCATCTTCGCGATGGCCCGTACCATCGGCTGGATCGCCCAGTGGAACGAAATGATCGCCGACCCGGAACAGAAGATCGGCCGTCCGCGCCAGCTGTTCGTCGGTTCGGAGGTACGCGACGTGCCGCCGATGGACAAGCGCTGATCGCAGCGTAGCATCATCAGGAAGCGGGCTTCGGCCCGCTTTTTTTTTTATCAATTCCCGCCCAGTGCGATGCGCGTCGGCGCATCGCGCTCCACGCGCAGCGTGTCGCCCGACAGGAACAGTTCCGTCACCTGGATCACGCTGCGGCGCTGGGCGGCGCCGTCGGTGCCGGTGCCCGCACCGCCTTGTACGGCGCCGCGGCCCGGATGGGTGAAGTAGAACAGCCAGGCCCGGTCGCCGCGCACCACCACGTCGCAATGCCCGCCGATGGCGCCGTCATCGGTTCCGCTTCCGGGCTGCTGGAGCAGGTTGCCGTCCTGGCGGGTCCAGTTGGTGGCGTCCGGCGAACGGTAGACGGCCAGGCCGCGCCAGACGTCGGTGATCATCCACCAGGCGCCGCGCCACTGGAACACCTTCGGCCCTTCGCCGGCCTGGTCGGCCACCACCTTGCCGCCCTCTATCCAGTCGTTCAGGTCCGGACTGTCGGCGTAGTGGATCGACTTGTGATCGCGCTCGTTGTTGTACCACATGCGCCAGCCGCCGCCGGGCAGGCGGGCCACGGCGGCATCGATGACGCGGTCCGAGGCGAGCCGGATGGCGCGCGCATTGCCCCAGCTGCGCAAGTCGGTGCTGGTGAGGTGGACGATGTGGCGCGGGTGGTTCCAGTCGGTGAACACGCCCGGCACCACGGTCAGGAACATGTGATACGTGCCGTCGTCGGCGCGCAGCACGTCGGGCGCCCAGTGCGTGGCCTCCGATCCGCCCAGCGCCGCCGGCAGTGCGATGTCGGCGGTGCCGAGGTAGGTCCAGCTGGCCCCCTCGTCGCGCGATTCGGCGATGCCGATGTTGGTGCCGTGGACCCAGGCAACCCCGGTGAGCGCCTTCGCGTTGGCGCGGCGGTTGGTGTAGAACATCCACCAGCTGCCGCGCGCGGCGTTGCGCACGATGACGGGGTCGGCGGCGCCGTCGAAGACCGGGTCGCGGAACAGCGGCTTGGCGGCGATCCGGCCGCGCTCCGGCGCGGCGGGCGCCACCTGCGGGGCGGCCTGCACGGCGGCATGCGCGCCGGCGAACAGCAAAACGGGAAGGAGGCGGCGCAGCAGTTTGTCCATGGGCGAAGGGCAGGTCGACGGGAACTCCGGCAGGTGGGGCCGGGCGTGGCAAGCTGCAGTATCCGCATGCGCGCACATCACGGTCAATCGATCCGGCGTGGATCAGGCAAAGAATCATGAACCTGAGCAGATCGGCCGGGCGGTCGCGCGACAAAATGGGCGTTTTGCCGCCAGGCGGGTGTATGCCATGTGAACCTCGGCGTACGCGAAAGGAGAGGGGCAATGACCAAGCAGGTCGGTCCGACCGTCATCGGTTCCCGGCATCGGGCGGGCTGCCATTGCGGTGCGGTGGAACTGGAATTGCGCCTGCCGAACGGTATCGCACACCCACGCCGCTGCGACTGCTCGACCTGCCGGCGCAAGGGCGCCATCGTCGCCTCGGTGCGGCTGTCGGGCATTCGCAGCGTGCTCGTCCTCGTGTCCGGGGCCGCCAGGCGCAGCGACCGCTTCAGCGGTTCCAATTGCACTTGCCGCGCACGATCGCCGCGCCCCAGAAAGGCAGGGCGAACAGGCCGCCGAAGCCGACATTCCAGGTCCTGGTGCTGAACCCGGGCGGCTGGTGCCTGAGGGCGTCCGGCCCCATGCAGTGGGGCTTCCCGGCTTCCGAAAACGTGCGTGCGAACTCCTTGTAGGCGCCGCCGCTCAGGACCGTGCCGCCCGCCGGCATGGCTTGCTGCGGCATCTCGTCGAGGATCTGGCGCACCGCGGCCCGGATCGCTTCGTCGCTCGGCCGTGCAGCGGCTGGCGGCGTCGCCGCCGGCGCATCGGCGTGCGCGTCAAATGGCTGGCAGGCCGCCAGGGGCAGGAAGATGCGCAGGAGCCAGGCTTTCATCGTCGATATGGCAGAGTGGGTGAGGGGCCGACTCTACCCGAAGCCCGGCCCCGAAACTTAGGCCTGCATGAAGGCTTGCATTATTATGAACACGGGATAACGTGCATGATCGGGAAGGAGGGCGGATGGGTACCGAACGAAGCTTCGTCGACTACGTGACGGAAGTCGCCGGGCTGGGCAGCCGGCTGACGCACAAGAAGATGTTCGGCGAATACGCCCTCTACCTGGACGGCAAGGTGGTCGCCTTTGCCTGCGACAACAGCCTCTACATCAAGCCCTCCCAGGCCGTGCGCACGCTCGCACCCGAGCTGCCCCAGGGCCCGCCCTATCCGGGCGCCAAGGACTATCCGATTGCGGACCAACTGCTCGACGAGCCCGACGCCCTGCGCCGCCTGCTCGAAGACACCGCGGCGCTGATGCCGCTGCCCAAGCCGAAGAAAAGCACCGGCAGGTAGATCCGCGCCGCGCCCACGAGCAGTACCGCGGCGACCGACACCTGCCTGGCATCCATGCATCCGCTTCGCCAGGCATTGCATTTTTCACAATAAAAACGCCCTGCGCACCCGCCTGTCGTCTCCAGGACGGCGCGCAAGCGAACTGCACGCCGTCAAAATGCAAAAAGCGCTATCTTCTTGGCTTCGGCCGTGCGCGTTTTCGTCAAATCGGGACGGCTCAGTCGAGTGAGGCCTGCGTCGCCGGCCCACTATTGCCATTGCCCAAGAAAGGAAGAACGATGCCCGACTTCGATCCACACCGGCGGCAGCTGCTGAGGGCGTCCACGGTCGCCGTCGGCGGTGTCGCCGTGGCCTCGCACGTGGCGGCGCCCGCAGTGGCTGCCCCCGCCGCCCAGCCGGCCGCCGCCACCACGCCCACCACCATGAGCATCCGCCTGAAGGTCAACGGCATCGAACACCAGCTGATGGTCGATCCGCGCACCACGCTGCTGGACGCGCTGCGCGACCGCCTGCAGCTCACCGGCAGCAAGAAGGGCTGCGACCAGGGCCAGTGCGGCGCCTGCACGGTCCTCATCGACGGCCGCCGCGTCACCTCCTGCCTGAACCTGGCCGTGATGCAGGAAGGCCATGAGATCACCACCATCGAAGGCCTCGGCACCCCGACCAACCTGCATCCGCTGCAGCGCGCCTTCGTCAAGCATGACGGCTTCCAGTGCGGCTTCTGCACCCCGGGGCAGATCTGTTCTGCCGTCGGCATGCTGGAAGAGCTGCGCGCAGGGGCGCCCAGCCACGTGACAAGCGACCTGAACGCGCCGCCGCCGGCGACCGACATGGAATTGCGCGAGCGCATGAGCGGCAACCTGTGCCGCTGTGGCGCCTATTCGAACATCCAGGAGGCGATTGCCGAAGTGGCAGGCGTTCCAGGCGCCGCGGGGGCCAAGCCATGAAAGCCTTTACCTACGAACGCGCAAGGACCCCGCAGGAAGCCGCGGACGCCGCGGCGCGCCATCCGGAGGCGCGCTTCATCGCGGGCGGCACCAACCTGCTGGACCTGATGAAGCTCCAGATCGAAACACCGTCCCACCTGATCGACGTCAACGAGCTCGCCCTCGACCGCATCGAGCCGACCCAGGACGGCGGCCTGCGCATCGGCGCCCTGGTGCGCAACGCCGACCTGGCGGCCGACCTGCGCGTGCGGCGCGACTACGGCGTGCTCACGCGCGCGCTGGTGGCCGGCGCCTCGGGCCAGTTGCGCAACCAGGCCACCACCGCCGGCAACCTGCTGCAGCGCACCCGCTGCCCCTATTTTTACGACACCAACGTCCCCTGCAACAAGCGCAAACCGGGCAGCGGCTGCAGCGCCATCGGCGGCTTCACCCGCCTGCACGCCATCGTCGGCCAGAGCGAGGCCTGCATCGCGACCCACCCGAGCGACATGGCGGTGGCCATGCGCGTGCTCGATGCCCAGGTCGAGACCGTCGCCCCCGGCGGCGCGACGCGGGTGATCCCGATCGCCGACTTCCATCGCCTGCCGGGCAACACGCCGCACATCGAGCACAACCTGAAACCGGGTGAGCTGATCACCGCGGTGACGCTGCCGCGGCCCATCGGCGGAATGCAGGGCTACCGCAAAGTGCGCGACCGCGCTTCGTACGCCTTCGCGCTGGTGTCGGTGGCCACCGTCATCCAGCCGGACGGCAGCGGCCGGGCGGCGCTGGGCGGCGTCGCCCACAAGCCCTGGCGCGTCGAGGCGGCCGACGCCGCGTTCCCGCGCGGGGGCGAGGCCGTGGCCGGCACGCTGCTGCAGGGCGCCCGCACCACCGACGAGAACGCATTCAAGCTGCCGCTGGTCGCGCGCACGCTCGCCGCCGCCATTGCCGACGCCAAGGCGGCCGGCGCCAAAGCATAAGCAGAAGGGCATGCCATGAAATTCAACGAACCAGCAACTACCAACCCCATCGACCAGCTCAAGGTCGTGGGCCAGCCGCTCGAACGCATCGACGGCCCGCTCAAGACCACCGGCACCGCGCCGTATGCGATGGACCGCCACGACGTGGTGCCCAACCAGGCCCATGGCTACGTGATCGGCTCCGCGATTCCCACCGGGCGCATCGTCTCGATGGACCTGGCGGCGGCCAAGGCCGCGCCGGGCGTGATCGCCATCGTCACCGCCCAGAATGCCGGCAAGCTCGCCAAGGGCAACTTCAATACCGCGATGCTGCTCGGCGGCCCGCGCATCCAGCACTACCACCAGGCGGTGGCGCTGGTGGTGGCCGAGACCTTCGAGCAGGCGCGCGACGCGGCCTCACGGGTAACGATCAAGTACGAACGCGACAAGGGCGCCTTCGACCTGAGCGCGGTGCGCAACAAGGCCACCGCGCCGAAGGGCGAGGCGGCCGAATCCAAGGTCGGCAACTTCACCGGCGCGTTTGCGTCGAGCCCGGTGAAACTCGACGCCGAATACCACACCGCGCACGAATCGCATTCGATGATGGAGCCGCACGCCAGCATCGCGGCATGGGACGGCGACCAGCTCACGGTCTGGACCTCGAACCAGATGATCGCCTGGGCCAAGGGCGACCTGGCCAAGACCCTTGGCATCCCGAAGGACAAGGTGCGCGTGCTGTCGCCCTATATCGGCGGCGGCTTCGGCTCCAAGCTGTTCCTGCGCGCCGACGTGGTGCTGGCGGCGCTGGGCGCGCGCGCGGCGCGGCGCCCGGTGCGGGTCAGCCTGCAGCGCGCGCTGATCCCCAACAACACCACGCACCGCTCGGCCACCCTGCAGCGCATCCGCATCGGCAGCACGCGCGAGGGCAAGATCACGGCCATCGCCCACGAAGCCTGGTCCGGCAACCTGCCCGATGGCTCGCCGGAAAATGCCGCCACCCAGACCCGCTCGCTGTACGCCGGCGAGCACCGCATGACCGCCAACAAGGTGGCGGCGATGGACCTGCCGGAATCGAACGCGATGCGCGCGCCGGGCGAAGCGCCGGGCATGGCGGCGCTCGAGATCGCGATGGACGAGATGGCCGAGAAGCTCGGCATGGACCCGGTCCGGTTCCGCATCCTGAACGATACCCAGGTGGTGCCTGACAACCCCGAAAAGCCGGGTTCCTCCGACCCGCAATCGAAGAAATCCGAGGAGAAGTCGCGCCACAATCCGCATCCGCCGTTCTCCAAACGCCAGTTCGTCCAGTGCCTGCAGGTAGGGGCCGAGCGCTTCGGCTGGGAGCGCCGGGCGGCCAAGCCCGGCGCCGTGCGCGACGGCCGCTGGCTGGTCGGCATGGGCATGGCCGCCGCTTTCCGCGACAGCCTGCAGATGAAGTCGGCCGCACGGGTGCGCCTCGACCGGCGCGGCATCCTGACGGTGGAAACCGACATGACCGACATCGGCACCGGCAGCTACACCATCATCGCGCAGACGGCCAGCGAGATGATGGGGGTGCCCTTGGAAAAGGTGCGGGTGCGCCTGGGCGATTCGGGCTTCCCGGCGTCTTGCGGCTCGGGCGGCCAGTGGGGCGGCAACAACTCGACGGCGGGCGTGTACGCGGCCTGCGTGAAGCTGCGCGAGGCGGTGGCGCGCCAGGCCGGCTTCGATCCTGAACGCGCGATCTTCGCCGATGGCCTGGTCAAGGCGGGCAGCAGCAGTATGCCGCTGGCCGAGGCGGTGGGCGAGCGCGAACTGGTGGCCGAGGACCTGATCGAGTACGGCGACATCGGCAAGCGCTTCCAGCTATCGACCTTCGGCGCGCACTTCGTCGAAGTCGGCGTCGATGCGGTGACCTGCGAAGTGCGCCTGCGCCGCATGCTGGCGGTGTGCGCGGCCGGACGCATCCTGAATCCGAAGACGGCGCGCAGCCAGGTGATCGGCGCGATGACGATGGGGGCGGGCGCGGCGCTGATGGAAGAGCTGGCGGTCGACAAGCGGCTCGGCTATTTCGTCAACCACGACCTCGCGGGCTACGAGGTGCCGGTGCACGCGGACATCCCGCACCAGGAAGTCATCTTCCTGGACGAGACCGATCCGGTGTCTTCGCCGATGAAGGCGAAAGGCATTGCCGAGCTGGGTATCTGCGGGGTGGCGGCGGCGATCGCCAACGCGGTGTACAACGCGACCGGCGTGCGGGTGCGCGAGTATCCGATCACGCTGGACAAGCTGATCGACAAGATGCCGCTGCGGGTGTAAGCGGGGGCGGGAGGGGCGGCCGGTCCGCCCCTCCTGTCCGTCGTTCCTGTCCATCATTCCTGTCCTTCACTCCTGCTCTTCATTCGGTGGCATGGACGCCATTGCCGGTCGCGGCTATCATCGCCGTTTTGTCACCCGTCCCTGCAGCATGCCACCAGCCAGCATCTCGCCCGCCTTCCCCACCACCCGGCATCGCATCGCCTGGCCCTGGCTGGCCGCCGCCTTCGCGCTGCTGGCGTTGCTGGTCATGACCTGGCGCTGGGGCGGCACGGTCGCCGATTCGCAGGCCTACTACGACACCGCGCGCTACCTGCGCGGCGAGATTCCCGCGAGCGAACTGGTCGCGCCTTTCCCGTACCGGCTGCTGGTGCCGGCGCTGGCCGCCCTCATTCCCGGCGACCTGCGCAACGGCTTCGCCATGCTCAACTGGGTGCTGGTGACGCTGGGCGCCTGCTTGACGACGGCGACCGTGCTGCGCGCGGGCCTCGACCGGCGCCGCGCGATCGCGGCCGGCCTGGCGATGATCGTGGCGCTGCCCACCTTCTGGTACGCGCCCTACCTGCTGGTCGATCCAGGTTCGATCTGCGCGCGCACGGCCTTCGTGCTGGCGCTCGTGTCGGGCCAGCCGTGGCTGGCCGCCGCCGCCGGCCTGGCCGGCACCGCCGTGCGCGAAGAAAACATCCTGCTGCTGGTGTGGCTCGTCGCGATGCGCCGCATCGCCCCCTTGCCCGGCCTGGCCGTGCTGGCCGCGGCGGGCGCCTGGATGGTGGCGGTGCGCTGGTGGCTCATCACCGGCCTGCCGGGCTACACCTGGCGCCCCAGGCTGGACCAGCTGCTGCACGCGCTGCAGGACCTGCCATCGCTGGCATCGATCGTGGGCAGCGCCTTGCTGCTGGTGCCGCTGGCGGCGCTGGGCTGGCGCGCCGCCCCGCAGGCGCTGCGTCCGCTCGCCAGCCTGCTGCTCTTGATGGCGCTGCCGCCGCTGTACGCGGCGCTGTGCGTGCGCGTCGACGGACGCGCGGTCTGGGCGCTGTATCCGTTCCTGGTGCCGTTCGCGGCCTGTGCCGGCCTGCACCGTGGCCTGGATCATACCGTGCGCCATTGACGGATCTGTCACAGGGGCTATACTGGCCCCTGATCCATCGCCATTACCCATGAACCCACCACGCTTCACATCGCCGGCTAACTTTGCCTGCCAGCAGGGCAGGGGCCTGGCCGTATCCGCCCCGCTTTTCCCGGCTCGGTGAGGACCGCAACACCCTTCGCAGCACCCCCGATTTCGTCCTCCCGAGCTTCCCCGATGCCACGCCGCGGCCGCCGAGCGCTGCCGCGATGATCCCCGCCCGCCACGTTCGCGGGCACACAATCAGGAGCAAGAATGAAACCGACCATCCTCGTCTCATGGCTGGACATGGACCGCCTCGACCGCCTGCTGGACGCACTGCCGGCCGCGCAGGCCCATGCGCGCGACGCGCTGCTCGATGAACTGGGCCGCGCCGCGCTCGCGGAACCATGGGAAATGCCGCCCGACGTCGTCACCATGAATTCGCGCGTGCGCTTCGCGTTCGACGGTTCGGAACAGGAAGTAACGATGACGCTGACCTACCCGAAGGACATGAGCGGCGGCCCCGAACAGCTGTCGATCCTGACGCCGGTGGGCACCGCGCTGCTGGGCCTGAAGGTGGGCGACACCATCCGCTGGGAGCGCCCCGACGGCGCCCTGTTCGACGTCACCGTCCGCGCCATCGAATACCAGCCGGAGCGGGACGGCCAGTACCACCGCTAGCCGCGCGCCGGCGTGCATCGCGTGCTTGCCCGGCCTGCAGCAGCACGACCAGCAGCAGCACGATGGCGCAGGCGATCCAGGCCGACCACAGCGTGTGCGTCAGGAAGTGCGCGCCGCGCATCTGCTGCATCCATCCCAGCGCCAGTCCCGGCGCCAGCGCCGCCGCCAGGGCGCGCCATGCCCTGCGTGGCGGGCCCGGCAGCCACAAGACCACCAGCGACACCAGCCATAGCGCGCTCGAGGCGTGGCCCGCCGGCAGGCAGTGGCCGGGCAGGACGCCTGTCGGCAGCGCCTCGAACAGGCGCACGTAGGGCTCATGGCCGCCATAGCGCGCCAGGTCCCAGGGGCAGTGCGCGTCGTTCGACTGCTTGAGCAGGCTGATGACGACGGGGACCAGCAGGGCGGACCAGGCGATTACCCGCAGGCGCAGGCGTGCGAACGGCCGCGTGAAGGCCGCCTGCGGCCAGATCGCATCGCCGCAGGCGGCGGCGATGACGAGGGCGGCGCAGACCGTCAGGACCGTCCTGGCGATCCGGTGGCTGAAGGTCGCCGTCAGCCAGGCTTCGCGCCACGGAAACGCGCCGGCCACGCGGTCGTACAGCGCATCCGCCAGCGCCAGGTCGATGTCGGTGTAGCGTCCGAGCGCGCAGATCGCCAGCGCCGCCAGGCCGAGCAGGGCGCACAGGGCGGCCGTGCCGGGGGTGTCCAGCAGTCTTTTGCAATCTTCCACCTCGTGGACCTGGTCCGGTGCCGCTTCAGTTGCGTACGCAGGCATGGAACAGGTCGAGTTTCGGATTCAGGACGGCGGTTTCGACGTTGAGCATGCCGAGTACCGAGTGGAACACGTTGTCGTGCGACAGCGGCTGGTCGCGGCGCGCCTGCAGGCAGGCGCGGTCGATGCGGAAGCGCCGGCTGAAGCCGTCCGACATCCACAGCATCATCGGCACGTGGGTCTGCTCTTCGGGGGCGAACAGGTAGGGCGCGCCGTGCAGGTACATATTGCCTTCGCCGAGCGATTCGCCATGGTCCGAGAAATACAGCATCGTGGTGTCCACGTCCGCTTCCAGCGCACTCTTGCGCAGCAGCGCGATGGTCTGCGCCAGGAAACGGTCGGTGTAGAGGATGGTGTTGTCGTAGGCGGCGACGATGGAGGCGCGGCTGCAGCTCTCGAATTCGCTGGTCTGGCACACCGGGCCGAAGCGGCCGAAGCCGGCCGGGTAGCGCTTGGCGTATTCCGGACCGTGGCTGCCTTTCTGGTGCAGCACGACGACCAGGTCCTTGCCGGTGCGGCGGATCAGCTCGGGCAGGCCGTCGAGCAGGCCTTCGTCGTAGCACTCGTCGGCGCCGCAGTGGCGCCTGCCGGCGGCCGGGCTGGAGAAGTCGGCGAATTCGACGCGCTCGCAGACACCCTTGCAGCCGGAGTTGTTGTCGCGCCAGAGTACCCGGAAACCCGCGTGCGACAGCACGTCGAGCAGGCCTTCCTGGTGCCTGGCGGCGCCGTCGTCGTATTCCTCGCGCGGAAGGGCGGAAAACACGCAGGGCACCGACACCGCGGTCGCGGTGCCGCAGGACTGCACCCGTGCGAAGTTGATCAGGCCCGCTTCGCGCGCCAGCTGCGGATTGGTCGGGCGCGCATAGCCGTTGAGCGAGAAGTTGGCGGCACGCGCGGTTTCGCCGACCACGATCACGGTCACCGTGCGGCGCGCCTGCCCCGCCCAGCGGCTGCCCTTGACGGCATCGAGCCCGATCGACTGCAGCGGGACCGGGGTGCTCCAGCGCTTGCGCAGGTAGCCGTTGAGCGCCTGCACGACGTTGGTGGGCGTGAGCAGGTAGCGCAGTTCGCGGTGCTCGCGCACGGCCGGGGCCAGGGTCTTGAACAGCAGGACCAGCAGCAGGGCGGCCAGGGCCAGCGCGGCGGCAAAGAGGCCGGCGCGCTGCGCCAGGCCACGCGCGCCGAGCGGGAAGCGCACCTGCACGCGCGCCACCAGCAGCGAGGGCAGGCCGGCGGTCATGGCGACGAACAGCACCAGGCGCCAGTTCAGCAGTTCGGCGGCCTCGCGCGGGTCGGTCTCGAACACGTTCTGGACCATGGCCTTGTCGATCACGATGCCGTACTCGTTGATGAACCATGCCGAGGCCGAGGCCACCACCAGGCAGGCGATCAGCGCCGGCTTGGCGATGAAGCGGAAACTGAACGGGATGAGCAGCGCGAAGAACAGCAGGACCACGATCGCCAGGCTGCCCGCCAGCAGCGGCAGCCGCGCCAGCGAGAATCCGCCAAGGGCATGAACAAGAGCCGCCCAGAAATTGATGTTGGCAGCGGTGGCAAGCAGGAGGGCAACGGCAAAGACCAGCAGGTTGGCGCTGATGCGCCGGTGGAGAACGTTGTGCACTTCGTATCACTTCAGGGCGTGCGGCCGGAATGGCCACGATAGCACCGCAGGATAAGGATGGGTGCGTGAACCGCTCGTCAGCAGGCCGTTAAATCCGTGTGAATGCGCGGCGTCAAAGGTGCGCCACGAAGTTGCGCGATCCGGCTGGGCGATTCAGATGGGCGTCGAAGCGGCGGGGAAGCGCAGCGTGAAACGGCTGCCGCCGCCGGGACGCGCTTCGTAGGCGAAGCCGGCTCCCAGGAAGTCGCAGATGCGGCGCGCCAGCGCGAGCCCGAGGCCGGTGCCGCCCGATCCGCTCGACGGGACGCCGCCGCCGCTGCCGAGCGTGGCCACCACCGCCGGCGGCAGGCCGGGGCCGGTGTCCTCGACCACGACCTGGCCGGGCAGCATGCGCACCACCACCTCGCCCTGGTCGGTGTACTGGCAGGCGTTGCGCACCAGGTTGCCGATGGCGGCCGCGCACAGTTCGCGCGGCGCACGCAGCGCCAGCGCCGGACCGTCGACGAAGCGCAGGGCGACCGGCTTGCCGTCCACCAGCGCGCGGTGCTTGTCGATCTCGTCCTGCGCGACCTGCGCGACCTGGACCGGCGCCAGTGTGCCGAGTTCCGGCGCGCGCGCCAGCAGCAGGAGCACGGTGACCGACTCGGCGGCTTCGCGCGCGGCGCGGTAGATCCGTTCGGCCGGGCCGCGCACGGCCGGCGCGGCGCTGTCGTGCATCAGGATTTCGGCGGCGCCCATGATCACGGTGAGGGGACTGCGCAGCTCGTGGCTGACGTCGCCGGTGAAGTAGCGTTCGCGGTCGAGGAAGGCGCGCAGTTCGGCGGTGTGGGCTTCGAGCGCGCGCGCGAGCACGCCCAGCTCGTCCTTGCGCGCCGTGAGGGCCGGCGGCGCGCTGCCGTGGCGCACCGCCAGTGCCAGCTCGTGGATCGGCGCGACCACCCGCTTGCCCAGGAAGCCGCCGAGCAGGGTGGCCAGCAGCAGGAAGCCGACGAACACCGCCGCGAACATCGAGTACACCACCAGCTCGATCTTGTCGTAGTCGCTTTCGTGGTCGACCAGCACCCAGTTGCCGCGGGCATCGTGCCCGGCCAGCACGTGCAGGCGGGTGGGGCCGACGTCGACCTTGTGCACGCCGTCGGCCAGTCCGCGCAGCGGCGCCGGGATGGCCTCGTTGCGCTGGAAGCGCAGGCCGGCCGGCATGTCGACGTCCAGGCCGGCAGCCTGGCGCGGGGCGGCCCAGGCCACCGCCGCTTCCAGGCGCTTGTCGACCAGCTGCACCTCGATGCCTTCCACCGCGATCGCCGCGATCAAGGCGAAGAACAGCGAGGCCCCCAGGCCGAACAGGACGAAGGCGACGACGATGCGCCGCTTCAGGGAATCAGCGGGACGCATCGCGTGGCCGGGGCGGGTTCGCCTGCGAGTCCGCCTGCACCAGCTTGTAGCCGACGCCGGCCACGGTCTGCAGCATCGGCGTGGCGAAGGGTTTGTCGATGGCCTGGCGCAGCGCATGGATGTGGGTGCGCAGCGCGTCGCTGTCGGGGCGGTCGTCGCCCCATACCGCCTGCTCCAGGGTCTCGCGCGTGACGATGCGCGGCGCGCTGGCCAACAGGCAGCGCAGCAGGGTATAGCCGGTCTTGGTGAGCTGCACCGGCACCCCGGCGCGGCGCGCTTCCTGCATGTCCGGATCGTAGCTCAGGTCGCCGAAGCGCAGGGTCGCGTGCAGCGCATGGCCCGCGGCCGAACGGCGCACCAGGGCCTTCAGGCGCACCTCGAGTTCCACCAGCGAGAAAGGCTTGACCAGGTAGTCGTCGGCCCCGCTGTCGAAGCCGGCCACCTTGTCGGGCAGGCTGTCGCGCGCGGTCAGCATCAGTACCGGCGTCGCCTTGCCGAGTTCGGTGCGCAGCTTCTGGCACAGCTCCAGCCCGTTCAGGCCGGGCAGCATGACGTCGAGGACGATCACGTCGTAATCGTTCTCGGAGGCCAGTGCCAGCCCGCCGTAGCCGTTGCGGGCGGAATCGAGCTGGTGGCCCTTGGGTTCCAGGAAGCCGTAGAGATTGGCGAGGATGTCCGGGTGGTCTTCGACGATGAGGATGCGCATCCGTCTATTCTAGTGCACAGAAGCAGTAGCGGTCAGCCGTGGCGGTAGGCCACGACATGGCGGGCATGGCGCCAGAGCGCGAAGATGTCGTCGCCGCTGATCGCGCAACGGTGTCGCATCGGCGCAATGAAGCGCCGCACCAGTTCGGCATCCTGCCGGTCGAGCGTGGCCAGCCGATGGGCCCAGCGCGGACGCCCCGTGATGCGTCCGAAGAGCAGCCACGGCAGGACCACCAGCACGCAGGTGGGCATGCATAGCGGGACCAGGAAGCCCCACCACGGCCCCCAT
Source organism: Massilia sp. UMI-21 (assembly GCA_015277795.1). Taxonomy (NCBI): domain Bacteria; kingdom Pseudomonadati; phylum Pseudomonadota; class Betaproteobacteria; order Burkholderiales; family Oxalobacteraceae; genus Massilia; species Massilia sp. UMI-21. Next base: position 3,969,030 of record CP063848.1, on the reverse strand, counting down.
GCCATTCCCAGCAGTACTGCGGCGAGAAAGGACAGGACGAGCGTGGCGACATAGAGCGGGCGCCCCTGCCGTTCGAGCCAGTCGGGCGGATATTGTCTTGCCAGGCGGCCGGCGACGGCTTCGAGCACCAGGATTTCCTGGATCGAGACGGTATCGGAATGAAGCTGTGCACGCTTGCTCACGGTTCAGGAGCCTCAGGCAAAGGGTGGGTTGGCCGGACAGCGTGTCAAGCTTACACAGGGAATGTTAAATCCGCATGAACCTTGTACTAAAGAATCGACGGTCGGAACCACATTGTTGACATGACCGGCGTTGGCAAATGCTCAACTTTGCATTATCGTTGGCGCGTGCATCGCCTTGTCCTCCCCATGCTTCCGTTATCGAAAGAGACCATGAAACGATTTCTCGCCGCCGCCAGTATGTTCCTCAGCCTGATCCTGGGCCTGTCCAGCACCGCCCATGCCGAGACCGACGCCGTCCTGACGCGGCAGGTCAATGCCTTCGTCGACGAATGGCACGAAGACGCGGCCAATGCGCGCATGGCCTATTTCGACAAGATCGCCAGCGACGGGGTCTATATCGGCACCGACCGCAGCGAACTGTGGCAGCGCGATGCGTTCAGGAGCTGGGCCAAGAAATATTTCGACCGCAAGTCGGCATGGAGCTTCAAGGCCACCCGCCGCAACGTGTATGCCTCGGCCGACCGGTCGCTGATCTGGTTCGACGAACTGCTGGACACTCCGAACATGGGGCCCTGCATGGCCAGCGGCGTGATCCGCAAGACGGCCAAGGGTTTCGAGATCGTCCACTACCAGCTGTCGATGGCGGTGCCGAACGAGGTGGCGGGGCAGGTGACCAGGCTGATCGGCGAGCACGACAAAGCTGCCAGGTGATACGCGGCGTCCGACCGGCGATGGCATGGGCGTACCGGCAGCATCGGCCTGTCTGAACGCCCGGCCTGCGGGTATCATGACGACATGAAGCATCTGGACTCCCCCTACATCGGCCGCTTCGCGCCGTCGCCGACCGGCCCGCTGCACGCCGGTTCGCTGGTCGCGGCCCTGGCCAGCTACCTCGATGCCCGGGCGCATCACGGCACCTGGCTGGTGCGCATCGAGGACATCGACGAAGGCCGCAGCGTGCCCGGCGCGGCCGAGGGCATCCTGGCGCTGCTCGGGCTGCTGGGCATGCATGCGGATGGCGAAGTCGTCTGGCAGAGCCGGCGCAAGCACCTGTACCAGGCCGCCGCCGAGCGCATTGCCGACCATACCTATCCGTGCGGCTGCAACCGGCGCGAGATCGCCGATTCGCGCCTGGGCGTCGCGCCCGACGGCGCCGCCATCTATCCGGGCACCTGCCGCTTCGGCCTGGCCGAGGGGCGCAGCATGCGCAGCCTGCGCCTGCGCGTGCCCGGGCCAGGCTACGATGTGGTCGGCTTCCATGACCGCTTCGCGGGCGAGCTCACCCAGCGCCTGCACGCCGAATCGGGCGACTTCGTGCTGAAGCGCGCCGACGGCTTCTGGGCCTATCAACTGGCGGTGGTGGTGGACGACGCCGCGCAGGGCGTCACCGACGTGGTGCGCGGGGCCGACCTGCTCGACTCGACGCCGCGCCAGATCTTCTTGCAGCGCGTGCTCGGGGTGCCGACCCCGCGCTACCTGCACGTGCCGGTGGTGCGCAACGAGAACGGCGAAAAGCTGTCGAAGCAGACCGGCGCGCTGGCCGTGGCGGTGGGCGAGGCGCCGGGCAATGAGACTGCCGCGCTGGAGGCGCTGCTCCAGTCGGCACGTTTCCTCGGCCTGCCGCTGGAGCGGCCGGCATCGCTCGACGCCTTCTGGCGCGCGGCGATACCGGCCTGGAGCCTGCTGCTGGCCGAACGCGAGGGCGCGGAGCTCAGCTGAGGGCTCACTTGAGCGGGCTGGAGCGGCGGCGCGCGGCCAGCGCCAGCCCTGCCAGGCCGACCCCCAGCATCCCCCACGTCGCCGGTTCCGGAATCGGCGCCGCCACCACGAAACCGCGGATCTCGCCGTTCTCGTAGTCGGCCGTGTGGATGTTGAGGTAGGCTTCGTTGGCGTTCATCGCGTCGAGCAGCGCCGAGCCGGCCGAGGCCGCGGTACCGCCGAACGAGGCCAGGAAGGCCGGGTCGTACACCGCCGGGTCGCCCAGGTCGAAAGTGCGTCTGTATTCGCCGGCGGTGACCATCATCGGGAAGTCGGTCAGCGCGATCGCCACCGGGGCAACGCCGGTGAAGGCCTCGGTTGTACAGCAGTGGATGTGGGCGCCGACCGTTCCCGACAGCAGGTCACGGAAGGGCACTTCCGCCCGCATGATGCTGCCGTCGATTTCGATGGTGGCGACGCTCGCTCCGGGCGACCCGTTGGGCGGCGACTCGGCCGGGCCGCTGGACACGGCGCGGTAGATGTCGGCACCCTGGGCCGCGGGGGCGAGCGCCGCTGTGCTGGCTGCCAGCGCAAGCGCGGTCAGTACTTTTTTCATGGCAAACCTCCTGATTAGGAAAGAATCCAAACAGCACACCCGGCGGGTGTACTGCTGAAAAAAGTAGCGCATCAATTCTGCACCGTCCACACCGTACGGCGGATAAAAGTACCTAAGGCACAGGCGTAAAGGAAAGGGCTGCGCTGCCGGATCAGGACGGCTTGGCAGGGGAAGCGGGTGGTACAGCCGCGTTGGCGGCCTCCCAGGCAGCCAGTTCGCGCTCGTAGCGCGCCAGCGCTTCCTCGTAGAGGTCGAATACGCAGGGTACGCAGCCGCTGCGGCAGCAGTCCTCGAGATCGGGCTGCACCGGCGGCACCGGCGGCGGGAGCGGCATCTCAGTCACCGCGCCGCTCGCCATTCAGGATCCGCTGGATTTCCTCGCGTTCCTGCTTGCTGACGTGGCCGCGCAGGGCGGCCAGCACCAATTCCTTGCCGGAACCGGAGAAAGCCTTGTGGATCAGGTCCTTGATGAGGCTGGACTGGTGATTGTCTTGCGGCTGGGCCGGCGCATACACGTGGGCACGCGCGCTTTCGTCGCGGGTGAGCAGGCCTTTGCCGTGCATCACCTGTAGCAGGCGCAGCACGTTGGCATAGGCCATGTCGGGCCGCGTCTCGACCGCCGCGTCGTGCACCTGGCGCGCGGTGGCGGGGCCGAGCCGCCACAGCAGGCGCAGCATTTCCAGTTCGGACGGGGTCGGCTTGGCGGGAACGTCGGGGGTGTTCATGGGTCTAGAATAAATGATCTAGACCGCCAAGTCGAGCCGTCCGCGGCGGCCCCGGGTCTTCTCCGGCGCCGTCTCAGTCGTGGATCCGGTACTCGCGCAGCTGGAACACGCTCTTGCCGTCCTCGCGTTCGCACACGCCACGCATGGTTTCGCCCTTGCGCAGCACGTGGGTGAGGCGGGTGCCCGCGGCCTTGCCGGCGCAGGCCGCGTGGGCCGCGGCCGGCACCTCCGGCATGGCAGGCGGCTCGGGCGGGGCCGGCGGCGCCGCGATCGTGGGCATGGCGGGCATGGCCGGCGGCGCCGGCGGGGCGAGGCGGGCGAGATCGTCGCCCGGGGGCGCGGGCGGCGCCGGCGGGGTGGGCGGCATGGGCGGTACCGGGGGCACCGGGGGCGGCGGGCACTTGCCCTTCACAGTCGAGTCGCACTGGTAGCGGACGTGGACGCCGGCCTGGGCGCTGCCCGCGACGAGGCCCAGCAGGGCGATGGCGACGATGGCCTGGTTCTTGAGCTTCATGGTGGTCTCCTTTGGCGGCGGCCCGCGCGGCGGGATGCGCGGGCCATGGGTGCATCCTGCATGCCGAATGTGGAGAAACCATGGAGCCGGGGCCGGCTAGCGGGACGGCTCCGGTGGGCCCTGGCGGAGCATGCCGGGAGCCCTCGCTTGCGTGGCCTGGAATATCGCCGGTGGCGCAGCAGGCGCCGGTGGCGGGGCCGTCGCGCCGCCGATGCTCCGCGGCGCCGACCCGGAACGCGCGCTTTCGCCGGGGAGTGGCGGCCCGCCGAGTTCGCGGATCAGCATCGATGTGACCTGCATCTTGCCGAGTCCGGTCGAGTCGGTGACGCGGACGACCATGTTGTAATCGCCTTCGACGGTGAACGTGCGGGTGGCGCGCACCTCGCCCTGGCCGCGGTACTCGCGCACCGCGGCGGGCTGCGGCCCGTTGCCGTCGCCCCAGTCGATGGTCGCGCTGTGGGTGTCGCCAGGATTGCGATCGCGGAAAGACAGCGTGAGCGTGACCGGGCGGTTCAGTTCCGGCTGGGGCAACTGGATCGGCCCAAGCACCGGCGCATCGCTGCCCCCGCCGCGCGCGCGCAGCAGTACCAGGCCGGCACTGGAGTGGGCGAGAATGTCGCCGTTGGGCGCGACCGCGAGCGCCTCGTTCACCTCCAGGCCCGACGGCGGGTCGAGCAGGCGCGTGTTGAGGTCGACTGCGCCGCCCGGCCGCGACCAGCGGTAGGCCAGGCCCGGATCGCCCTCGCTGCGCCGCCCCAGGCCGACCACGATGCCGCCCTGGTTGATGTCGTTGGCTTCGGATGCGAACAGCGCCCGCGGGTGCAGGTCGACCAGCCCGCGCGCCCGCGAAAAATAGTAGGCGTGGTTCTCGTTGCCGGCGCGCTGGATGCGTCCGACCTGCTCGCCGGCCTCGTTCAGCCTGGCGAGTACGGTATGCAGGCCCACCCGCAGCAGGCCCCTGCCTGGGCTCCACAGGAAGGACTGGAAGTTGTCGGTGCCCGGGTCGAGCATGCCGGCGATGTCGCCGCGCTTGTTGATGTAGCGGGGCGCCGCGCCGCCGGCGCCGAAAGTGCCGAGGTCGACCGGGCGTCCGGCCGGATCCCAGCGCAGCGCGTGGGCGGCGCCGGCAGCGGTCGTGCTGCCGCCGATGGCGACGTTGCTGTCGTTGATGTCGACTGCGGCGACGTCGCCGAAGCCCGCCGGCGCGGGCAGCGGCATTACCCGGTTCGCGGCCGTCCAGCGGACTGCCCGGTAGCTCCCGCCACCGGCTGCGGTCGACGAGCTCCCGACGATCTCGCCGCGGTCGTTGATGGCGCCGAGATACAAGTCGGCATCGGCCAGGTAGGGCACCGGCAGGATCACCGCACCACGCGCGGCCGACCAGCGCACCGGCCGGAATCCGTCGGACAGGGGATGCGCGGGGTCGAGGTAGCGCGCCAGCAGGGCCACTTCGCCCCTGTCGTTGAGGTCGCCGAGCACCGACAGGGTATCGGCCGGCGGCAAGGGATCGACGACGCGCCTGCCGTCGAAGAAGCCGACGCGCAGACGGAAGTCGAACGGCAGGTACTCGAACGCGGCCTGGCCGCGCGCATTGAAGCTTGCCCTGGACGTGCGGAACGGCACCATGTTGACGATGCCGTACACGTCGCGGCTGGCGTGGCCGCCGCCGGCGTACCCGGCCTGCGCGGGCGCCGCCGCGCTGTCGCCCATGCCATGCACCGACACCGCCGCTGTCAGCAGCAGTATGCCGATGCCGGTGCAAGTTCGTCCTGCGGTAATGTGTTGCATCTTCTCCTCCATCCAGTCATTCCATGCGTCGCCATGGGCGTTCGACCAAGGTAGGGAAGTGCGGAAGCTGCGGGACGAAGTAGCGCAAAGCGTTTGGTGGAACCGGGCGCGCTTCGCGATGTCAGCTTGCACGCGGGCAGCATTGCGCGGGCACCCGACCATGCGTCACAGGTCGCAGCGGTAGCCGAGGCCGTAGATCGAACGGATCGCTTCCAGCCCGGGCGCGGCAAGCGCGATCTTGCGCCGCAGGTTCTTGATGTGGCTGTCGACGGCGCGGTCGGTGGCGTCCAGGCTGTCGGCGCGCGCGCAGTCGAGCAGCTGGGCGCGCGAGAACACCTGGCCCGGACGGCGCGCCAGCGCGGCCAGGATGGCGAATTCGCTCGGCGTCAGGTCGAGCGGCCGGCCGTGGACCGTGACCTGGCGCGCCGCGGCGTCGATCGCCAGCACCCGCGCCGCCTGCGGCGCGGCGGCGCCCGCGCGGCGCAGGATGGCCTTGATGCGGGCCATCAGTTCGCGCGGGCTGAAGGGCTTGCACAGGTAGTCGTCGGCCCCGGCCTCCAGGCCCAGCAGGCGGTCGATCTCCTCGACCCGGGCGGTCACCATGATCACCGGCAGCGCGCTCGATGCGCGCAGCGCGCGGCACAGCGCCAGGCCGTCCAGGCCCGGCAGCATCAGGTCGAGCACGACCAGCGCCGGCGGCGCGGCGCGGATCGCGTCCAGGGCCTCGGCGCCATCGCCGCACACCACCGGCGTGTAGCCGGCCGCGCGCGCGTAGTCGGCCACCAGCGCGGCCAGTTCCGGCTCGTCTTCGACGATCATGATGGTCTGGTTCATGCGCGTTCCTCGCTCAAGGGCAGGGACAGGGTGACCCGCAGGCCGCCGAGCGGCGAGTGGGCGAAGGCGATCGCGCCGTCTTGCGCCTCGAGCAGGCGCCGGCACAGCGCCAGGCCGAGCCCGGCGCCGCCGTGGGCGCGGCTGCGCGAGGCGTCGACGCGGTAGAAGCGTTCGGCCAGGCGCGCCAGGGCCTGGTCCGGCACGCCCGGCGCGCTGTCGTCGATGACGAGCTGCAGGCGGCCGGCGCCGGCATGCGCGTGCAGTGCGATGGCGCCGCCCGGCGCCGTGTAGCGCAGGCTGTTCTCGAACAGGTTGTCGAGTACCTGGCGCAGGCGGTCGGGGTCGGCCAGCACGCGGCTGTACGCCGGCGCGGCGCCGGGTTCCAGCGCCAGTCCGGCCGCCTGCAGGCGCCCCGCGAAGCCGCGCGCATGGGCGGTGGCGAAGTCCCACAGGTCGAGCGGCACCGGCTTGCAGTCGAGCGCGCCGACATCGGCGCGCGCCAGCGCATACAGTTCGTCGATCAGCTTGGTCAACGCCAGCACCTGGCGCAGCATGGCGTCGAGCGTCTCGGGCGTGGCGTGGCGCACCCCGTCCTGCAGGGCTTCGAGCTGCGCGCGCAGCACCGCCAGCGGGGTGCGCAGCTCGTGCGAGGTATCGGCCACCCACTGGCGGCGTGCGTCCTCGGCGCTTTCGAGCTGCCGGGCCAGCGCGTTGAAGTGGCGTGCCAGTTCGCCCAGTTCGTCGCTGCGCGCGGCCGGCAGGCGCACGTCGTAGCGCCCGCCGGCCAGGGCGCCCGCGCCCGCGGCGAGCTGGCGGATCGGCTGGCGGAAGTGGCGCGCCAGCAGCACGGCGGCGAGCGCGCTCAGCGCCACCGCGGCGGCCACGATCAGCCACAGGCTGCTGCGCAGCTGGTCCAGGAAGGCCAGGGCCATGGCGTCGCCCGGCCGGTGGCTGGGCGCCACCCCGAGGTAGCCGACCGTGCGGCCGTCCACCTCGATCGGGCGGCGGGCCAGCGGCAGGGTGCCTGGCACGCGGCCGGCCAGTTAGGCGCCCTGCGCGTCGAGCAGGGCGACGCGCTGGTGCAGGTCGTAGGTGACGCCGTCGGCCTGCGGGGCGTCCAGGCGCGGCGGCGGCAGGGGGATGACCGGTGGGGCGGGCGGGGCGGGCGGTGCGGGTGGCGCCGGCGGCCCCGCCTGCACCGGTGCCCGCACCGGCGCCTGCACCGGCGCCTGCACCGGAACAGGCGCGGCCGGCGCCTCCGGCACTGCGGGGGGCGCGGGCACGGCATCCGCGCGGCGCCGGCGTTCGTCCTGCAGCCGCAGCAGCTCGGCGGCGATCCAGCCGCGCCGTGCGCCGTCCGTGGGCAGGAAGTCCCAGCCGCCGCGGGTCCGGTAGCGGGCGGCCAGGGCGCCCGACAATTCGTCGAGACGGTCGAGTTCGATGGCGACCGCATAGTCGCCAAAGCCGGCCAGCACGTTCTGGCGCAGCAGGTAGACGGCGCTGGCCGCCACCGCAAGGATGGCGAGCAGGACCGAGAGGAATAGCCGGTGGCCGATGGAAAATTTCACGATGGCGAGTCAGTCCAGGACTACAGGGGCGAAGTCGTTTTGTTTCGTGCGCGGCGCGCGTGCGATGTTTCCATGCTAGCGCCGCCAACAATACAAATACTAAATTATCAATTTCTTTCCGTTTGAGGGCCTGGTCGCATGGGCGGGCAAGGCGTATTCCTACAAGACGATTGCCGTGTTTCGGTGGTCTGCTGGGTTCGCCAAAGCTAGGATGGACCTGTCTCAGCCACTTCCGGCTGGTCTTTCGAAAATGAATTGGAGGCAACTATGGCATCGAACAAGCAAAGCGGCAAGCAGCTCGACAACCAGCAGGACACCAATCGGCTCGATCAGCAGCAACGCAGCGACCAGGGCCGCAACCAGCAGAGCGGCAGCGGTAGCGGTAACCAGGGATTCGCATCGATGGACCCGCAGCGCCAGCGCGAGATCGCATCCGAAGGCGGACGCGCCTCGCATGGCCGCGGCAACCAGCAAAGCGGTGGCCAGAACGGCAACCAGGGCAGCAGCCAGGGCAGCGGCAACAAGGGCCACCACGCCGGCACCGGCGTGCAAGGCGGAACGCCGGAACAGCATGCGCGCGCTGGCGCCCAGAGCCACAAGAACGACCGCAAGGGCTGATCCTTGCACTGAACCTTGCACTGACCCATGAGGTCCCCGCCCGCCACGGGCGGGTTGGTGTGGCGCAAGGCCGCGACCGCCGCGCTCAGTACACGTCGCGGCGGTAGCGGCCTTGCGCCGTGAGCGCGTCCAGCGCGTCCACCCCCAGTACCTCCGCCAGCGCCTCGTGCACGCCGCCGGCCATGCCCTGCAGGCTGCCGCACACGTAGATCGCTGCGCCCTTCCCGATCCAGTCGCGCAGCGCCTGCGCCCGATCGCGCACCAGATGCTGCACATAGCGTGGCGTCGCCTGGTCGCGCGAAAACGCCAGGTCGAGCCGGGCCAGGCCGCCCGTGGCCAGCCATCCCTGCAACTCGTCGCGGCACAGGAAGTCGTGCGCCGCGTTGCGCTCGCCGAACAGCAGCCAGTTGTCGCCATGGCCGGCCGCGATGCGCGACTTGATCAGCGCGCGCAGCCCCGCCAGGCCGCTGCCGTTGCCGATCGCGATCAGCGCGCGCCCGGCGTTGCCGTTCAGGCGGAAGCGCCCGTGCGCGCGCACACGCAGCCGGATCGCATCGTCCGGCGTCGCGGTCGCGCACAGCCAGCCTGAGGCCGCGCCCGGGCTGCCGTCCGGGCGACGCTGCAGGCGCACCATCAGTTCCAGCCGGCCCTCGCCGGGCAGCGAGGCGATCGAATATTCGCGCGGGTGCTGCGGGTCGGCGGGGGCGCCGACCTGCGCCAGGTCGCCCGCTTCCCAGGCCGGCAGCGCGCCCTCGCACGGGGCAAGCGCGATGCGGTAGAGCGGGGCGCCGGCGCTGCCCGGATTGGCCAGCACGCGCTCCAGGATGCGCCAGTCGCCGTAGGCCGGTGCTTCCCAGTCCGGCGCGTCGCTGGTGCCCGCCAGGCGGCCGATGTGGTGCTGCCATTCGGCCAGCGCGTCGGCATTGCCGCGGTCGACGTCGATGCGCCCGAACAGGGCGGTGGCGCCGTGCGCCTCCAGCCAGCCGTCGAGTGCGCGGCCGAAGCCGCAGTAATGCGTGTAGCTGCTGTCGCCCAGCGCCAGCACGGCGTAATGCAGGTGCGACAGCGCCGGTGCCGTGCCCATGGCCTGGCCCGCGAAGCGGGCGGCGGTGTCGGGGGCGTCGCCTTCGCCGTAGGTGCTGGCGATGAACAGGACCCGGTCGGCCCGGGCCAGTGCGTCCGGCGCCAGCGCCGACATGCACACGGCGCGCGCGGCCAGCCCGCCGGTGCGCAGGGTGGCGGCGGTCTGCCCGGCCAGGTATTCGGCGCCGCCGGTCTGGCTCGCGTAAACGACCAGCCAGTCGGCATCGGCCGCGGGCGCGGCCCGATGGGCGCGCGCACGCCAGATCGCCAGGCACATCGCCAGCCAGGCGCCGCACAAGCCGAGGGCGCCGCCCCAGCGCATCGGGTCCATCGTGAGGATCATCGCAGCAGTCTCATTGGAGGAGGTCGCGCCAGGCGGCGCTCGTGTGTTCCCGCAGGCCGCCCGCGGCGCGGACCAGGTAGCGCGCCGCGATGCCGCGCGTGTCGGCGAACGCGAGTCCGGCTTCCACGCCCATCACGGTCAGCGCGGTGGACAGCGCGTCGGCGGTCATGCAGGCGGCGGCTGCCACGGTGCAGGAAGCGACGCCGTTGGCGATCGGCTGGCCGCTGCGCGGGTCGAGCGTGTGCGAGACGCGGCGCTCGGCACGATCGAAATAGCTGCGGTAGTCGCCGGACGTGGCGACGGCCAGGCCATGCAGCGCCACCAGCGCCTGCGGGCCGCAGGCCGCGTCCGGCACCCCTTCGATCTCGACCCACCAGGGCTCGCCGTCCGGCTTCATGCCGGCGCCGCGCAGTTCGCCGCCGACCTCGACCAGGTAGTGGCCGATGCCGTGTCCTTCCAGGCAGCGCGCCAGGCGGTCCACGCCGTAGCCCTTGGCGACCGAGGAAAAATCGAGGATGGCGCCGCCCGGTTGCAGCAGGCGCCTTGCGGCCCGGTCGAGCGCGGGAAGGGCCCGCCCGCGCCGCGCCAGCGTGCTCGCGACCTCGTGCGGGGACGGCAGGTGAAAACCGGCGCTGTCGTGACGGCCGCTGGGGCCGAACCCCCACAGCTTGACCAGCGCGCCGGCGGCCGGGTCGTAGGCGCCGGCGGTGTCTTCATGGACCCGCAGCGCGAAGTCGGCCACCTCGAAAAACTGCGCCGGCAGCGCATGCCAGCTGCCGGCCGGCGCCCGGTTGTAGCGCGCCAGCAGGGAGTCTGGCTCCCAATGGCTCATTTGCGCGACGATCGCGTCCAGCTCGCGCTGCAGCGCCGCCTGCAGATCGGCGCCGACGCCCGGGGGGACCAGCATCTGCGCCGACCAGCCGGTGCCCATCGAGCGGCCGCCCGCCTGGCGCCGCCTGCTGCCGGCGGGCGGCAGCGCCAGGTCGATCGCGAGCGGAACCAGCACGGCGCGCATTCAGTGCCCCTTCATTCCGGCAGGATCTCGAAGGTGGCCGAATAGGCGTAGCGGCGCGCACCCGGCTCGCCCGGACCCTTGGCCTGTTCGACCGGGTATTTTGCGCTCATCCAGTAGCGGTTCGCGGCCGGCAGCGTGAAGCTGGCTTCGCCCCTGGCGTCGGTGCTGAGGCGGATCTCGTTGATCGTGCCGCGGTATTTGACGCCGGCCGGCACCAGGCTGAACGGGAAGTTGGGCAGCGGCTTGCCGTCGAGCTGGAAGCGCACGCGCGCGGTCTCGCCGGCGCGCAGGTCGTTCGGGTGGGTGACCGGCACCAGTTCCAGGCCTTCGCCGCTCGGCTTGAGGGCGCCGGTGCTGAGCTTGTTGGCCGAGACGAAGGTCTCCATGCGGCTGTGGGTATGCGATTTCCTGACGTCGGTGGCGCCGGCCGGGATCTCCGCGGCGATGCTCGCCTCGGGGCCGCGGAAACGCTTCTCTTCGCCCCCCAGCTTGTAGCTGCCCATCACATTGTTGGACACCATCGCGATGCGGTAGGTGCCGTCCTTGGGCAGGCGCAGGTCGAGCGTCGAGCGCAGCTTGCCCAGCACCGCGCCGGTCGCCGCGGTGGTGACGCCGTCCGGGTCGGTCACGCTGACGCCGTCCATGCGCAGCGGCACGTGGTCGAACTCGAACAGGCCTTCCGAGACGGCGCCGTCGATCGTGACCCAGGCTTCTTCCTTCTCGATGAAGGAGCTGGAGGGCAGCATCCAGCCGCGGTGGGCGCTGGCGCTGCAGCAAACGCTGGCCAGGGCCAGCGACAGGACGGTTTTCTTGACGAGGTGGTGCATCGTGGTCTCCTGGTGTCAGTTGGCGGTGATCGACACGGCGCCGAGTTCTTCCTTGCCGCTGGCGCTGCCCGCCAGCCTGCCCTTGGCGGGGAGCGTGAAGGGCACCCGCACCAGTTCGCGGCCGCCCGCCTCGCGCGCCGCTTCCACCACCAGCTTGTACTCGCCGGCCGGCAGCTTATCCAGCGCGCCGGCGAAGCGCATCGTGTGGGTGCCGGCGGCCTTGGTTGCGCCGCTCACGCCGTCGATCGGCAGCGTCTGGTCGCGCCCGGCTTTGCGCCACCAGGTGCGCAGGTCCTTGACCCACTTTTCGCCGGCATTGTTCTTTTTCTTGACGTCGTACAGCACCGCCAGGTTCGCGGCGACCGAGCCTTCCGCCTTCTCGATCCAGATCGCCACGTAGGGCTTGTGGTATTCCGCCACCTGCAGCTGCGGCAGTTCGAACTTCACGGACAGGTCGGCAGCCACGACCCAGCCGGAGACGAAAGGCAGGGTGAGCGCCAGCGAGTGAGACAGTTTCATTAGGTCGCCTTATATATAGAGGGGTAATTACAAGATAATCTGATGATTAGTGCACGAACAGCAGCGCAATCACGGCCGGCAGCACGATGCCGAAGCCGATCACCGGCCAGGTCGCGGGCCGGTTGGCCGCGTGGTATTTCATGATCAGGAAGCCGGTGAGGCAGAACACCACGCAGGCGATCGCGAAGATGTCGATGAACCAGCTCCACACGGCACCGGTGTTGCGGCCCTTGTGCATGTCGTTGAGCCAGGAGATCCAGCCGCGCGAGGTCGCCTCGTACTCGGCCGAACCGTCGGCCGCGATGCGCAGCCAGGCGTCGCCGCCGGGGCGCGGCAGGGCGATATAGGCGTCTTCCTCGCTCCATTCGGCGCGCAGGCCGCGCACCTCGACCGGGAAGGCGGCATTCGCCCAGTCGGCGAGCTCGCCCGGCAGCGGCACGTCGGCGTCGGCATGTTCCAGCGCATAGCTTTCCAGTCGGGCGCGCAGCGGCGCGGGCAGGGTGGCCTTCAGGCGCGTCACCTGCGGCCTGGCCTCGATCTGGGCCGCGTGGTTCAGGGTGAAGCCGGTAAAGCTGAACAGCAGCATCGCCATCAGGCAGATGGCCGAACTGATCCAGTGCCATTGGTGCAATTGCTTCAGGTAGAAGGCGCGCCGCGGCCCCGGCAAAGCCGGGGTGGGAGGGGCGGAAATGGTGGAGGTGGTCGGTCCAGTTGAGCGCATCATTAAATGATAACGATTATCATTTACGCGGTCAACGGCCTGATGGGGCTTTGCTCTGCTTTGCGCTCGCTTTACAAATTGAAATAAAACATTTCTCGCTGAAGGCTCCGCCTTGCGTCGGAGCTTGCGTTACAATACCGTGCGCCAAAAGGCAAGGGGAGACCCGTTTGCCTCGCTTTTTGTCACGCTTTTTGTCAAAGAATTACGAAATTCGTCCTTCCCCACAACTTGATGTAGTAAGTGCGATCCGCTAACCGGTCAGGCCGTGTCGCGGAAGGTTAAACCAACCCGCCCCATACTCGCGAAGCGCGAAGAAAGGTGAGCAAGAATGATGCAGCAACAGAATGCGAACTCGTACCTGTTCGGCGGTAACGCGCCGTACGTGGAAGAGTTGTACGAAGCCTACCTGAACAATCCGGGTTCGGTGCCGGACAACTGGCGCGCCTACTTCGACCAGATGCAGCACGTGCCTGCCGTGGACGGTTCGTGCCGCCCGGACGTGGTCCACTCGTCGGTCATCGCTTCGTTCGCGGAGCGCGCCAAGCAGGGCCCGATCCGCACCGTCAGCGCCAGCCCCGACCCGGAAATGGGCCGCAAGCGCGTGGCCGTCACCCAGTTGATCGCCGCCTACCGCTACCTCGGCTCGCGCTGGGCCAACCTCGACCCGCTGCAGCGCCAGGAACGCCCGCCGCTGCCGGAACTCGACCCGGCCTTCTACGGTTTCACCGAAGCGGACCTCGACACCGTCTTCAACATCAGCAATACCTACTTCGGCAAGGAAACCGCGCCCCTGCGCGACATCCTGAACATGCTGCGCGACACGTACTGCCGTTCGCTTGGCGCCGAGTTCATGTACATCAGCGATCCGACCGAGAAGCGCTGGCTGCAGGAACGCCTGGAATCGATCCGCTCGACCCCGAGCTTCACGGGCGACAAGAAAAAGCACATCCTCGAGCGCCTGACCGCGGCCGAAGGCCTGGAACGCTACCTCCACACCAAGTACGTCGGCGCCAAGCGCTTCTCGCTGGAAGGCGGCGAGTCCTTCATCGCCTCGATCGACGAAGTGATCCAGCGCGCCGGTGAAAAGGGCGTGCAGGAAATCGTCATCGGCATGGCCCACCGCGGCCGCCTGAACGTGCTGGTCAACACCCTGGGCAAGAGCCCGGCCGACCTGTTCGAAGAATTCGAAGGCAAGCACGCCGACGACCTGCCGGCGGGCGACGTGAAATACCACCAGGGCTTCTCGAGCGACATCTCGACCCCGGGCGGTCCGGTCCACCTGTCGCTTGCCTTTAATCCATCCCACCTCGAGATCGTCAACCCGGTGGTCGAAGGTTCGGTCAAGGCGCGCATGGAACGCCGCGGCGACCGCAAGGGCAAGGAAGTGCTGCCGATCCTGGTGCACGGCGACGCCGCGTTCGCCGGCCAGGGCGTGGTCATGGAAACCCTGAACCTGGCCCAGACCCGCGGCTACGGCACCGGCGGCACCGTCCACATCGTCATCAACAACCAGATCGGCTTCACCACCTCGGACCCGCGCGACGCCCGTTCGACCATCTACTGCTCGGACGTCGTCAAGATGATCGAAGCACCGGTGCTGCACGTGAACGCCGACGATCCGGAAGCGGTCGTGCTGGCCTCGCAGATCGCGATGGACTACCGCAGCGAGTTCGGCAAGGACGTCGTGGTCGACATCGTCTGCTACCGCAAGCTGGGCCACAACGAGCAGGACACCCCGGCGCTGACCCAGCCGCTGATGTACAAGAAGATCGCCAAGCACCCGGGCACCCGCAAGATGTACGCGGAGAAGCTGGCTGCCCAGGGCACCATCGCGCCGGATGCCGGTGACCAGCTGGTCGCCGAGTTCCGCAACGCGATGGACGCCGGCAAGCACACCGTCGATCCGGTGCTGACCAACTTCAAGGGCAAGTACGCGGTCGACTGGGCGCCGTTCCTGAACAAGAAGTGGACCGACGCCTGCGACACCGCCGTGCCGATGACCGAGCTGAAGCGCCTGGCTGAACGCATCACCAAGGTGCCGGAAGGCTTCAAGCCGCACTCGCTGGTGGAAAAGGTGCTGAACGACCGCGCCAACATGGGCAAGGGCGAGCTGAACCTCGACTGGGGCATGGGCGAGCACCTGGCCTTCGCCTCGCTGCTGGCCTCGGGCTATGCGATCCGCCTGTCGGGCCAGGATGCCGGCCGCGGCACCTTCGTGCACCGCCACGCCGTGCTGCACGACCAGAACCGCGAGCGCTGGGACCAGGGCATCTACCTGCCGCTGGCCAATGTCTCGGACAACCAGGCCAATTTCACCGTGATCGACTCGGTGCTGTCCGAAGAAGCGGTGCTCGGCTTCGAGTACGGCTACTCGACCGCCGAACCGAACACGCTGACCATCTGGGAAGCCCAGTTCGGCGACTTCGTCAACGGCGCCCAGGTCGTGATCGACCAGTTCATCGCCTCGGGCGAAGTGAAGTGGGGCCGCGCCTCGGGCCTGGTCATGATGCTGCCGCACGGCTACGAAGGCCAGGGTCCGGAGCACTCGTCGGCACGTATCGAGCGCTTCCTGCAGCTGTGCGCCGACAACAACATGCAAGTGGTGCAGCCGACCACGGCCGCGCAGATCTTCCACCTGCTGCGCCGCCAGATGGTGCGCCAGTTCCGCAAGCCGCTGGTGATCTTCACGCCGAAGTCGCTGCTGCGCAACAAGGACGCCGGCTCGCCGCTGACCGACCTGGCCAAGGGCGGCTTCCAGACCGTCATCGGCGAGTGCGACGACAAGATCGACGCGAGCAAGGTCAAGCGCGTGCAGGTCTGCTCGGGCAAGGTCTATTATGACCTGGTCAACGCACGCAAGACCCGTGGCGTGAGCGATGTCGCCATCGTGCGTATCGAACAGATGTATCCGTTCCCGCACAAGTCGTTCGCCGCGGAACTGAAGAAGTTCCCGAACGCGACCGAGGTGGTGTGGGTCCAGGACGAGCCGCAGAACCAGGGGCCGTGGTTCCAGATCCAGCACAACATCTTCGAAAGCATGGAAGATGGCCAGCGCCTGGCGTACGCCGGCCGCGCGGCATCCGCGTCCCCGGCGGTCGGCTATGCCGACAAGCACGTGGCGCAGCAGAAGGAACTGCTGGAAACCGCGTTCTCGAAGCTGAAAGGATTCATTCTCACAAAGTGAGAATGGTGCGCCGCACGCATGCGTGCGGCTCCTGCCGAGTAAAACACACCACGCCCTGCGCTTTTGCGCAGGGCTTTGCACAGAATACATAAACGGAGCTACATCAAAATGGCACAAATCGAAGTCAAGGTCCCCCAACTGTCGGAATCGGTTGCTGAAGCAACCCTGCTGTCGTGGCACAAGAAGGTCGGCGAGCAGGTCGATCGCGACGAAAACATGATCGACATCGAGACCGACAAGGTGGTCCTGGAACTGCCGGCCCCGAGCGCCGGCGTGATCGTGCAGCTGATCAAGGCCGACGGCGCAACCGTCGTGGCCGGCGAAGTCATCGCGATCATCGATACCGAAGCCTCGGCACAGACCAGCCCGGTCGCCGTGCGTTCGGCCCCGGTGCAAGCCGCGCCCGAAGCCCCTGCCGCCGCGCCGGCCGCAGCGCCGGCCGGTTCGAAAGGCGACGTCGCGATGCCGGCCGCCGCCAAGATCCTGGCCGACAACAACATGAGCACCGGCGACGCCACCGGCACCGGCCGCGACGGCCGCGTGACCAAGGGCGACGCCCTGGCGGCAGTGGCCGGCAAGCCGGCCGCGCAAGCGTCGGCACCGGCACCGGCCGCCAAGCCAGCGCTGCAGCAAGTGGCCGCCCCGGTCGCCAACCTGGGCGACCGTCCGGAAGAGCGCGTGCCGATGAGCCGCCTGCGCGCCCGCATCGCCGAGCGCCTGCTGCAGTCGCAGCAGACCAACGCCATCCTGACCACCTTCAACGAGGTGAACATGGCGCCGGTCATGGAACTGCGCAACAAGTACAAGGACAAGTTCGAGAAAGAACACGGCGTCAAGCTGGGCTTCATGTCCTTCTTCGTCAAGGCTGCCGTCGCCGCCCTGAAGAAGTACCCGATCCTGAACGCCTCGGTCGACGGTAACGACATCGTCTACCACGGCTACTTCGACATCGGTATCGCCGTCGGTTCGCCGCGCGGCCTGGTGGTGCCGATCCTGCGCAACGCCGACCAGATGTCGATCGCCGAGATCGAGAAGAAGATCGGCGAATTCGGCCAGAAGGCAAAAGACGGCAAGCTGACCCTGGAAGACCTGAGCGGCGGCACCTTCTCGATCTCGAACGGCGGCGTGTTCGGCTCGATGCTGTCGACCCCGATCATCAACCCGCCGCAGTCGGCGATCCTGGGCGTGCACGCCACCAAGGACCGCGCCGTCGTCGAGAACGGCCAGATCGTGGTGCGTCCGATGAACTACCTGGCGATGTCCTACGACCACCGCATCATCGACGGCCGCGAAGCCGTGCTGGGCCTGGTGGCCATGAAGGATGCGCTGGAAGATCCGGCCCGCCTGCTGCTCGACCTGTAATCGGCGGCACGGCAGTGCAGTGCGGACCTGCCCGGGCGGGCAGGTCCGCTGACACAGCAGCACGGACAGGCTCGCTTGTCCGCCAACCAGTGAGGACCGCCATGATCTCCGATGAAATCCGGCGTTTGCACGAGTTGCACCAGGCCGGCGCGCTGAGCGACGCCGAATTCGAACAGGCCAAGGCGAAAGTCCTGGCTGCGGAGCGGGTGAACCTGGACAAGGACGGCGGCAGCGGCTTCGGCCCGCCGCCCGGCAGCCTGGAGGCGAAGCTGCGCGCGATGCGCCGCTCGCGCCGCGATCGCTGGCTGGCCGGCGTCTGCGGCGGCCTGAGCGATACCTTCGGCATGGACATCTATGCCTGGCGCCTCGTGTTCGTCCTGCTCACCCTGGTGACCTCCGGGTTCGGGGCCCTGGCCTATCTGGCGCTGTGGATTTTTGTCCCAGAAGAATAAATAAGGAAGCTATTCATGAGTAACGAGAAACAATTCGACGTCGTCGTGATCGGCGGCGGTCCTGGCGGCTACATCGCCGCCATCCGTGCAGCGCAGCTGGGCTTCAAGACCGCCTGCATCGACGAGTGGAGCAACGCGGCCGGTAAACCGGCCCCGGGCGGCACCTGCACCAACGTCGGCTGCATTCCGTCGAAGGCGCTGCTGCAGTCCTCGGAACACTTCGAGCACGCCGGCCACGCGTTTGCGGACCACGGCATCAAGGTGGCGGGCCTGGAGCTCGACCTGCCGACCATGCTCAAGCGCAAGGACACCATCGTCAAGCAGAACAACGACGGCATCCTGTTCCTGTTCAAGAAGAACAAGGTCAGCTTCTTCCACGGCCGCGGCGCCTTCGCCGGCAAGGTCGAAGGCGGCTACACCATCAACGTCAGCGGCCCGACCACCGACACCCTGACGGCCAAGAACGTGGTCGTCGCGACCGGTTCGAACGCACGCCAGCTGCCGGGCGCGGAATTCGACGAGAAACTGATCCTGTCGAACACCGGCGCCCTGGCGATCGATGCCGTCCCGGGCAAGCTGGGCGTGATCGGCGCCGGCGTCATCGGCCTGGAAATGGGTTCGGTGTGGCGCCGCGTCGGCGCCGACGTCACCGTGCTGGAAGGCCTGCCGACTTTCCTGGGCGCCGTGGACGAGCAGATCGCCAAGGAAGCGCACAAGCTGTTCACCAAGCAGGGCCTGAAGATCAACCTGGGCTGCAAGATCGGCAAGATCACCAAGGGCGACAAGGATGTCACCGTCGAATACGCGGACAGCACCGGCGCCGAGCAGAAGGCGATCTTCGACCGCCTGATCATCTCGATCGGCCGCGTGCCGAACACCAACGGCTTGGGGCTCGAGACCGTCGGCCTGCAGCTCGACGAGCGCGGCTTCGTGGTGGTGGACGACGAATGCCGCACCAGCCTGCCGGGTGTGTGGGCGGTGGGCGACGTGGTGCGCGGCCCGATGCTGGCGCACAAGGCCGAAGAAGAGGGCGTCGCGGTCGCCGAGCGCATCGCCGGCCAGCACGGCCACGTCAACTTCAACACCATCCCCTGGGTCATCTACACCTCGCCGGAAATCGCCTGGGTCGGCAAGACCGAGCAGCAGCTCAAGGCCGAAGGCGTGGCCTACAAGGCCGGCACCTTCCCGTTCATGGCCAACGGCCGTGCGCGCGCGCTGGGCGACACCTCGGGCATGGTCAAGTTCCTGGCCGACGCCGGCACCGACGAAATCCTGGGCGTGCACATCGTCGGCCCGATGGCCTCCGAGCTGATCTCGGAAGCCGTCGTCGCGATGGAGTTCAAGGCCTCGTCGGAAGACATCGCCCGCATCTGCCACGCCCACCCGTCGCTGTCGGAAGCCGTCAAGGAAGCCGCGCTGGCGGTGGACAAGCGTTCGCTGAACTTCTAAAGCAATGGAGGCGCACCCGCGCCTCGAATGGGGCGCACCACCGGTGCGCCCTTGTGGGGTGGGCGGTTCGTGATTCGGTCCACTGGACCGAATCACCCCGCGCGTTCAAATCACGTCTCCCGGCCCGCTCCGTGGCTGCTCATGTTCTGGTTGAACGCGCGGGCGTTCGCATTTCAGGCCACTGGCCTGAAATGCCCCGCCCACCCTACGTTAACAGCATCGACTTATGAACGTTCAAGAGTATTACCAACACGCCCTCGCCGAGCGCGGCTTCACGTCCGACCCCGCCCAGCAGGCCGCGGTCGACCGCCTGCAGCAGGCGTACGACGACTGGGTCGAGTACAAGGCCCAGCGGTCGTCCGCTTTCAAGCGCCTCATCAAGCGCCCCGGGGTGCCGAAGGGCGTCTACATGTGGGGCGGGGTGGGGCGCGGCAAGTCCTTCCTGATGGACTCCTTCTATTCGGTGGTGCCGGTGGTGCGCAAGACGCGCCTGCACTTCCACGAATTCATGCGCGCCGTGCACGGCCAACTGGATGAACTCAAGGGTGTGGCCGATCCGCTCGACGAAGTGGCCAAGCGCATCGCCAGGAAGTACCGCCTGATCTGCTTCGACGAGTTCCACGTCTCGGACATCGCCGATGCCATGATCCTGTACAACCTGCTCAAGGCCCTGTTCGACAACGGCGTGAGCTTCGTGATGACCTCCAACTACGAGCCCTCGACGCTGTATCCGGACGGGCTGCACCGCGACCGCATGCTGCCCACCATCGCGCTGTTGCAGCACAAGCTCGACGTCCTCAACGTCGACGCCGGCAACGACTACCGCAAGCGCGCGCTCGAGCAGGTGCAGGCCTATTACACGCCGCTGAACGCGGTCTCCGACAAGGCCTTGCGCGACGCCTATGCCAAGGTGGCCGACACCGCCGACGAGAGCCCGATCGTGCACATCGAAAACCGCGAGATCCGCGCGCTGCGCCGCGCCGGCGGCGTGATCTGGTTCGACTTCGCCACCCTGTGCGGCGGACCGCGTTCGCAGAACGACTACCTGGAACTGGCCGAGCGCTTCCATACCGTGGTGCTGTCGGGCATTCCGGCGATGTCGGCCGGCCAGTCCTCGGAGGCGCGCCGCTTCACCTGGCTGGTGGACGTGTTCTACGACCACAAGGTCAAGCTGATCATGTCCGCAGCGGTCGAACCCGAAGCGCTGTATACCCAGGGTATGCTGGCGAACGAATTCCACCGTACCGTCTCGCGTATCATCGAAATGCAGTCGCGCGAGTACATGCTCGCCGAGCGCCGCGGTGCGGCGGACGCCATCGCTTGAATCGAAAGGACACCATGCCGAGTCATCCCCCCGTGCGCGCGCTGCGCCGTCCCTTGATTGCTGTCCTGGTCGCGGCAGCCTTGTCGGCCTGCGCCAGCGTCGAGCCGGGCCCTTCGGTGGACGCGGTCGACCCCACCACGTCGGTGGAACAGGCCGACGGGCGCCTGGCGTCCGTCGCCGTCGAGCGCGCCGCCATCGAGGCGCGTTATGCCGAGCGTGAAGCCCTGTGCTACGAGAAATTCTTCGTGAACCACTGCCTCGACGAAGCCAAGGAACGCCGCCGCGTGGCCCTGGCCGCGCAGCGCAGCATCGAGATCGAAGCCGAGCGTTTCAAGCGCCGCCTGAAGGTGGACGAGCGCGACCGCGAGATCGCCGCCGCGGAGGCCGAGTACAAGGCCGAAGAAGCGCGCCTGGCGGCCGAGCCGCCGCCGGCGCCGCGCGAGACCACGGCCCTGCCGCCACCGAAACCGTCGCCAGCCGTGTCGCGCATGGCGCGCCGCGATGCCCGGGCCAAAGAAGAGGCCGCCCGCGCGCCGCAAGAAGCGGCCAGGGCGGCCGCGAACGCGCGCGCGTTCGAGGAACGCCAGCGCAAGGCGGCGCAGAAGCAGAAGGAAGTCGCCGAGCGCGTGGCCGAGCGCGAGGCGAAAGCCGCGGCGCGCAGGGCGGAGCAGGAAAAAGCGAAAGCGGCGCCGGCGGCGCAAAAGTAAGGAGCGCCCGAGGCAGGCGCCGACCTGGTTCAGACCGCCCGGCCAGGCTGTCGTGGCGGGCCGTCCTGCACCGGCTTGACCAGCTTCACGATCGCCATCGAGCAGTTTCCGCCCTTGCCCTGCGAGCGCTCTCCCGCCTTGTTGATCAGCATTTCCGACGCCTGCCGCGGCGTGGCCTTGCTGGTGACCGCCGCCAGTTCGGCGTCCGTGAAGAAATGCCACAGGCCGTCCGAGGCCAGCAGGAACACATCGCCGGGCGCCAGGCCGGTGTGGCTGCCGGTCGTGACGAACGGTTCTTTGCGGCTATTGCCCAGCAAATTGAGCAACAGCTTCGACCGGCGGTGGTTCCTGGCCGCTTCTTCCGGCAGCCGGTCGGTCGACACGAGGTGCTGCACATAGGCGGCGTCGCTGCTGCGCGTCATGCACTTGCCGTTCTGGAAGTGGTACAGGCGCGAATCGCCCACATGCGCCCACACCGCGTCGCCATGCGGCGTCAGTACCAGGCCGACGAAGCTGGCATGCCCCTCGGCCTGGGCATGCGCTCCCGCCGCGATGGCGTTCATCTTGATGACCAGGTGGGTCTCGCTGACGATCTCTTGCAGCAGTCCGCCGAGCCGCTCCAGGCTGGGGCGGTCGCCGGGCTTGAATTCGTCGAAGACCTGGCGCGCGGTGTGCAGCACCTGGTCCGATCCGCCCGGTCCGGCGACGCCGTCCGACAGCAGCGCCAGCACGTAGCCGGGCGCACGGGCGCCGGTCAGCAGGGCGACGCGGTCGTTCTGCTGGGGGCGGTTCCCGATGTGCTGCGCGGTCCCGGCTTCGATCTTGTATGTTGTCATAAACCTTTATTTCAGTAGCGCCAGCGCCAATCTTTGTTGGCGGCAACCTCAGCGTAGATTAAACTATGCACCGAGAAGCCGTGGTGTTGCAAGCCGAACACAAGCGCCCGGTACCGCCTGCGCCGCTGCCCGCCACTGGCGCCATCGCCCCAAGCTCCACCAACGCCTTGTACAGAACTGTTTGGAACAGCCCATCATGACCGACGTCCAGGACATCCAGCGCCGCATCATCGAACTCGACGTGGAACACCGCGACCTCGATGCCGTCATTTCGATGCTGGCCGCCGATGGCCATGCCGACCAGCTCCAGCTGCGCCGTTTGAAAAAGCGTAAGCTGCAGCTCAAGGATCATATTACGCTGCTGAAGATGCAGCTGGTACCCGATATTCCGGCCTGACGCAGTTCGCTGTGCCTGGCGCTACCCAAAACGATTACTTTGACCGATCATCTCCCCGCCGCTGCCGCGGACTCCGGTGTCGCCGCGGCGCCGGCAGCCACCTCGCCACAGGGCGACGTGCTGCCGGACAGCGCCCGCCCATCGGGTAAATACGACGAAGAGCTCGACCGCCTGTTCGGTCCGGGCGGCCCGCTCGCGCCCGCCGTCGGCACCTTCAAGCCGCGCCAGTCGCAGACAGAAATGGCCAAGGCCATCGCCACCGCCATCGCCGACCAGCGCGTCCTGATGGCCGAGGCCGGTACCGGCACCGGCAAGACCTTCGCCTACCTGGTGCCCGCCCTGCTGTGGGGCGGCAAGACCATCATCTCGACCGGCACCAAGAACTTGCAAGATCAATTGTTCTTGCGTGACATCCCGACCATCCGGGCCGCCCTGCGCGCACCGGTGTCGGTGGCCCTGCTCAAGGGACGCTCGAACTACGTTTGCCACTTCCACCTGGAACGCACGCTGAACAACGGGCGCCTGACCTCGCGCGACGATGTCGGCCACCTGCGCGAGATCTCGCGCTTCATCAAGATGACCAACTCGGGCGACAAGGCCGAGCTGGCCAAGGTGCCGGAAACCGCCACGGTCTGGAACCTGGTCACCTCCACCCGCGACAGCTGCATGGGCGCCGAGTGCCAGTACTACCAGGACTGCTTCGTCATGAAGGCGCGCCGCGAGGCGCAACAGGCCGATGTGGTGGTGGTCAACCACCACCTGTTCTTCGCCGACGTGGCGCTGAAGGATACCGGCGTGGCCGAACTGCTGCCCTCGGCCAACACCATCATCTTCGACGAGGCGCACCAGCTGCCCGACACCGCCACCCTGTTCTTCGGCCAGTCGGTGTCCACCTCGCAGGTGCTGGAACTGTGCCGCGACGTGCTGGCCGAAGGCCTGGCGCATGCGCGCGGCCCCGACTGGGCCAAGGTCGTCACCGTGGTCGAAAAGGCCGCGCGCGACCTGCGCCTGACCTTCCCCGAAGGCGGCACCCGCCTGTCGCTGCCGCAGATCCTGCCGACGTCAGCCTTCTTCCCGGCGCTCGACAAGCTGAAGGAAGAGCTGTCCGGCATGATCACCGTGCTGGAAGAGCACGCCGCGCGCGCGGAGACCGTCGAAGCCTGCCGCATCCGCGCGCAGGAGCTGGCCGCTTCCTTCGACGCCTGGAAGCCGGACACCCGGAAAGGCAAGGCGGTGCAGGGCGACGAGGCGGCGGTGCTGTGGGTCGAGGCCTTCAACTCCTCGCTGCAGCTGCACAAGACACCGCTGTCGATCGCGCCGATCTTTTCCAGTCAGCGCGAAGGCACGCCGCGCAGCTGGATCTTCACGTCGGCGACCCTGGCGGTGAAGAACGACTTCAAGCACTTTTCCGACCAGATGGGCCTGAGCGGCGAACCGGCCATGACCTGGCCCAGTCCCTTCAACTACGGCGAGCAGGGCATCCTGTACGTGCCCACCGGGCTGCCGGAGCCGAATTCCTTCCAGTACACCGACGCCTGCGTCGACGCCGCGCTGCCGGTGATCGAGGCGGCCGGCGGGCGCACCTTCTTCCTGTGCACGACCATCCGCGCGGTCAACAAGGTGGCCGAGCGCCTGCGCGAGGAGTTCGCCGCCCGCGGCCTGGACTTCCCGCTGTTCGTGCAGGGCGAGCGCGGACGCACCGAATTGCTGGATTCCTTCCGCAACGCCGGCAATGCCGTGCTGGTCGGCAGCCAGAGCTTCTGGGAAGGCGTGGACGTGCGCGGCGAGGCGCTGTCGCTGGTCATCATCGACAAGCTGCCCTTCGCGCCGCCGGACGACCCGGTGCTGGCTGCCCGCATCGAGGTGATGGAAAAGCAGGGCTTGAACGGCTTCATGCACCACCAGCTGCCGGAAGCGATCATCACGCTCAAGCAGGGGGCGGGGCGCCTGATCCGCGACGTCGACGATCGCGGCGTCCTGATGATCTGCGATCCGCGCATCATCACCAAGCCCTATGGCCGCCGCATCTGGCAAAGCCTGCCGCCGTTCAAGCGCACGCGGGTGCAGACGGAAGTGATCGAATTCTTCCAGCCGGGCACCATGGCGGAAGCGGCGGACCTGAACGCGTAGGGCGGTCGGCTCCGCCGACCGCGCGTTCACATGTCGTATCCCGGCCCGCTCCATGGCCTGCATGCACGTGTTGGACGCGCGGACGGCATAGCCGTCCACCCTACACGAACCGATACACGTTACGGGCAGATCACGACCTTGCCCGTGACCTTGCGCGCCGCCATGTCGTTCAGCGCCTGCGCCGTCTCGTCGAGCCTGTAGCGCCGGGACACCAGCGGCTTGAGTTTCCCTTCCGCCATCCACCCCAGCATCTGGCGCATCGCCGCCAGGTTTGCCTTGGGCTCCTTGCGCACGAATTCGCCCCAGAACACGCCGATCACCGAGGCGCCCTTCAGCAGCATCAGGTTCCAGGGCAGCTTCGGAATCTCGCCGGCCGCGAAGCCCACCACCAGGTGCCGTCCGCGCCACGCGATCGAGCGCAGCGCCGGCTCGCTGTAGCGGCCGCCCACCGGATCGTAGATCACGTCCGGTCCGCGTCCGCCGGTGGCGGCCTTGAGCGCCTCGCGCAGGTCTTCCTTTTCGTAGTTGATCAGGACATCGGCGCCGTGTTCGCGGCAGACCGCCAGCTTGTCGTCACTCGACGCCGCCGCGATCACGCGCGCGCCGATGGCCTTGCCGATCTCGATCGCCGCCAGGCCGACGCCGCCGGCCGCGCCCAGCACCAGCATGGTTTCGCCCGGCTGCAGGGCGGCGCGGTCCACCACCGCATGGTGCGAGGTGCCGTAGGTGAGGGTGATCGCGGCGGCGGTGTCGAAGTCCATGCCCGGCGGTATCGGCATCAAGGCCTCGGCCGGCGCCACGGCCTGCTCGGCGAAGGCGCCGGTGCGCGTGAAGCCGATCACCGGCTGGCCCGGCGCGAAGCCGCTGACACCGTCG
Organism: Massilia sp. UMI-21; assembly: GCA_015277795.1. NCBI lineage: Bacteria > Pseudomonadati > Pseudomonadota > Betaproteobacteria > Burkholderiales > Oxalobacteraceae > Massilia > Massilia sp. UMI-21. Next base: position 3,943,262 of record CP063848.1, on the reverse strand, counting down.
CCCACCGCGCACACCTTGCCGGCGAATTCATTTCCCGGTGTGAAAGGCAGTTCCGGTCGCACCTGGTACTTGCCCTGCACCGTCAGCACGTCGGGGAAATTCACGCCTGCCGCTTTCACATCGACCAGGACTTCACCCGCACCCGGCACCGGTTCCGGCAGCTCTTCGATCACCAGGCTGTCGATCGGGCCCCAATCCTTGCAACGTACGGCTTTCATTTGCTCTCCTTGATGTGGCTGATGTCGCGGATGTGGCGACTTCTTAATCAGCGGAATTATGCCTGAAGCCGCGGCAGGGCAGCTTCAGCGTCGATGCTGCCGAGTCCGCCAACTCGCTTGTGCGCCCGCAAAATGGCCGGGGTCGCCGGCGCTAGAGTCGCTAAGTGAGCCAGTGAGCGCCGGTGAGCACATTGATTGGGGAGGGCAGCATGGCGATCCGTTACGGATGTTTCTTCAGCTACGCGCACGGCAGGCATGAACTGATGAACCGGTTCAAGAACGCCCTGGCCGACGCGCTGCGCTGCTATCTCGAACCCTACTTCGACAACGAAGACGAACTATTCATCGACACCGAACAGTTGGGCGGTGGCGACGACCTCGACCGCAAGATCGCGCGCGCGATGTGCGAGAGCGTGTGCATGATCCTCATTTATACGCCCAAATACGAGGCGCACGCCTACACCCGGCGCGAGTACGCCGCCATGCGCCTGCTGGAAAGCGAGCGCGCCACCTGGTATCCGCTGCCGAGCCGCCTGATCATTCCGGTCATCATGACGCGGCATCCGGAATCGCTGCCGCCGCAGGTTACCGACAGCACGTTCTACGTCGACTTCTCGCATTTCACGATGGCGACCGCCGACCTCAAGTCGAATCCCGACTTCCTCCCCGACATCGACAAGATGGTCAGGCGTATTGCCGAGCATTACGAATGCCAAAAAATCCATACGCCATCCAACCATGACTGCAACCAATTCGAGCTTCCCGATGTCCCACCCGAATGGCGCGCGATGCCAAGCCTGACCTTCCCGAAAAAATGAGGAGCCATATGGAACAGGATCGTCTTTCGCTTTCACCTGCGCTTTCCGGTACGCTCTTGCCGCTGGACAGTCCCGGTCAGGTGAGCACGTTTTACGCCTACGAAGGCGGCCCGGCCCGCAACGGCCTGCTGGCCGCGATGGCGCTGCAGCTGGCCGCCGACACGGCCCAGGCGCCGGTGCTGGTCATCGACTGGGACCTCGAATCGCCCTCGCTGCACGGCTACTTCGGCACGCTGCAGGACGAGGACGAGAGCGAGAGCGAGAACTATAACGAGCAGGGCAAGGCGCCCGGGCTGGTGGAGTACATCGGGGCGCTGCGCGACGAACTGCGCCTGCGGCGCCTCACCCGCGACGATGCCGCCGCTGGCCTGGCGGACGAGCTGCTCGATGCGGTCGACTGGCGCCCCCATATCCGGCGCGCCGACGGCCGCTATCCGCTTTATTTGATGCGTGCCGGCCGCTTCGACGATGCCTACGTCGAGCGCGCCGGGCGTCTCGACTGGGACGCCCTGTTCGATGCCTGTCCGGCGCTGCCGCGCCGGTTCGCCGCCCGTATGGCGCGCCACTTCCGCCACGTGCTGGTGGCCGCCAGCGCCGGACGCTCGTCGAGCGTCAGTGTCTGCACCACGCTGGTGCCCGACCGCCTGGTCGGCCTGTTCACCCCCAGCCCCGGCAGCCTGGACGGGTTCGAGGGCGTGGTGCGGCGCGCTATCGAGTACCGCTGCACGCACGAGGACGAACAGCGGCCGCTGCTGGTGTATCCGGTGGCGTGCGCCGCCGACGGCGCACGCAGCGACCCGGGCCAGCGCTGGCGCCGCGGCGATCCGGCGCATGGCATGGCCGGCTACCAGGCGCGTAGCGAAGGCTTGCTGCGCGACGCCTACGGCACCAGCCTGCTGGGCCTGGAAAGCTGGTTCGACGAAGTCCAGTTGCCGCTGTGCGAGGCCGTCGCCATCGACGACAGCGGCGGCGCCGCGCGCGGTGCGCTGGCGCGCCCCGCGAGCTGCCTGCTGTCGTGGTTCCTCCATGGGTGTCTTCCATGGCAGTCCCTGGCCGAGGTGCGCCTGCGCCTGGCGAGCGCGCACGCCCGCGCCGAGCAGGGCGCCGCGGCCACCGCGCGGCTGGCCGGCCAGCTCGCGCGGCTCGCCACGCTCTGCCACAAAGAAGGTCGCGAGCGCGAAGCGGCCGGTCTGCTCGGCGAAAGCCTGGCGCTGCGCCGTTCCGTGCAGGGCGAGGAACACCCCGAGGCGCGCGCCGCCCTGGCCGCGCTGGCTGCGCTGCACTTCACGGGAGGCAGGCTGGACGAGGCGCGCCGCAGCTACGAACAGCTGGTCCGGCTGTGCGCGCGCAGCACCGATTCCGAAGATCCCGAAACGCTGGCGGCCCGCTCGGGCCTGGCGCGCGTGCTCGGCCGGCTCGGGGAGCGCGAACGCGCGCTGGCCCTGCACGAACAGGTGGTGGCGAGCTGCGAGCGGCGCTGGGGCGACGCCCACCCGGCCACGCTCGACAGCCTCGAAGACCTGGCCGTCACCCTGCGCGAGCAGCACGAGAACGAGCGCGCACGGGTGCTGTTCGAGCGCGTGCTCGACGGCCGCCGGCGGCTGCAGGGCGGCGAGCACGAAAACACGCTGCGCTGCGGACAGCGGCTGGCCCAGCTGCTCGGGAAGATGGGCGACCTCGGCAATGCACGACGCCTGCTCGAGGCCGTGCTGCGCGGACGCGAACGCCAGGACGGCCGCTACGCGGTGCCGACCCTGCAGGCGCGCGAGGCGCTGACCAGGATCCTTGCCGCCCAGGGCGACATGGCGGCGGTACGCATCATCCACGCTGCGCACACCCTGCTGCCGGAGCGCACGCCCGGCGTTGCCCACCCCGATGAGCACCCGGATGCGCACCCCGATGCGCACCCGGTATTCGACAGCCTGCAGCACAAGTGCGCCCAGCTGAAAGACCTGATCGACCGGGACAGCCAGCACGAAGCGCGGGCGCTGGCCGACAGCCTGGCGCATTCGGTGCAGTGGCCGAGTGTGGCACTTCCGCTACGCAAGCGCGTGACGGCCATGATCGAGCAGGTCTACCTGCAGGAAGGGGACAAGGACGCGGCGCTGGCCTTCAACAAGGGCCTGGTCTCGTCTCTGGAGGGGGCGCTGTTCCGGAGCGCACCCGACCATCCACAGGGCTTGCGTTAACGACAATACGGTGCGCTGGGGCGGGCGATCCGGCGCCACAAAAAATCGCCGTCAGGAAACAAAAAGGCAGCGTCGACGAACGAAGCGACCGTTGCTTCAGGTAAAATCGCGTACATGCGAATTCTTATCAGTAACGATGACGGCTACCTGGCGCCTGGTATCAGTGCGCTGGCCGATGCCTTGTCCGCGATTGCGGACATCGTGGTGGTCGCACCCGACAGCAATCGCTCGGGTGCGTCGAATTCGCTGTCGCTCGACCGTCCGCTGACGGTCACGAAAGCGGCGAACGGTTTTCATTTTGTCAATGGCACCCCCACCGATTGCGTCCACGTCGCCCTGACCGCGATGATGGACAGCCCGCCCGACCTGGTCGTCTCGGGCATCAACAATGGCCAGAACATGGGCGACGATACCCTGTATTCCGGCACCGTGGCGGCCGCAACCGAAGCCTACCTGTTTGGTATCCCCGCGATCGCGTTCTCGCAGGTGCACTCGGGCTGGGCCCACGTCGACGCCGCCGCCCGGGTCGCACGCGAGATCGTCGAGCGCCGCTTCGACAAGCTCGAACTGCCCTTCCTGTTCAACGTGAACATCCCGAACCTGCCTTACGAGCAGATCGGCCCGCTGACCCCCGCGCGCCTCGGCCGCCGTCACCAGGCCGAGCCGGTGATCCGTTCGCAGGATCCGCGCGGCCGCGAAATCTTCTGGATCGGGGCGCCCGGCGCCTGCCGCGACGCCGGCGAGGGTACCGATTTCCACACCACCGCACAGGGCTGCGTGTCGATCACGCCGCTGCAGATCGACCTGACCCACAAGGCCCAGCTGGAACTGCTGCGGGGAATCATATGAGCGACACGCGCAGCACCGACAAGCGCAGCACCTTTCCGCTGCCGCTGTCCTCCGTGACCGGCGGCGGCATCCGCAAGCCGGTCGCGCCCTCGCCGGTGGCGACGCCGCAGACCGCCACCCGCAATGCCAGCAGCGCAGTGGGAACGGGGACGCGCGCGGGAGCGGCCTCGACGGCGCCGTCGGCGCGTCCGCCCGGCTATGCCCAGGCCCACACGCCTTCCGCGCCGGTCGCGCAGCGTTCCGAGCTGATGGCATCGGAAGCGCTGCGGCGCGCCATGGTGGCGCGCGTGGCGCGCCAGGGCGTCAAGGACGGCGTCGTGCTAAGCGCGATGGAAGCGGTACCGCGCCACCTGTTCATCGAACCGGCCCTGTCCGCGCAAGCCTACATCGATGCCTCGCTGCCGATCGGGCACAACCAGACGATTTCGCAGCCCTACATCGTGGCGCGCATGATCGAGGCGATGCGCGAGGCCACGCGCGCCTCGCCCCAGCAAGGCAGGCAGCTGGGCAGGGTGCTCGAGATCGGCACCGGCTGCGGCTACCAGGCCGCGGTGCTGTCCTTCGTGGCGCGCGAGGTGTATTCGATCGAGCGCATCAGGCCGCTGCACGAGCTGGCCAAGACCAAGTTGCGGCCGCTGCGGATTTCGAACCTGCGTTTGCAATATGGCGATGGTATGCTAGGCTTGCCGCAGGTTGCGCCTTTCGACGGCATCATCCTCGCAGCCGCGGGACTCGAAGTGCCGCGTGCGCTGCTCGAACAGTTGGCCGTCGGCGCGCACCTCGTCGCGCCGGTCGGCGCCCAGGTCCAGCACCTGCAACGCATTACCCGCATCGGCAAGAGCGAATGGGCCAGCGAAACGCTGGAAGCGTGCCATTTCGTGCCGCTGCGTCCCGGTACCATTTAGCGCGGCGTGTCCGCGCGCCGGCGTGCGCCCTGGCGCCGCGCCGATGCCCGGCCCTGCCTGGTGCCACTACTGCCGGGTCAACGCGACCGGCTCCGCCGGCGTTGAAGAGCCTGGCCCGATCGGCATGGCTTCGGCCGCCGATGTCCGCCGCGTGCAGCGCCTGGCCTGGAGCCGGGCAGCGCGCCACAGAACATGAACAGAAACAGAAAGACAATGAACCAAGCACCCCGATTAGCACTGCTCACCCTCGCCCTCGGCCTGCTGGCCGGTTGTAACTCCGTCACGCGCCAGGCCCCGGTTGTCGAGCGTACCGCCGGCCCGAAAGCGTCGCAGGCGCGCCCGGCTCCGGCCACCCGCGCCGACGACGCGAAGGACGAGAAGGGCATGTACACCGTGCGCCGCGGCGACACCCTGCTGCGCATCGCGCTGGACAACGGCGAAGACTACCGCGACCTGGTCGCCTGGAACAAGCTGCGCGATCCGGACGACATCAAGGTCGGCCAGGTCTTGCGCGTCGCGCCGCCGGAACGCGGCGAGCGCGCCGCCAACGTGCAGACCCAGCCCGTCCCGATGCCGCCGAGCCCGACGCCGCCGCGCAAGAGCGCGCCGCGCGCCGACAAGCAGCCCTACAGCGATAGCGTCGCCGCCAACCCGTCGGATGCGCCGGCACGCAACGAGCCGGTCCGTCCCGTCGCTGCAACGCCGGCGGCCGCCCCGGCCCCCGCTGTCGCTGCCGGCAGCGCCGCGGGCGCCGGCGACGAAGACCGGCTGAGCTGGATGTGGCCGGCCGACGGCCGCATCGTCGCCAGCTTCGACGAAGGCCGCAACAAGGGCATCGATATCGCCGGCCGTCCCGGACAACAGGTGGTGGCGGCAGGCGCCGGCAAGGTGATGTACGCTGGTAGTGGCATCCGGGGTTATGGTAACCTCGTGATCGTCAAGCACAACAACAGCTTGCTGTCGGCCTACGCGCACAACCGCAAGATCGTCGTCAAGGAAGGCGATAACGTGGCCAAGGGCCAGATGATTGCGGAAATGGGCGATTCGGACGCCGACTCGGTCAAATTGCATTTCGAGATCCGCCAACAGGGCAAACCCGTCGATCCGTCGAGGTTCCTGCCCGGCCGATAAAAGGTGGGAAGGGTAGGGAGGGTATGACGCAGCCGCCGCACTCGCTGGACCAGCAGGAGACAGACGAGTTTCCGGACGAACCGGAACGCGACGGTGCGCTTGCGGCCGATGGGGCCGAGGTGCTGGCGAGCGTCCCCGAGATCGAGCCGGCCGTCGACACGGTGGACGAGCTGCGCAAGGTCTTGCAGGCCGAGCTCGCCACCGACACCACCCAGCACTACCTGAACCAGATCGGCACCCGGCCGCTCCTGAGCGCGGCCGAGGAAGTCCAGGTGGCCACCCTGGCCAAGGCGGGCGACTTCGCGGCGCGCCAGAAGATGATCGAGCATAACCTGCGCCTGGTCGTCTCGATCGCCAAGCACTACATCAACCGCGGGGTCGTGCTGCTCGACCTGATCGAAGAAGGCAATATCGGACTGATGCGCGCGATCGACAAGTTCGAGCCCGAGCGCGGCTTCCGTTTTTCCACCTACGCCACCTGGTGGATCCGCCAGAGCATCGAGCGCGCCATCATGAACCAGGCGCGCACGGTGCGCTTGCCGGTGCACATGGTGCGCGAACTCAACGGGGTCCTGCGCGCCAAGTACCACCTCGAGGCCCAGAAGCACGACGGCAAGGAAGCCACCTGCGAAGACATCGCCAGCCTGGTGGGCCGGCCGGTGGAAGAGGTGCAGGACATCCTGGCGCTGTCCGAGCACGCGGCTTCGCTCGACGCCCCGCTCGACAACGACCCCACTTCCAGCCTGATGGACATGCTGCCCGACGATGGCGAGGCCAGTCCGGACGCCCGCGCCGAGCATCACGAAATGACGCTGCTGGTGCGCGACTGGCTGGGGCGCTTGCCCGACAAGCAGCGCCAGGTGGTGACGCGGCGCTTCGGCCTGGACAACGACGATCCGGCCACGCTCGAGACCCTGGCCGAAGAGATGGGCGTGACGCGCGAACGGGTGCGCCAGATCCAGCAGGAGGCGCTGGTCAAGCTCAAGCGGGCGATGGCGGCGCGCGGCGTGGTGCGCGACTCGCTGTTGTAGGGGCTGCCGTCGCCAGGCCGGCCCTCCCGGTAGCGGCCACCCCATTTCCTTGTTATCATCTCCGCCGGGCGAATGCGCCCATTTTTTATTTGCGAACTCCCTGCACAGCCTGTCCTGTGCCCACTTCTTTTATTCACCACCATGCAAGAAATTTTCATCGACATCAAAGCCCTGGATGCCGACGCGCGCGGCGTCGGTCACCTCGAGAATGAAGACGGCACGCCGGGCAAGGTCATCTTCGTCGAAGGCGCGCTGCCGGGCGAACGCGTCAGTTTCGAGACGCTGCGCAAGAAGAAGAACTGGGAGTCGGGCCGCATGCTCACCCTGCAGCGCGCCTCGTCGATGCGCGTGGAGCCGAAGTGCAAGCATTTCGGCTATTGCGGCGGCTGCTCGATGCAGCACCTGGAGGCATCAAGCCAGGTGGCGATGAAGCAGCGCGTGCTCGAGGACAACCTCTGGCACCTGGGCAAGGTGAAGTCCGAGAACATCATGCGTCCGCTGTACGGCCCGACCTGGGACTACCGCTTCCGGGCGCGCCTGTCGGTGCGCCACGTGGCCAAGAAGGGCGGGGTGCTGGTCGGCTTCCACGAGCGCGCCTCGTCCTACGTGGCCGACATCACCTACTGCGAGATCCTGCCGGACCACGTCGCCCGCCTGATCGTGCCGCTGCGCGAATTCATCGGCCAGCTGTCGATCTACAACCAGCTTCCGCAGATCGAGGTCGCGATCGGCGAAGAAGTCACGGTGCTGGTGCTGCGCATCATGGCCCCGCTCAGCCCGGCCGACGAGGAACTGGCGAAAGCCTTCGCCGACAAGTGGGACATCCAGTGGTGGCTGCAGCCGAAGGGCCCGGACACGGCCTATCCGTACTACCCCCTGGGCAAGGAGCTCTACTACACGCTGCCCGAGTTCGGCATTCGCATGCCCTTCAAGCCGACCGATTTCACCCAGGTGAACCACCAGATCAACCGCGTGCTGGTGTCGAAGGCGCTGCGCCTCTTGGCGGTGCAGCCGGGCGAGCGCGTGGCCGACCTGTTCTGCGGCCTGGGCAACTTCACGCTGCCGCTGGCGACCCGGGCGGGCGAGGTGGTCGGCATCGAAGGCAGCACCGCGCTGACCACGCGCGCGCTGGAGAACGCACAGGCCAACGGGCTGGCGGCCAAGACGGCGTTCTCGACCCGCAACCTGTTCGAAGTGACGAAGGACGACCTGGTCGTGCTGGGCAAATTCGACCGCATGCTGGTCGATCCGCCGCGCGACGGCGCGATGGCGCTGTCGCTGGCGCTGGCCGAGCTGCGCCAGACCCACGAGGAACTGATGCCGCAGCGGATCGTGTACGTCTCGTGCAGCCCGTCGACGCTGGCGCGCGATGCCGGCATCCTGGTGCACAAGGCAGGTTACGTGCTGAAGAAGGCGGGGGTGTGCAATATGTTCCCGCATACCTCGCACGTGGAGTCGATCGCGGTGTTCGAGCTGGGACCGAAGCCGGTCGCTGCCGCCGCGTACGAAGTGCCCGCCGACGCCGCTTGACGCAGGGTGGGCGGGGTAAATTCGGGCAACGCCCGGAATTACAAACGCCCACGCGGCGATAGTTGGTGGATGAATAGCGCTCCGGCGGCTTCTCCGTGATTTGAACGCGTGGGCAGGAGACCTGCCCACCCTACGAAAACCGCATTAGCACGCGACAACAAAAAAGCCGACCCGCGGGTCGGCTTGTTCATTGCGGCTGAAACCGCTTAGTCGTCGCCGCCGAAAATGCCCAGCAGGCGCAGCAGGCTGGTGAAGATGTTGTACACGTCCAGGTAGATCGACAGCGTGGCGCTGATGTAGTTGGTCTCGCCGCCGTTGACGATGCGCTGCACGTCATACAGGATGAAGGCCGAGAAGATGCCGATCGCCAGCACCGAGACGACGATCGTCAGGGCCGACATCTGCAGGAAGATGTTGGCGATCGCAGCCAGGACCAGCACGATCACGCCGGCCATCAGCCAGCTGCCCATGCCCGAGAAGTCGCGCTTGGAGGTGGTGGCGATGCTGGCCATCACGGCGAACACGCAGGCGGTGCCGCCGAAGGCGGTCATGATCAGGGTGCCGCCATTGCTGTAGCCGAGGGTGTGCTGCAGCAGCGGGGTCAGCATCAGGCCCATGATGAAGGTGAAGGTCAGCAGCAAGCCCAGGCCGACGGCGGAATCCTTGTACTTCTGGATCGCGAAAATGAAGCCGAACGCGACCAGCATCAGGGCCAGGAAGCCCAACCCGCCGATGCCGGCCATCAGGTTGAGCGACACGCCGAGGTACGCGCCCAGCACGGTCGGGATCATCGACAGCGCCAGCAGCCAGTAGGTGTTGCGCAAGACATTGTTGCGTGCGACCTGGCCCCGACCGGCTTTGGTCAGGTCGATCGTGCTGCGGGGTTGCGAATTAGGGAACATGGTGCCTCCGGTTGATGGATGAGCCGTCACTGAAAACATACACGAAGGAGCTTAAGCGTGGATGAAAACAGGACGGTTTTACGGTGCAACTCTACCACTTTGCTTGCCAGTGCTGCAATATCGGTTATATGAGGGATGTATGGTAAAATTAAAGGTTGATTGAGTTCATAAAAGTTGTTGCAGACTCTCACCAAGTTCTTGATCCAAACCTTTCTTTTTATTGGAGTTTTTAAATGGCAATCGAACGCACCCTGTCGATCATCAAACCGGACGCAGTTGCAAAAAACGTGATCGGCCAAATCTATAGCCGCTTCGAAGGCGCTGGCCTGAAAGTCGTCGCTGCACGCATGACCCAGCTGTCGCAGGCCGAAGCCGAAGGCTTCTACGCCGTGCACGCGGCACGTCCGTTCTTCAAGGACCTGGTCAACTTCATGATCTCGGGTCCGGTCATGATCCAGGTGCTCGAAGGCGAAGGCGCGATCCTGAAGAACCGCGACCTGATGGGCGCGACCGATCCGAAGAAAGCCGACGCCGGCACCATCCGCGCCGACTTCGCCGACTCGATCGACGCCAACGCCGTCCACGGTTCGGACGCCGCTGAAACCGCTGCCCAGGAAATCGCGTACTTCTTCCCGGCACTGAACGTCTACTCGCGTTAATTAGCAGGGGGACGGCCGGTATGGCAGCGCAGTCCGGGCGCGCCCCGGTCGAATTCTCCCCGGACTAATTGAAAGAGGTAAGCCACTCGCCCGCGGCCCCGGGCCGGCGCGAGTGGTTTCAGGAATAAAGGATTTTGCCATGACGACGCTCACCAACCTGCTGGACTTCGATCCCGCGCAACTCATTGCGTACTGCGCCGAGCTGGGTGAGAAACCGTTCCGGGCCAAGCAACTGCAGCGCTGGATCCACCAGTTCGGAGCGCAAGACTTCGACGACATGACCGACCTGGCCAAGTCGCTGCGCGAAAAACTCAAGACCCGCGCCGAGATCCGTGCCCCCGGCATCATCAGCGACCATACCTCGACGGACGGCACCCGCAAGTGGCTGGTCGACGTCGGCAACGGCAACGCCGTGGAAACCGTGTTCATCCCGGAAGAAAACCGCGGCACGCTGTGCATCTCGACGCAGGCCGGCTGCGCCGTCAACTGCCGCTTCTGCTCGACCGGCAAGCAGGGCTTCAACCGCAACCTCACCGTGGCCGAGATCATCGGCCAGCTGTGGATGGCCGAGTTCGAGCTGCGCCGTACCAAGGGCATCGAGCCGGGCCCGAAGGGCGAGCGCCAGATCACCAACGTGGTCATGATGGGCATGGGCGAGCCGCTGCTCAACTACGAGCCGACCGTCACCGCGCTCAAGCTGATGCTCGACGATAACGCCTACGGCCTGTCGCGCCGCCGCGTGACGCTGTCGACCTCGGGCGTGGTCCCGAACATCGACAAGCTGGCGCAGGACGTGCCGGTGGCCCTGGCGGTGTCGCTGCACGCGTCGAACGACGCCCTGCGCGACATCCTGGTGCCGTTGAATAAGAAATACCCGCTGCGCGAGCTGCTGGCCGCCTGCAAGCGCTACCTCGAATTCGCCCCGCGCGACTTCATTACCTTCGAATACTGCATGCTCGACGGCTTCAACGACAGCGACGAGCATGCGCGCGAACTGATCGCCCTGGTGAACGATCCGGCCGTCGGGGTGAACTGCAAGTTCAACCTGATCCCGTTCAATCCGTTCCCGGAATCGGGCCTGACGCGCTCGAAGAACCCGCGCATCAAGGCCTTCGCCCAGGTGCTGATGGACGCCGGCATCGTGACCACCGTGCGCAAGACGCGCGGCGACGACATCGACGCCGCCTGCGGCCAGTTGGCCGGCGAGGTGCAGGACCGCACCCGCGTGGCCCAGCGCATGGAAAAGATGGCCGAGTACCAGAACAAGTTCGGCGCCGACTTCGGCCGCATCGTGGAGATCCCGTCCTGATGGCGCGCTTCGCCGGCCGCGCTGCGTTCCTGGTCGCGCCCGTGTTCGCGCTTGCCCTCCTGGCGGGCTGCGCCGGCAATGGCGGCGGCGAACTGAAGACCGCGTCGGACCAGACGGCGGCGGAGAAGCGCGCCTCGATCCGCATGCAGCTGGCGGTCGGCTACTACCAGAACGCCCAGTACGACACCGCGCTGGACGAGGTCAAGAAGGCGATCGCCGCCGAGCCGGACAATGCCGAGGCCTACGGCCTGCGGGCCCTGATCTACACCGCGATGGGCAGGCTGGCGCTGGCCGACGAGAACTACCGGACCGCGCTGCGCATCGAGCCGGGCAACCCGGAGCTGTCGAACAACTACGGTTCCTTCCTGTGCCAGTCGCTGGACAAGCCGGCGCAGGCGATGCCTTACTTCGATGCGGCGCTGCGCGACCGGGCCTACCGGACGCCGGTGAGCGCGCTGGTGAATGCGGGCGTGTGCAGCATCCGCAGCCGCGATTTCCAGGCCGCCGAGCGCTACCTGCTGGAGGCCGTGCGCTACAACCCTGACCTGCAGGCCACGAATGCCGGCCTGGCGCGGATCTATTACGAGCGGCGCGACTACCAGCGCGCCGGTTTTTTCATTAACCGCCTGATCGAGACGTCGAAACTCGACACGCTGTCGGCCGATGCGCTCTGGCTGGCGCTGCGCGTGCAGCGCAAGCTGGGCGACCGGACCCGCGAGGCCAGCCTGGCAGCCCAGCTGCGGCGGCGCTTCCCCGGTTCGCCCGAGTACACGGCCTTCGAGCGCGGCGCATTTGATGAGTGAAACACTCAAAGTGAGACGAGGACAATGAACGAGCATGCAGACCAGCCGGCCACGCCGGGTAACGACGCCGGCGTCCCCGGCAAGACCCTGCAATCCCAGCGCGAAGCGATGGGCTGGAGCGTGGAGCAGGTGGCCGACCAGCTGAAGCTGGCGCCGCGCCAGGTGGTGGCGCTGGAAGCCGGCGATCACGCTTCGCTCCCGAGCCCGGCCGTGACGCGCGGTTTCGTGCGCGCCTACGCCAAACTCCTGAAGATCGACGCCACCCCGCTGGTGGCAGCGATCCCGATGAACATGCCGCCGGAAGCCCAGGCCGGCGCGACCGCATCGATTCCGCGCCGCGAACAGCGCCCGGCCTCGTTCTCGCAAAGCCGCTTCCCGATCGGCGGCAAGCGCAGCAAGGTGCCGACCGGCGCCTTCTTCGGCGCCGCGGCCGTGATCGCGGCCGGCTTCGCGCTGTGGCACTTCGGCCTGCTCCCGGGCAGCCGCCCGGCGGATGGCGCCAGCACCGCCGTGCTCGAGTCGCCGGTGGCCGCGCCGGCACTCCAGGGCGCCACCCCCTTGCCTGCGCAGGATGCGCTGCAGCACCCGTCGGTGCCGCTGATCTCGGTGCCGGCGCCCGCCGGCGAAGGCACTGCGCCGGCAGCGGCCGCTCCCTCGGGCACGCCAGGCGCGACGCCGTCCGCGCCGGCCTCCGCCGTGACGACGCCGGCGCCTGCCGTCGCCGCGGCAGTGCCGGCGGCGGCGCCGCCAAGCGCGGCGGCCGCGGGCGCCAATGCGCTCGTGCTGAACGTGCGTGAAGACGCCTGGATCGGCGTGCGTCCGGTCGGCGGCGGCAAGCCGCTGATCTGGCGCGAGGTCAAGGCCGGTTCGCTGGAAACCGTCGAGGTCGCCGGACCGGTCGTGCTGACCGTCGGTAACCCTGCCGGCGTGACGGCCACCCTGCGTGGCGCGGCGGTCGCCCTGCAGCAGGTGCCGGGCAAGACATTCGCGCAAGTGTCCTTGAAGTAAAGAATGAAAGATCGGGAACAGAACATGATCGTGAACGAATCCTGCCTCGGCCAACCGATTCCCTCGGGCCCGCTCGCGCGCCGCGCCAGCCGGAAGGTCGCGGTTTCGCACGGCGCGCGTACCGTCTGGGTCGGCGGCGATGCGCCGGTGGTGGTGCAGTCGATGACCAACACCGATACGGCCGACGCGATCGGCACCGCGATCCAGGTCAAGGAACTGGCGCGCGCCGGTTCCGAGATCGTGCGCATCACGGTGGACACGCCGGCCGCCGCCGCCGCGGTGCCGGCGATCCGCGAACAGCTCGACCGCATGGAGATCGACACTCCGCTGGTGGGCGACTTCCACTACAACGGCCACCTGCTGCTGCGCGACTATCCGGAATGCGCGCAGGCGCTGTCGAAATACCGCATCAACCCGGGCAACGTGGGGCAGGGCGCCAAGCGCGACACCCAGTTCGCCCAGATGATCGAGATCGCGGCAAGATACGACAAGCCGGTGCGCATCGGCGTCAACTGGGGCAGCCTGGATCAAACGCTACTGGCCCGCATCATGGACGAGAATGCCGCGCGCGCCACGCCCTGGAGCGCCCAGGCCGTGATGTACGAAGCGCTCATCACTTCCGCGATCGAGAACGCGGTGCGCGCCGAAGAAGTGGGCCTGGCGCGCGACAAGATCATTTTGTCGTGCAAGGTGTCGGGCGTGCAGGACCTGATCGCGGTCTACCGCGAACTGGCGCGTCGCTGCGACTACCCGCTGCACCTGGGCCTGACCGAGGCCGGCATGGGCAGCAAGGGCATCGTCGCCTCGACCGCTGCACTGTCGGTGCTGCTGCAGGAAGGCATCGGCGACACCGTCCGCATCTCGCTCACGCCGGAACCGGGCGGCGACCGCACCAGGGAAGTCGTGGTCGGCCAGGAAATCCTGCAGACCATGGGCCTGCGCAAGTTCACCCCGATGGTGATCGCCTGCCCGGGTTGCGGCCGCACGACCTCGACCGTGTTCCAGGAGCTGGCGGACAACATCCAGACCTTCCTGCGCGAGCAGATGCCGGAGTGGAAGAAGACCTATCCGGGCGTGGAAGCGATGAACGTGGCCGTGATGGGCTGCATCGTCAACGGCCCGGGCGAATCGAAGCACGCGAACATCGGCATCAGCCTGCCGGGTACGGGCGAATCGCCGGCGGCGCCGGTGTTCGTCGACGGCCAGAAGTTCGCCACCTTGCGCGGCGAGCGTATCGTGGACGAGTTCAAGACCATCGTGCTGAATTACGTACAGAAGAACTACAGCCGCGAAGCGGTGACGGAATGAATTGGTAGGGTGGGCGGGGTAATTTCGGGCAGTGCCCGGAATTACAAACGCCCACGCGTCCAACTTCCTGGTGCTCTGCCACAGTGCATCCGTGAGTTGAACGCGCGGGCGGCGGAGCCGCCCACCCTACAAGAGCGAAAGAAACTATGTCCAAACCAGAAAAAATCGTCGCCGTCAAAGGCATGAACGACATCCTCCCGCAAGACGCACCGATGTGGGAGCTGTTCGAGAACACCGCCGAGACCATCCTGAAGAGCTACGGCTACCAGAAGATCGTCACCCCGATCGTCGAGGATACCTCGCTGTTCGCGCGCGCCATCGGCGCCGTCACCGACATCGTCGAGAAGGAGATGTACTCCTTCGAGGATTCGATGAACGGCGACCAGCTGACCCTGCGTCCGGAAGGCACCGCCGGCGTGGTGCGCGCCGTGCTGGAACATAACCTGGTGTACGACGGCCCCAAGCGCCTGTGGTACAAGGGCCCGATGTTCCGCCACGAGCGCCCGCAGCGCGGCCGCTACCGCCAGTTCTTCCAGTTCGGCGCCGAAGCCGTCGGCTTCTCGGGCCCGGACATCGACGCCGAGCTGATCATGCTGTGCCGCCGCCTGTGGGACGACCTCGGCCTGCAGAACGTGCGTCTCGAGCTGAATTCGATCGGCAACGCCGACGAGCGCCTGCGCCACCGCGCCGACCTGATCGCCTATCTCGAACAGCACGAGGACATCCTCGACGCCGAGGCCAAGCGCCGCCTGCACAGCAATCCGCTGCGCATCCTGGACACCAAGAACCCGGCGATGCAGGACATGGTCAACGGCGCGCCCAAGCTGCTCGACTACCTGGGCGAGGAGTCGCTGGCCCACTTGAACGGCCTGAAGAAGATCCTCGACCGCAACGCGGTGCAGTACACCATCAACCCGCGCCTGGTGCGCGGCCTCGACTACTACAACCGCACCGTGTTCGAGTGGGTCACCGACGAGCTGGGCTCGCAGGGCACGATCTGCGCGGGCGGGCGCTACGACCCGCTGATCGAACAGTTCGGCGGCAAGGCCACCCCGGCGATCGGTTTCGCGATGGGCATCGAGCGCATCATCGAGCTGATGAAGGGGCTGGGCGACAGCGCCGCCCCGGCGCAGTGCGACGTGTACCTGGTCCACCAGGGCGAGCAAGCCCAGGCTCAGGCCTTCATCCTGGGCGAGCGTCTTCGGGATGCCGGCCTGGATGTTGTGTTACATTGCGCAACGCCGGCAGGCGCGGGCAGCTTCAAGAGCCAGATGAAGAAGGCCGACGGCAGCGGCGCGGCCTTTGCCGTGATCATCGGCGAAGACGAGATTGCTTCCGGCCAGGCCGTGGTCAAGGCCATGCGCGGCGAATTCGCCAGCCAGGGCGGCGAACAGCAGCAGGCCAAAGTCGCCTTCGAGAACGTGGTCGACCATGTGGTCGACCAGATCGTCGGCGGCGGCGAGCACGACTGCGACGACGAGAACTGCAACGAGCACGGGCATCACCACCGTCCCTGATCGCCTTCAGCGGGCGGCAACAGCACCGATCCACCACCACTAGAACAACACAGAGCAGACCATGGCATACGATCTCGAAGAACAGGAACAGATAGCGAACTTCAAGGCCTTCTGGGCGCGTTTCGGCAACCTCATCATGGGCGTGCTGATCGTCGCGCTGCTGTCCTACGCCGGCTACAATTTCTGGCAATCGCACAAGCGCACCCAGGCCGTCGAGGCCTCGGCGCTGTACGACGAACTCCAGGCGGCGCTGGCGGCCAGCGACAACGCCAAGACCCAGCGCATCGCCGGCGACATCCAGAACAAGTACGAGGGCACGGTCTACGCGCCGATGGCGGCGCTGGCCGCCGCCAAGGCCGCGTTCGACGCGACCGACCTGAAGACCGCCAAGGCCCAGCTGCAGTGGGCGGTGGACCACGGCGACGAGGAATACCAGGCCATCGCCAAGCTGCGCCTGGCCGGCGTGCTGCTCGACGAGAAGGCCTACGACGCCGCGCTCAAGCTGCTCGGCCAGAGCTTCCCGGCGCAGTTCTCGGCCGAAGTGGCGGACCGCAAGGGCGACGTGCTGGTGGCGCAAAACAAGATTGCCGAGGCGCGCCAGGCCTACGTGGCCGCGCTGGCGGCGATGCACAAGGATAACCCGGGCCGCCAGCTGGTCCAGGTGAAGCTCGAAGCCATCGGCGGTACGGTGCCGGCGCAAGCCGCAGACGCCAAGGCAGCCGCGTAATACCCAAGATTGACAGGCCCGCGCCCGCCGCCAAGGCGCGCGCGGGTTTCGCGGTTTCTACAGTCCAGGAACAAGGTTAAAGAATATGCGTATTAGCAGCAAACTTGTTGGTGTTGGTGTACTGGCCCTGATGACGGGCTGCTCGAGCCTTCCCTCGATGCCCTCCTTCAGCTCGCTCAATCCCTTCTCCAAGCCGAAGACCGACCAGCCGGCGCCGCTGGTCGAGCTGAAGGCGACGATGGCCGTGCGTACCGCATGGAAGCTCGACATCGGCAAGGCCGGACCGTACAGCTTCTCGCCGGCGCTGGCCGGCAACACCGTGGTGGTGGCCGGCGGCGGCGGCGACATCGCCCGCGTCGAAGCGGCCACCGGCAAGCAGCTGTGGCGCACCAAGGCCGGCACCGAGCTGAGCGCCGGCGTCGGCACCGACGGCAACCTGATCGTGGTCGGCGGCGCCAAGGGCACCGTGCTGGCCTTCGACATGGATGGCAAGAAGCTGTGGACCGCGCAGCTGTCGAGCGAGATCCTGTCCTCGCCGGTGGTGGGGCAGGGCATCGTCGTCGCACGCAGCCTGGACAACCGCATCGTCGGCCTGGACGCCCAGACCGGCGAAAAGAAATGGACCGTGCAGCGCACCTCGCCGGCCCTGACCCTGCGCACCGCGCCGGGCATGATCATCAACGGCAGCGACGTCATCATCGCCCAGCCGGCCGGCCGCCTGTCCTCGTTCATCCTGGCGACCGGCGCACCGCGCTGGGACCTGGAAGTGGGCGTGGCGCGCGGCGCGACCGAACTCGAGCGCGTGACCGACATCGGTGGCGCCCCGGTGCTGTTCGAAGGCGATGTCTGCGCGGTGTCCTACCAGGGCCGCGTCGGCTGCTTCGACGCCGCCGCCGGTTCGGCCAAGTGGACCCGCGACCTGTCGTCCGAAGTCGGCGTCGCCGTCGACCAGCGCTTCGTGTTCGCGCCGGACGACAAGGGCGCGCTGTTCGCCTTCAACCGCGACACCGGATCGAGCGCCTGGAAGAACGACAAGCTGAGCTTCCGCCGGCTGTCGACCCCGGTCTCCTATGGCCGCGCCGTGGCCGTGGGCGACTACCAGGGCATCGTGCATTTCCTGTCGCGCGAGGATGGATCCTTCCTTGCGCGCGCCTCCCTTGATGGCAGCGCCGTCATCGGCACTCCGCTGGTGGCTGGATCGCACCTGATTTTTCAAACACAAAATGGAACTGTGGCCGCCATTGCGGTCGAATAAAATAACACCATGAAGCCGGTAATTGCACTCGTTGGTCGCCCGAACGTCGGGAAGTCGACCCTATTCAACCGCCTGACCCGTTCGCGGGACGCGCTGGTTGCCGACCTCCCTGGCCTGACCCGCGACCGCCACTATGGCGAAGGCCGGATCGGCGAACGCCCGTTCCTGGTCATCGACACCGGCGGTTTCGAACCGGTGGCCAAAGAGGGCATCATGCACGAGATGGCGCTGCAGACGCGCCAGGCGGTGGCCGAAGCCGACGTCGTCGTGTTCATCGTCGACGGTCGCCAGGGCCTGACCCCGCACGACAAGACCATCACCGATTACCTGCGCAAGTCGGGCCGCAAGGTCATGTTGGTGGTTAACAAGTCCGAGGGCATGAAGTACACCTCGGTCACCGCCGACTTCTACGAACTCGGCATGGGCGACCCCTACGTCATCTCCGCCGCCCACGGCGACGGCGTGCACGACCTGGTGAACGAGGCGCTCGATGTCGCCTTCGCGAACCGTACCGACGAAGAAGACGAACCCGAGCATCCCGACCATGGCATCAAGATCGCCATCGTCGGCCGCCCGAACGTCGGCAAATCGACCCTGATCAACACCCTGGTCGGCGAGCAGCGCGTGATCGCCTTCGACATGCCGGGCACCACCCGCGACTCGATCGAAGTGCCGTTCGAGCGCGAAGGCAAGAAATACACGCTGATCGACACCGCCGGCATCCGCCGCCGCGGCAAGATCTTCGAGGCGATCGAGAAATTCTCGGTGGTCAAGACCATGCAGTCGATCTCGGACGCCAACGTGATCGTGCTGCTGCTCGACGCCCAGCAGGACATCTCCGAGCAGGACGCCCACATTGCCGGCTTCATCCTGGAGTCGGGCAGGGCGCTGGTGGTGGCGGTGAACAAATGGGATGGCCTGCAGTCGGATGACCGCGACGAGGTCAAGATCGACCTCGACCGCAAGCTGGACTTCCTGTCCTTCGCAAAAACCCACTTCGTGTCGGCGCTCAAGGGTACCGGCATCAGCCAGCTGATGAAGTCGGTGGACGCCGCCTATGCCGCCGCCACCGCCAACCTGTCGACCCCGCGCCTGACCCGCGCGCTGCAGGAAGCAATCGAAAAGCAGGAGCCGAAGCGCAAGGGCAGCACGCGTCCCAAGCTGCGCTACGCCCACCAGGGCGGACAGAATCCGCCGATCATCGTCATCCACGGTAACGCGCTGGAAGCCGTCAGCGAGCCCTACAAGCGCTACCTGGAGCGGCATTTCCGTGACACCTTCAATCTGGTCGGCACCCCGGTTCGTATCGAGCTCAAGAGCGGCAAGAACCCATTTGCCAAGGAGCAGAAATAGCCGTAGCAGTACGACAAAAAGTGGCAAAACAGGTTACAGTAGCTCAGGGCTTTCATTCGCCTCAGCGGAATGTGGCCCAAGCACTTGAAAAAAGGCAAATTGCCTCAAATTTGCATTTATACCCACTTAACTACAACAACATTACGGAGCTGTTATGAGCAACAAAGGGCAACTGTTACAAGACCCATTCCTGAACGCCTTGCGCAAGGAGCACGTCCCCGTCTCCATCTACCTGGTCAACGGCATCAAACTGCAAGGCCATATCGAATCCTTCGACCAGTACGTCGTCCTGCTTCGTAATACCGTGACCCAGATGGTCTACAAGCATGCCATTTCCACCGTCGTCCCGGCTCGCGCCGTCAACCTTAACCTCGACTCCGAAGCCGAGTAAGGCCGATGGCTGACGCCCCCGGCAACAACACCATGCGCGCAGCGCTGGTCGGCATCGATTTTGGCGCTGGCGATTTCACCGCCAGCCTGGAAGAGCTGTCCCTGCTTGCGCGCTCCGCCGGCGCCGAACCGATCACCACGATCACGGCCAAGCGCAGCAGTCCCGATCCCGCCCATTTCGTCGGCAGCGGCAAGGCCGACGAAATCAAGATGGCCTGCAAGGCCGAGGCGATCGACATCGTCATCTTCAACCACGCCCTGTCGCCTGCCCAGCAGCGCAACCTCGAGCGCCGTCTCGAAGTGCGCGTGGTCGACCGTACCAGCCTGATCCTCGACATCTTCGCCCAGCGCGCCCAGAGCCACGAGGGCAAGCTGCAGGTGGAACTGGCCCAGCTGCAGCACCTGGCCACGCGCCTGATCCGCGGCTGGACCCACCTCGAGCGCCAGAAGGGCGGTATCGGCCTGCGCGGTCCCGGCGAAACCCAGCTCGAGACCGACCGCCGCCTGATCGGCGAGCGCGTCAAGCAATTGCGCATCAAGCTCACCAAGCTGCGCAAGCAGCACGAGACCCAGCGCCGCCAGCGCGGTCGCAACCAGACCTTTTCGGTGTCGCTGGTCGGCTATACCAACGCCGGCAAGTCGACCTTGTTCAATACCCTCACCAAGGCCGGGGTGTATGTCGCGAACCAGCTGTTCGCCACACTCGACACCACCAGCCGCCGCCTCTACCTGGGCGACGAAGTGGGCAGCGTGGTGATTTCCGATACCGTCGGCTTCGTGCGCGAACTGCCGCACCAGCTGGTCGCCGCCTTCCGCGCCACGCTCGAGGAAACCATCCACGCCGACCTGCTGCTGCACGTGGTCGACGGCAATTCGCCGGTGCGCATGGAGCAGATCGAGCAGGTCAACGAGGTGCTGCGCGAGATCGGCGCCGATCATGTGCCCCAGATCCTGGTCTGGAACAAGATCGATGCGGCCGGGCTGGAGCCCGGGATCGAGCGTGATGAATATGATAAGATCAGCCGCGTTTTCATCAGCGCCCACAGCGGAGCCGGCCTGGACCTGCTGCGCGAAGCCATCGTCGAAGCGGCGACGGCGGCGCGCACGGACACGCAGTCCGGCGCGCAGCGCGATGTGCGCCTCGAAGAGAACAGGCAGGACGGGGAAGAACCGGCGGTGGGCGGCTCCCTGGTCAATCCTGCAGAGAACAATATGACAACCTCCACCCATCTCGGGCCACACTAGCCTATGCTCGTTTCTTTACTCAAGCGTTGCGGCATCAAACTGTCGCTCAACGACCCTCGCTGGGGCCACCGGCCCCAGGGGGACCCCAAGGCCCAGGAAGGCCGTCGGCCGGGCGAAGGCCCGCCCGACCTCGACCAGCTCTGGCGCGACTTCAATGCCCGCCTGAACCGCCTGTTCGGCGGCCGTAACAACGGCGGCGACGGCGGCAACGGCCCGTCCGGCCGGGGCGAATCGCGCGGCGCCAGCGTCACCGCAGGCGTGGTGGCGGTCATCGTCGGCCTGATCTGGCTGGCGAGCGGCGCCTTCATCGTGCAGGAAGGCCAGGTCGGTGTCGTCACCACCTTCGGTAAGCTCAGCCACAAGACCGGCCCCGGCTTCAACTGGCGCTGGCCGTACCCGATCCAGGCCCACGAAACCGTCAACGTCTCGCAGATCCGCACCGCCGAGATCGGCTATCGCGCGAACGTCCGCAACAAGCAGCCGCAAGAGGCGCTGATGCTGACCGACGACGAGAACATCATCGACATCCAGTTCGCGGTCCAGTACACGCTGAAAGATCCGGTTCAGTGGCTCTTCAACAACCGCGAGAACGACGAGACCGTGCGCCAGGTCGCCGAGACCGCGATCCGCGAGGTGGTCGGCAAGAGCAAGATGGACTTCGTCCTGTACGAAGGCCGCGAAAAGGTCGCGGCCGACGTGCACCAGATGATGCAGACGATTCTCGACCGCTACGCGCTGGGCGCGCTGGTCACCAACGTGACCATGCAGGGCGTGCAGCCGCCGGAGCAGGTCCAGGAAGCCTTCGACGACGCCGTCAAGGCCGGCCAGGATCGCGCCCGTGCCCGCAACGAAGGCGAGGCCTACGCCAACCAGGTCATCCCGCAGGCGCGCGGCCAGGCCTTCCGCCTGCAGCAGGACGCCGAAGCCTACCGCTCGATGGTGGTCGAGAACGCCCTCGGCAACGCGGCGCGCTTCGACCAGGTGGTGCAAGCCTATGCGAAGGCCCCGGCCGTCACGCGCGACCGCATGTACATCGACACCATGCAGCAGATCTTCTCCAACACCAGCAAGGTGATGGTCGATTCGCGCACGGGCAACCCGATGATCTACCTGCCGCTGGACAAGCTGATCGGCCAGGCCGCAGGCAGCGAAGCCGTCGGCAGCCGCTCCGGACCGGTGCAGGTGCCCCAGACGACGCCGCCGCAGGACGTCATGCAAGCCATGGATTCGGTGCGCCAGCGCGACAGCCGGAGCCGCGATTCCTCACGTGACCGGGAGAGCCGTTAATGAACCGCCTCGTAACTCTTTTTGTGGCGGGCTTCATTGCCCTGATGCTGCTGTCCTCGACCGTGTTCGTGGTGGACCAGCGCCGCTTCGCGATCGTGTTCGCGCTCGGCCAGGTGCGCGACGTGATCACCGAGCCGGGCCTGCACTTCAAGCTGCCGCCGCCGTTCCAGAACGTGCTCTACCTGGACAAGCGCATCCTCACGCTGGACACGCCCGACGCCGACCGTTTCATCACGGCCGAGAAGAAGAACATCCTGGTGGATGCCTTCATGAAATGGCGTATTACCGATCCGCGCCTGTACTACGTCAGCTTCAACGGCGACGAAGCCCGTGCGCGCGACCGCCTGTCGCAGATCATCAAGGCGGCCCTGAACGACGAGATCACCAAGCGCACCGTGCGCGAAGTGATCTCGGGCGAGCGCGGCGCCGTGATGGAAGCGGTGAAGCAGAAGGTGGTCGCCGAAGCCAAGGAGATCGGCGTGGGCGTGGTGGACGTGCGCCTCAAGCGCGTCGACTACATCGAGCAGATCAACAACTCGGTCTACGACCGCATGAAGGCCGAGCGCGTGCGCGTGGCCAACGAACTGCGCTCCACCGGCGCCGCCGAATCCGAGCAGATTCGCGCGGATGCCGACCGTCAGCGCACCGTGATCATCGCCGAAGCCTTCCGCGAGGCCGAGAAGATCAAGGGCGACGGCGACGCCAAGGCATCGGTGATCTATGCCGAGTCCTTCGGCAAGAACCCGGAGTTCGCCAAGTTCTACCGCTCGCTCGAAGCCTACCGCGCCACCTTCAAGAACCGCGGCGACGTGATGGTGGTGGATCCGAACTCGGAATTCTTCAAGTACTTCAAGCAGCCGGGCGGCAAGTAAAACCGGGCTTGCTTTTGTAGGGTGGGCGGCTTTGCCGCCCACGCGTTCAGACAGTGCATGAGCTGCTTGAACGTGTGGGCGGGAGACCCGCCCACGCTACGTTAACCCGGAAGTTTTTCGTCTATACAAGCGTTGCACAATGGCACTCTGACAAGCCCCTGCGCCTGTCAACCCAACATCCCCTGCCTACGCCTTATCATTTTCGGGTAAAATTGCCGATTCGGCGCTCGCACCGTGCGCCGGCGCGCCCGTGTCCATGCCGTGCGCCTTCGCCGCTCTTGAAAACAACCCGTTAGCTGTCTGCCCATGCCGAATTGGCTTCTGCCTGAAAATATCGCCGATGTCTTGCCGTCCGAAGCGCGCAAGATCGAGGATCTGCGCCGCAAGATGCTCGACACCTTCCGCCTGTACGGCTACGAACTGGTCATGCCGCCGCTGCTCGAATACGTCGACTCGCTGCTGGCCGGGGCGGGGCAGGACACCGAACTGCGTACCTTCAAGGTGGTCGACCAGCTGTCCGGCCGCCTGCTCGGGCTGCGCGCCGACATGACCACCCAGGTGGCGCGCATCGACGCCCACCTGCTCAACCGCGAATCGATCACCCGCCTGTGCTACGCCGGCAGCGTGCTGCATACCCGTCCATCGGGCCTGCACGCCACCCGCGAGCCGCTCCAGATCGGCGCCGAGATCTACGGTCACGCCGGCCTGGAAGCCGACGCCGAGATCCAGGAGCTGGCGCTCGGGGCGCTGGCCCTGGCCGGTTTTCTTGATGTACGCCTCGACCTGTGCCACGTGGGCATCCTGCGCGCGCTGCTGGCCGACGACCCGGCCGCGCGCCGCGACGAAGCCCACTTGACGAGCCTGCTGCGCGCCAAGGATGCGCCGGGCCTGGACGAGTTCACCCGACACTACGCACCGAGCACGCGCAGCGCGCTGCTGGCGCTGCCGCAGCTGTACGGCGACGTCGAGGTGCTGGCGCGCGCGAAGGAAGTCTTGCCGGCGCTGCCGGGCGTCACCCGCGCGCTGGCCGAACTGGCCGCGCTCGCCGCGGGCGCCCTTGGCCGCGCGGAAGTGGCGATCGACCTGGCCGACCTGCGCGGCTACCAGTACGAAAGCGGCGCCATGTTCGCGCTCTACGTGCCGGGCCTGCCGAACGCGGTGGCCAGGGGCGGGCGCTACGACCATGTGGGCGAGGCTTTCGGGCGCGCGCGTCCGGCCACCGGCTTCTCGCTCGACCTGCGCGAACTGGCGCGGCTGCTGCCGACGGCTTCGCGCAAGCACTCCATCTGCGCGCCCTGGGGCAATGCCCCGGAGCTGAAGGAAAAAATCGCTGACCTGCGCAAGGCAGGCGAAGTCGTGATCCAGTCCATGCCGGGTCACGACAATATTCAGGACGAGTTCGAGTGCGACCGCGTGCTCGTCCTCGAAAACGGAAATTGGATTCTCAAAAACTTAGGTTAAGTGATGTCAAATACTAACGTGGCAAAGAACGTCGTTGTCATCGGCACCCAGTGGGGCGATGAAGGCAAGGGTAAGATCGTCGACTGGCTGACCGACCATGCGGCCGGCGTCGTCCGTTTCCAGGGCGGCCATAATGCCGGTCACACCCTGGTGATCAAGGGCCAGAAGACCGCGCTGCAACTGATCCCGTCGGGCATCATGCGCGAAGGCGTGGCCTGCTACATCGGCAACGGTGTGGTGGTCTCGGTGCCGGACGTGATGCGCGAAATCGACAAGCTGCAGGCCGCCGGCATCGAAGTGGTGTCGCGCCTGAAGATCTCGGAAGCCTGCCCGGTCATCCTGCCTTACCACGTCGCCATCGACAAGGCGCGCGAAGCCAAGCGCGGCGAGAACAAGATCGGCACCACCGGCAAGGGCATCGGCCCGGCCTACGAAGACAAGGTCGCCCGCCGCGCGATCCGCATCGCCGACCTGTTGAATGAAGCTCGATTTGCCGAGAAGCTCAAGGAAAACCTCGAGTACCACAACCACGTGCTGGTCAACTACCTGGGCGCCGATCCGATCGACTTCCAGCAGACCTACGACGATGCCATGGCCCTGGTACCGCGCCTGCGTCCGATGGTGGGCGACGTGTCGTCGCAGCTGTACGCCGCGCACAAGGCCGGCGGCAGCCTGCTGTTCGAAGGCGCGCAAGGATCGCTCCTGGACGTCGACCACGGCACCTATCCGTTCGTGACCTCGTCGAACTGCGTGGCGGGCAACGCCGCCGCCGGCGCCGGCGTCGGTCCGGGCATGCTGCACTACATCCTCGGCATCACCAAGGCCTACACCACCCGCGTGGGTTCGGGCCCGTTCCCGGCCGAACTGCCGACCGAGGCAGGCGTGGGCGAGCACCTGTCGCGCGTGGGCCACGAGTTCGGCACCGTGACCGGCCGTGCGCGCCGCTGCGGCTGGTTCGACGCCGCCCTGCTGCGCCGCTCGGTGCAGATCAACGGCGTGTCGGGCATGTGCCTGACCAAGCTGGACGTGCTGGACGGCATCGAGTCCCTGAAACTGTGCACCGGCTACAAGATCGACGGCCGCGAGGTCGATATCTTCCCGGTCGGCGCCGAAGAAGCCGCGCTGTGCGAGCCGGTCTACGAAGAGATGCCGGGCTGGAGCGAAAGCACCGTCGGCGCCAAGTCGATGGAAGAACTGCCGGCCAACGCCCGCGCCTATATCCAGCGCATCGAAGAACTGGTGGGCGTGCCGATCGACATGGTGTCGACCGGCCCGGACCGCGAAGAAACCATCGTGCTGCGCCATCCGTTCGCAGCTTGAGCCTCCATTAGAAAAATAGGATCCTGAAATGAACACCCCTGCATCGACCGACAAGGACCTGTGGGTCTCCTGGGACGAGTACAACCGCCTGGTCGAGCGCCTCGCGCTGCAAGTGTACGAATCGAACTGGAAGTTCGACATGGTGCTGTGCCTGGCGCGCGGCGGCGTGCGTCCGGGTGACGTGATCTCGCGCATCTTCGATGTGCCGCTGGCGATCCTGTCGACCAGCTCCTACCGCGAAGAAGCCGGCACCAAGCAGGGCAACCTGGACATCGCCAAGTACATGACGATGACCAAGGGCCCGCTGGCCGGCCGCATCCTGCTGGTCGACGACCTGGCCGATTCGGGCGTGACCCTGCAGAAGGTGCGCGAGCACCTGACCCAGAACTACGCCGACGTCACCGAAGTGAAGTCGGCCGTCATCTGGGTAAAAGGTACGTCGAGCTTCACGCCCGACTACCACCTGGAAGACCTGCCGCACAACCCGTGGATCCACCAGCCCTTCGAAGACTACGACGGCCTGCGTCCGCACCAGCTGTCGGCGTGGTTGAAGAAGTTCGAGAAGTAATCCGCACGGCCGCAGGCAACACGGCGGCAAGCGAACGGGCAGGGGGGGCGCAAGCCTTCCTGCCCGTTTTGCATGGTCAGGCTGGTGGGCGCCGAGGCCGATACAAAACGATCATTGCTCTGCCGAACTACTTTGCGAACTACTCTGTTAAGATGCACGCTGGCCAAGCGCCGACATTCAATAACAGGATCGGAACACGATGACCCAAAGCTTCTTCCAGACCTTCATCCTCCTGATCCTCGTTACTGATCCATTCGGCAATGTCCCGCTGTTCGCCGCGGCCCTCAAGGACGTGCCGATCGAGCGCCGCCCCCGCATCGTGGTGCGCGAATGCGCCATCGCCTTCCTGCTGCTGCTGGTCTTCATGTTCTTCGGGCAGCACTTCCTCGAGGCGCTGCACCTGAGTCCGGTCGCGCTGCGGATCGGCGGCGCCGTGATCCTGTTGATGATCGCGATCCGCATGATCTTCCCGCATCCCGACGGCGTGCTCGGCCGCAGCGAGCACGGCGAGCCCTTCATCGTGCCGCTGGCGATTCCGGCGCTGGCCGGCCCCTCGGCCCTGGCCACGGTGCTGCTGTTCAGTGCCGGCAGCCTGACCGAGACCATGGTCCACGTGGCCGCGCTGGCGGCGGTCGGCGTGGTGTGGCTGGCGGTGTTCCTCAGCGCCGAGCGCCTGCAGCAGAAGCTCGGCCCGCAGGTGATGACCGCCTTCGAGCGCCTGATGGGCCTGATCCTGACGGCCATGTCGGTCGAGATGCTGCTGGGCGGCATCCGCGAATTCGTGAAGACGCTGTGATGGCAGCGGTGTGTGGCCAAACGGCATCGTTATGGCACAGCCTTGCTGATATGATGGGCTTGGCATTGAGCGTGGACATCGAGGCATGAAAACGGAATACCAGACCCCTTCGGAATGGCTACCCTTCCTGAGCGGAGGCGGGCAGATGGGGGCCATGATGCGGGCGCACGACTGGTCGAAATCGCCGCTCGGCCATCCGCGCAACTGGCCGCAGGCCCTGCGCACCACGGTCGGCCTCATGCTCAACTCGAAGTTCCCGATGTTCGTGGCCTGGGGCCCCGAGCTGGGCTTCCTGTACAACGATTCCTACATGTCCATCCTGGGCGAGAAGCACCCGGCGGCGCTGGGCAGCCGCTTCCACGACATCTGGCGCGAGATCTGGGATGACATCCATCCGCTGATCGTGCGCGCGCTCAAGGGCGAAGCCACCTATGTCGACCGGATGCAGCTGCGCATGAACCGCCATGGCTACGACGAGGATACCTGGTTCCGTTTCTCGTATTCGCCGGTGCGCGACGAGGACGGCGGCGTGGCCGGCATGTTCTGCGCCTGCGTCGAGACCACCGCCGAGGTGCTGGCCGAGCGCTACCGCGAGCACGAGAACCAGCGCCTGATGACCCTGTTCGGGCAGGCGCCCGGCATCCTCGCCGTGTTGCGCGGCCCGGACCATGTCTTCGAGATCACCAACGATTCCTACATGCAGCTGATCGGTCGGCGCGAGCTGATCGGCAAGCCGGCGCGCCAGGCGATTCCCGAGGTGGCCGACCAGGGCTTCTTCGAGCTGCTCGACCAGGTCTACCAGTCGGGCCAGGCCTTCGTGGGGCATGCGGTGCCGGTGCGCGTGCAGCGCGACATCAACGGACCGCTGGAAGAGCGCTTCGTCGACTTCGTGTACCAGCCGATCCGCGGCCCGAATGGCGAGGTCGAGGGCATCTTCGTGGAGGGCAGCGACGTCACGCTGCGCAAGCGCGTCGAGGACGACCTGCGCGCCGCCAATCGCCAGAAAGACCAGTTCCTGGCGATGCTGGCGCACGAGCTGCGCAACCCGCTGGCGCCGATCACGACCGCGGCCCAGCTGCTGCAGCGCGGCGCGCTCGACCCGCAGCGTGCGCGCCATGCCAGCGACATCATCGTGCGCCAGGCCGAGCACATGACCGACCTGGTGAACGACCTGCTGGACGTCTCGCGCGTGAAGCGCGGCCTGGCCGAGATCGAGAAGGAAGACCTGGACGTCGCGCTCATCGTGGGCGGCGCCGTCGAGCAGGTACGGCCCTTGCTGGACATGCGGCGGCACGAACTGGCGCTGGAACTGCCGCCCGAGGCGCTGCACGTGTCCGGCGACCGCACGCGCCTGGTGCAAGTGGTGTCGAATATCCTGAACAACGCGGCCAAGTACACGCCCTCCGGCGGCCGGATCGCCCTGCGCGTGACGCGCGAGGACGGCGAGGCGGTGATCGCCGTGCGCGACAACGGGCAGGGCATCGACCCGCAGGTGCTGCCGTATATCTTCGAACTGTTCACGCAGGCCGAGCGCACGCCCGACCGTTCGCAGGGTGGCCTGGGCATCGGCCTGGCCCTGGTGAAAAGCCTGGTCGCCCTGCATGGCGGCCGGGTGGCGGCGTTCAGCGAAGGCGCGAACCGGGGCAGCGAGTTCGTGATCCGGCTGCCGCTGCTGCAGTGCAGCCCGGCGGCAGGGACGCCGCCGCACGAGGCACGGGCCGCCGACGGGCCGGTGCGGGTGCTGCTGGTCGACGACAATGCCGACGCCGCCCAGATGCTGGCCACCCTGCTGGAAGCGCATGGCCATGCGGTGAGCGTCGAGTACGACGGCACCGGCGGGCTGGCGCGCGCCCTGCGCGAACGGCCCGAGGTGATGCTGCTCGATATCGGCCTGCCCGACATGGACGGCCACGAACTGGCGCGCCGCCTGCGCGCCTCGCCCGACACCGCCAATGCGCTGCTGATCGCGCTCACCGGCTATGGCCAGAGCGAGGACCGCGAACGCGCGCGCCAGGCCGGCTTCGACCATCACCTGGTCAAGCCCGCCGACCTGTCGGAACTGCTGCGCATCCTGGCGTCGGTACGCGCCGTGGCCGACTAGGGCGTCGTCGGCCTTGGCCGGAAGATGCTTGTTCGATTTCGTCTGCTGAGCAATACTGGTGCCTGAAAGTATTTTTTTGCACCCAGTCCGCTCACCTTCCTTGAGGAATGCACGCATGAAATCGACACTCGTACCGGCCCTCGGCCTCGCCTTCGCCATGTTGGCCGTCCCCGCTGCCGCGCAGAAGCCGCACAGCGCTCCCGCCGCCCGGCCGGCCATGGCGCTCCAGACAGTCGACACCGTCACCGGCAAGGGAAAAGTCGCCACTGCCGGGAGCACGGTCACCGTGCATTACACCGGCTGGCTGTACATGCCCTCGGCGCCGGACCGGCATGGGCGCCAGGTCGACAGCTCGGTCGGCGGCGAGCCGTTCAGCTTCCCGCTCGGCGCGGGCAAGGTCATCAAGGGCTGGGACCAGGGCGTGGCGGGCATGCGTACCGGCGGCAAGCGCACCTTGATCATTCCGGCAGCACTTGGCTACGGTGCGCGCGGAGCGGGGCCGATTCCGCCGGGCGCCAATCTCATCTTCGATGTGCAGCTGCTCGAGGTACGCTAGGCGCCCGCAGGGGGTGGGGCGGGACGGGCTGGGCTGTCGAAAAATTTTACATTCCGATAAGAAAATTCCCGCGCCACATCGCAAGTAATTGATTCAAATAAAATTTTCCTACTGGCACGAACCTTGCTGATGTAGCAGCATCGCGTAGGCGATGGAGTGAGAGAACATTCTGCTAAACAAGGATAAATAATGCAAAATCGGAAAATGTCTTTTAAGGAAGTGGTAGGCCGGGCAATCGCAGTCGGCGTCATGCTGGGCAGCGCATCGTTCGCACAGGCGACGCAGATTCCAGGCAGTGTCATCGTGCCACTGATCGTGGCCGGCGACCCGAACGGCGTGCCGCCCGACAGCCCTGACAATCGTATCGATCCGAATGTCTCCTCGTCGAAGTTCTCCGGCGTGGTCAGCCTTTACATTACTTATCCGGAAAACGGCGTTCAGCAAGGTTTCATCTGCTCCGGCGCACTGGTCGGCAAGCGCCAGGTCGTCTCGGCAGGCCACTGCGTCGACACCAATGGCAACGGTAAATATGTCGACCTGAAGGCCCCGGGCCAGAGCATCAGCGTCGTCTTCAACAGCGACGGCGACTACAACCGGATCATCCGCGCGTCCTCGTTCGCGGTGCACTCGGATTACCAGGGCTTCAACAACTGCCCGGACGGCAGCAGGGGTTGCGTCAACGACGACGTCGCCGTCGTCACCCTGTCGGCCGATGCGCCGGCTTCCGCCAAGATCTACAAGGTTGCGGTCAATCCGCTGACCAGTGGCCAGCGCATCATCATGGCAGGCTACGGCACCTCGGGCGACGGTATCGACGGTCACTACGTTTCGCCTGATTTCGCGATCAAGCGCAGCGGCGAGAACTACATCGACCTGCTCGAAGGCGACGACGAACAGGACTTCGGCGGCAAGGCCGAAGTGTACTACGCCGACTTCGATGGCGGCGGCAAGGACACCTGGTGCACCTACGCCGGCGTGTGCACGCCGAAACTGGCGAACGACGTCGAAGCCGGCATCGGCGGCGGCGACTCGGGCGGCCCGTCCTTCGTCGAGATGTACGGCGAACTGATGCTGGTGGCGAACAACACCTTCGGCGGCTACCTGGCCGGCGCACCGCAGGGCGCCTTCGGCTCCTACTTCGGCGGCATGATCATGAGCGGCTACACCGACTTCCTGCTGGAAGCCACCGGCGGCAACATCAGCCTGGTGCCGGAACCGGCCAGCGCAGCGCTGCTGGGCCTGGGCAGCCTGATGGCCCTGGGCGCGCGCCGCCGCCGCAAGCCGTCGAGCAAGTAATAACCGGATGAAAACGCGTCCTCGGGGCGCGTGCAATCCACCCGACCCCTGTCCGCAGCCGCGGCAGGGGTCTTTTACATGGGCGGCGAGCGCAAGCTGGAAAAACCGTTCCCCTTGCCCGGGAACGGTTCGGCCTGGCGGGCAGGAGGCTTACTTGCCCAACATCGACACCACATTGTCCGCCCCCGGCGCGCCGAAGGCCTGCTGCTTGAGCACATGCAGCTGGTCGCGCACCTGGGCCGCCTTTTCGAACTCGAGGTTCTTGGCGTGGTCGACCATGAGCTTCTCGAGGCGCTTGATTTCCTTGCTGATCTGCTTCTCGCTCATCGACTCGACCTTGGCCGTGGCTTCGTCCTCGATGATGCCGCCGGCCATGGCCTTCTGCGCGGCGTTGCTGTAGACGCCGTCGATCATGTCCTTGATCTTCTTGTTCACGCCCTTCGGCGTGATGCCGTTCGCCTCGTTGAAGGCGATCTGCTTGGCGCGGCGGCGTTCGGTTTCGTCGATCGCCTTCTTCATCGAATCGGTCATCTGGTCGGCGTAGAGGATCGCCACGCCGTTCAGGTTACGCGCCGCGCGGCCGATGGTCTGGATCAAGCTACGCTCCGAGCGCAGGAAGCCTTCCTTGTCGGCGTCCAGCACCGCCACCAGCGAGACCTCAGGCAAGTCGAGGCCCTCGCGCAGCAGGTTGATGCCGACCACCACGTCGAAGGTGCCCAGGCGCAGGTCGCGCAGGATCTCGACCCGCTCCACGGTCTCGATGTCGCTGTGCAGGTAGCGCACCTTGATGCCGTGGTCGCTCAGGTATTCGGTGAGCTGCTCGGCCATGCGCTTGGTGAGCGTGGTCACCAGCACGCGCTCGTCCTTGGCGATGCGGTCGGTGATCTCGCTCATCAGGTCCTCGACCTGCGAGCGCGCCGGCTTGACGATCACCAGCGGGTCGACCAGGCCGGTGGGGCGCACCACCTGCTCGACCACGTTGTCGGCCTTGCCCTTCTCGTAGTCGGCCGGCGTGGCCGAGACGAAGATCGTCTGGCGCATCTTGGACTCGAACTCCTGGAACTTGAGCGGCCGGTTGTCGAGCGCCGAGGGCAGGCGAAAGCCATAGTCGACCAGGTTGACCTTGCGCGAACGGTCGCCGTTGTACATGGCGTTGAGCTGCCCGACCATCACGTGCGACTCGTCCATGAACATCAGCGCGTCTTTCGGCAGGTAGTCGATGAGCGTCGGCGGGGGCTCGCCCGGCATCGAGCCGGACAGGTGGCGCGAGTAGTTCTCGATGCCCTTCGTAAAACCGATCTCGGCCAGCATCTCGAGGTCGAAGCGGGTGCGCTGCTCGAGGCGCTGTTCCTCGATCAGCTTGTTCTGCTGGCGGAATTCCTCGAGGCGGTCGCGCAGTTCGGCCTTGATCGATTCGACCGCCTTCAGGACGGTGCCGCGCGCCGTCACGTAGTGCGAGCCCGGATAGACCGTGAAGCGCGGGATCTTCTGGCGCACGCGCCCCGTGAGCGGATCGAACAGCTGCAGCGACTCGATCTCGTCGTCGAACATCTCGACGCGGATCGCGAGCTCGGCGTGCTCCGCCGGGAAGATGTCGATGGTGTCGCCGCGTACCCGGAACGAACCGCGCGAGAAATCCATCTCGTTGCGGGTGTACTGCATCTGGATCAGGCGCGCGATGATGTCGCGCTGCGCCACTTTGTCCTTGTGGCGCAGGGTCAGGATCATCTTGTGGTATTCGTTCGGGTTACCGATACCGTAGATCGCCGACACGGTGGCGACGATGACCACGTCGCGCCGCTCCATCAGCGACTTGGTGCACGACAGGCGCATCTGCTCGATGTGCTCGTTGATCGACGAGTCCTTTTCGATGAACAGGTCGCGCTGCGGCACATAGGCTTCCGGCTGGTAGTAATCATAGTACGACACGAAATACTCGACCGCGTTCTGCGGGAAGAATTCGCGGAACTCCGCATACAGCTGGGCCGCCAGGGTCTTGTTCGGCGCGAACACGATGGCCGGACGGCCGGCCTGCGCGATGACGTTTGCCATCGTGTAGGTTTTACCGGAACCGGTGACGCCGAGCAGGGTCTGGTACATCAGGCCGTCGTTGATGCCTTCGATCAGCCCGGCGATGGCGGTGGGCTGGTCGCCGGCGGGCGGGAAGGGCTGGTGCAGCTTGAAGGGCGATCCCGGGTAGGTGATCACGGTCGAATCCGGAGCATGTTCCGGGGCATTTGCGACGGATAAATCTGCCATGTTTTCAGACCTTTGCTAGAATGGGGATCCACTTGCGGCACTGCAGCATGACTATACAAGCAGTGTCGTTTAATCAACTGCTGCGAACCCACCGACGAAATCCAGTTTATCACGATGACTTCCACAGCCTCTTCCAGCCTCTTCGGCGCCATCGACATGGCCCCGCGCGACCCGATCCTGGGCATCACCGAAGCATTCAACGCCGATACCAATCCGGCCAAGATCAACCTGGGCGTCGGCGTCTATTATGACGACAATGGCAAGGTTCCTTTGCTGCAGTGCGTGCAAGAGGCGGAAGCGAAGCTGATGGAGCAGCCGTCGCCGCGCACCTACCTGCCGATCGAAGGGCTGGCGGCGTACGACAAGGCCGTGCAAGAGCTGGTATTTGGGGCCGACAGCGCCGTAATTCAAGAGAAGCGTGCGATCACCGTGCAGGCCCTGGGCGGCACCGGCGCGCTCAAGCTGGGCGCCGACTTCCTCAAGCGTTTCGCCCCCGGCTCCGAGGTCTACATCAGCGACCCGAGCTGGGAAAACCACCGCGCGCTGTTCGAGAGCGCCGGCTTCGCGGTCCACAACTACACGTATTACGACCCAGCCACCCACGGTGTGAATTTCGACGGCATGCTGGCCTCGCTGGCGTCCATGCCGCGCGGCGCGATCGTGGTGCTGCACGCCTGCTGCCACAACCCGACCGGCGCCGACCTGACCCAGGAGCAGTGGGGCCAGGTGATCGAGGCGGTGGTCGCGGGCGGCCTGGTGCCTTTCCTCGACATGGCCTACCAGGGCTTCGGCGAAGGCATCGCGGAAGATGGCGCCGTGGTGCGCCGCTTCGCCGCCACCGGCATCCCGATGCTGGTCTCGAACTCGTTCTCGAAGTCCTTCTCGCTGTACGGCGAGCGTGTCGGCGCGCTGTCGATCGTCGGCACCAGCGCCGACGAAACCGCGCGCGTGCTGTCGCAACTGAAGCGCGTCATCCGCACCAACTATTCGAACCCGCCGACCCATGGCGGCAAGGTGGTTGCCACGGTGCTGTCCACCCCGGAGCTGCGCCAGCTGTGGGAAGACGAACTGGCCGGCATGCGCGTGCGCATCAAGGAAATGCGCAACGCTTTCGTCGCCAAGCTGAAGGAACGGGCGCCGGGCCACGACTTCGAATTCGTGCGCGAGCAGGTCGGCATGTTCTCGTACTCGGGCCTGAGCAAGGAGCAGGTGGGCAAGCTGCGCGAACAGTCGATCTACGCGGTGGATACCGGCCGCATCTGCGTCGCCGCCCTGAACTCGACCAATCTCGATCGCGTCGTTGACGCCGTCGCGAAAGTTCTTTAAAATCTTGGCTCTTCGGCACTGAGTAGTTGCGGTTCCGAAGAGCGGCAAAAGTGGCTGCGCGGCACGACTCGAATTTGACAGTCTGTCACCGCAAACATATAATGCTGTCATCAATTCCCTGATAGCTCAGTCGGTAGAGCGACGGACTGTTAATCCGCAGGTCCCTGGTTCGAGTCCAGGTCGGGGAGCCAGAATTCTGAAAGGCCACATCGCAAGATGTGGCCTTTTTGTTTTCACGCAACAATTACTTTGGGTATTGCAGAATCTCATGCGCACGGGGTACGCTGGCGACACTCGTCTCTTCAGGAATTTATAAGTGAAGCATCTTCCATCGAGCAAGAGAATTGCGGTCGCGGGGCAGGTGCTGCGTTTTTCGATGTCAGGGCAGGGTAGCCCGACCATCGTCATGCTGGGCGGTTCCGGCGGTCCGATCGAAGGCTGGCATCGCTTGTTTCCCGAGATCGAGAAACTGGGCACGGTGGTCGCCTACGACCGGCCGGGCGTGGGCGCCAGCGGACGGCCGCGCGAGCCCCAGATGGGGACCACCGCCATCCTGCAACTGCGCGCACTGCTGCGCGAGATCGGCGCCAGGCCGCCTTTCCTGCTGGTGGCGCATGCCTTCGGCGGGCTGCACGCCAACCTGTTCGCGCGCGTCTATCCCGAAGAGACCTGTGGGGTGCTGTTCCTCGAGGCGACCGCGCCCGCCGATGTCCTCAACATCAGGCGCTATCGCTCGGGCCTGCAGCGCGCCGTCACCGGCCTGCTCGACCGCGTCTCGCCGCCGGATCCGAACGACGAGATCAGCAACGAAGCGGAGACGGTGGAGGAGATCGCCGAGGCGCCGCCGTTCCCGGCCATTCCGCTCACCGTGGTCTCGGGCGGCAAGCGCTTGCCGCGCTGGATCGTCTCGGGCGAAGCGCAGCGCGAACGCGAACGTAACCAGCAGGCGCTGGCGCACCTGTCGCCGCTGGGCGAGCGCGTGATCGCGAAGCGCAGTGCGCATTTTCCGCAGATGTCCGAGCCGCAAGTGGTGCTGGATGCCCTGGCGGCGCTGGTCCGTCGGTTGCCGACGTAGAAAGATTGCCTGCCGATAGCGCGGGGCTTCGCGAAATCGAAAAGCGCTGCTATAATACGGCCTCTAATCCCTGATAGCTCAGTCGGTAGAGCGACGGACTGTTAATCCGCAGGTCCCTGGTTCGAGTCCAGGTCGGGGAGCCAGAATTCGAAGGGCCGCATGCAAATGCGGCCCTTTTTGTTTGGCTCTGTCAGCGTTAACTATGGATGAGGCGTGAACTGCTGAGCATCTCCCTGGTCGAACACCTGTCTCCATCGACAGGAAGCGGCCATGAAAACACCCAGCTTCAAAAAATGGTTCGCACGACTCCCCGCGCTGAACGGGGCGCAGCGCCAACAAACACTGGCGGCATTGCATCCGGCCGCGGGGCTGGACCGGATCGTCGCCCTCATCGAGCAGATCCGCGCACCCCAACGCGCTTGCCCGCGCTGCGCCTGCCCGCGCTGCTACCGGCACGGCCATGCCAATGGCTTGCAGCGCTACCGCTGCAGGGAATGCGGCCGCAGCTTCAACGACTTGAGCGGCACGCCTTTCGCTCGGCTGCGGCTGCGCGAAAAGTGGCTCGACTACCTGGGCGCATTGATCGCGGCCAAATCGGTGCGGCGTGCCGCCCTTGACGTGGGCGTGCACCGCAACACCGCGTTTCGCTGGCGCCACCGCTTCGTCGACCGGGTCAAGCACGACCAACCACAGCAACTGAGCGGCATCGTCGAGGCCGATGAAATGTTCATCCTGGAATCGCAAAAGGGCGCGCGCAAGCTGGACCGGGCGCCGAGAAGGCGCGGCGGCGCGGCGCGCAAACGCGGCATCTCGAGCG
Source organism: Massilia sp. UMI-21 (assembly GCA_015277795.1). Classification (NCBI taxonomy): domain Bacteria; kingdom Pseudomonadati; phylum Pseudomonadota; class Betaproteobacteria; order Burkholderiales; family Oxalobacteraceae; genus Massilia; species Massilia sp. UMI-21. Next base: position 3,906,381 of record CP063848.1, on the reverse strand, counting down.
AGCTCGACTGCATCCTGGTGGCACGCGACCGCGCCAGGCAGACCATCGTCGCGCTGGTCGGGCGCGGGGCCTTGAAGACGGTGCACCTGGAACGCCACCTGCTGCCCAGGCTCGACCGGCAAGCACTCCTGGTCAGCGACGCCAATGCCGCCTACCGGGCGTTCTCACGCAAACATGGGATCGCCCACCAGGCGGTCAACCTGCGCGCCGGCGTGCGGGTGCGCCGTGACGCTGGCAACGCCCTCCACGTCCAGAACGTCAACGCCTTCCATCAGCGTCTGCGCGACTGGCTAGCCCGCTTTCGCGGCGTGGCATCGCGCTACCTGCCGAATTACCTGGGCTGGCACCGGGCGCTCGACGGAACACAGTTAATTACTGCGGAACAGTTCTTACGCATCGCAATCGGGATCATCAATAGATAAAGGTAACAGCGCCTTTTGTTTTGCCGGGCCGCCCCTGTGGCGGGTGTTCAGCGCACCACAGGCCTGACCCGCGCGGCCGCTTCCAGCGCCCGCTGGCGCGCGGTCTCGACATCGTCCGCCGTCGCCAGCGCCACGCCCATGCGGCGGCGCGCGAAGGACTCGGGCTTGCCGAACAGGCGCAGGTCGGCGCCCGGCACGCGCAGCGCATCGGCCACGCCCTCGAAAGCGATTCCCGCTGCCTCGTGCTGCCCGTAGATGACCGCGGACGCCCCCGGCGCGCGCAGCGACGCGTCGGTCGGCAAGCCGAGGATGGCCCGCGCATGCAGTTCGAACTCGCTCTGCACCTGGCTGGCCATGGTCACCATGCCGGTATCGTGCGGACGCGGACTCACCTCCGAGAACCACACGGTGTCGTCCTTGACGAACAGCTCGACGCCGAACACGCCGCAGCCGCCCAGGTCGGCCGTGACTTTCGCAGCGATCTCGCGCGCCCGCGCGAGCGCGCCCGGGTGCATCGGCTGCGGCTGCCACGATTCCACGTAGTCGCCCTGCACCTGTCGGTGGCCGATCGGTTCGCAGAAGCTGGTCTCCACCCGGCCGCCGGCGCCCACCGAGCGCACCGTGAGCAGGGTGATTTCGTAGTCGAAGTCGATGAAGCCTTCCGCGATCACGCGGCCGGCGTCGACGCGGCCGCCGCTGGCCGCATGGTCCCAGGCGCCGGCCACGTCCGCCGCGCGGTCGAGCTTCGACTGGCCCTTGCCGGACGAGGACATGACCGGCTTGACCACGCACGGAAAACCGACTTCGCTGCAGGCCTGTTCCAGTTCGGCCAGGCTGCTGGCGAAGCGGTAGGGCGAGGTCGGCAGGCCGAGTTCCTCGGCGGCCAGGCGGCGGATGCCCTCGCGGTTCATGGTCAGCAGCGCGGCGCGCGCGGTCGGGATGCAGGTGATGCGGCCGGCTTCCTCGAGCGCGGCCAGGGTTTCGGTGGCGATGGCTTCGATCTCCGGCACCACCAGGTCGGGCTTTTCCAGCGCGATCAGGGCGGACAGGGCAACCCCGTCGGTCATGTCGATCACGTGCGCGCGGTGGGCGACCTGATGGCCGGGCGCGTTGGGGTAGCGGTCGACGGCGATGGTTTCCACGCCCAGGCGCTGCAGGGCGATGATCACTTCCTTGCCGAGTTCGCCGGCGCCGAGCAGCATGACCTTGGTGGCGGAAGGGGACAGCGGGGTGCCGAGGGGGCGTGGGTTCGTCATGGGGAATGATTGGTGGATAAATAAAGTCGGGACTATAGCAAAGCGCTATGTCGCTTGCCGTCCCTGAGCGCGCAAAGCACTACGCAATGCGCTGCTTGCGCGAAGCACTGGTCAAATCCGGAATGGGCCGCTATAATGCGGCCTCTTTTCCCTGATAGCTCAGTCGGTAGAGCGACGGACTGTTAATCCGCAGGTCCCTGGTTCGAGTCCAGGTCGGGGAGCCAGAATACGAAGGGCCGCATGCGAATGCGGCCCTTTTTGTTTTGGACGGTGGATGATCAGGCAGGGGCGGCTTGCGTGGTCATCGCCGGCAAGCGATCGAACCATGGCTGCGCCCCCTCCAGCTGCTGCGCCAGCTGCAATAACCGGTCTTCGCGCCCGAATGGCGCCACGAACTGCACCCCCAGCGGCAGCCCGTCGCTCGTCCAGTGCAGCGGCACCGACATCGAGGGCGTGCCCGTCAGGTTGGACAGCTGCGTGAAGGGCACGTAGCGCAGGTTGTCCTGCGCGATCTTCTCCACCGTGCTGTCGAGTAGCCCGAGGCGCGCCAGCAGGCCGAGCATGCCGGTGCGCTGCAGGAAGTCCAGCAGGGTCTGCTGGGCCGCCGGCAGATCGCCGGCGCCGTGCCGGACCGGCGGATGCGCCAGTGTCGGCGTCAACAGCAGGTCGTAGCGCGCGTGGAAGCGCCCCAGCGCCCGCGCAAACGTATTCCATTGCGCCAGCTGGGTGGTGAGCGCCGGCGCGCTGGTCGCGCTGCCCAGCGTCACCAGCAGGCGCGTCATCAGCTCGGGTTCGCCGCCGCCGGCGCCAAGCGCCTTCATGCGCGCCACCAGCGACGGCACCTGGCCCAGGTACATGTGCAGGTAACTGGTGGCCAGCGCGGCGCCGTCGACCTCGGGCGCCGCTTCTTCCACCTCGTGCCCCAGCCCGCGCAGCAGCTGCGCGGCGTGGCGCACCGCCGCCACCGCTTCCGGATGCACCTCGGTGCCGATCGGCGAGGCCGCCGTGAAGCCGATGCGCAGCCGGCCGGGATCGCGCCGCATCAGTTCCGCATACGGTGCGGCAGGCGGGGCGATGATGAACGGGTCGCCCGGCTCGGCGCCCTGCAGGACGTCGAGCGCCAGCGCGGAGTCGCGCACGCTGCGCGACAGCACGCCTTCGCTCGATGCGCCGAACCAGACTTCCCCCACATCGGGGCCGGCGGATACCCGTCCGCGCGAGGGACGCAGCCCGAACAGGCCGCAGCACGCGGCCGGGATGCGGATCGAGCCGCCGCCGTCGTTCCCGGCGGCCATCGGCACGATGCCGCTGGCAACCGCCGCCGCCGCGCCGCCGCTCGAGCCACCCGGCGTGTGCGCCAGGTGCCAAGGGTTGCTGGTGCGGCCGAACAGGACCGGATCGGTCACGCCCTTGAGGGCGAATTCGGGCAAATTGGTCTTGCCGAAGACGACCAGGCCGGCCTCGAGGTAGCGCCGCACCACGGCGGCATGCCGGGCCGGCACATAGGCCCGCGTGGCGCGGCTGGCGTTGGTGGTCGGCAGGCCGGCGTAGTCTTGCAGGGTATCCTTGAGCAGGAAGGGCACGCCGGCGAAGGGGCCGCGGAGCGGTCCCTGCAGCTGGCGGCGGGCTTCGTCTTCCATCAGCCGCACGACCGCGTTGACGCGGCCATGCACCTGCGCCTGGCGCGCCAGCGCGATCTCGAGCAGTTCGGTTGGCGTCGCCTCGCCGCGGGCGACGAGGGCGGCGAGGGAGGTGGCGTCGTGGCGCAGGTAGTCGTGGAATTCCATGGGCAAGCCTGTGGTTGGGTTGCCTGGAATGAAATCCGCTGGCCGTGTTCTTGTCAAGGGCAGTCTAGCGGTACTTCTTCTTGTTCGAGGTATAGGTGCGCGTATGGAAGTCGGGCGGCTTCTTCGCCACCCAGTCGATGAAGCTGCGGATGTCCTCGTGCCCGCGCAGCGCTTCCCAGGTGTGATAGCTCTGCAGCAGTTCGCGCTCGGTGAGGGCCGAGTGGATCTTGCGGTGACAGATCTTGTGGATCGGGAACTGCTCCTTGCCCTTGAAGGTCTTGGGGATCAGGTGGTGGCGGTCGACGTTGACCGTCCCGAGCACGCGGCCGCACAGCGGACAGCGGGCGTCGGGAGCGGGAGTGGCATCGATCGGTTCGGGCCGGCGCTTTGGCATGATGCGCAGATGGCGCCGCTACCCCGAACTTGCAAGATGCCCGGCGTCAATACGTGCGCACGGCAGGACGTGTCCGCTTATGTGTGCCAACTAGCTTATGTAGTAGAATCAATGCTTACCTTTTTGCAAGATCGTGTCTTTTCAGTGAGCCCGCCGCAATGATTGACGATCGCCCTGAATGCTCCGTTCTCCTCATCGACGATGAGCCGTTTGCGCAGGACATCATTGCGCACGGCCTGCAGGGGTGCGTCGGCCATACCCTGTGCTACGAATCGAGCCCCGCACGGGCCGTGGAAGTCGCGCGCGAGGTGCGCGCCACCGTGGTGCTGGTGGACCTGCGCATGCCCGACCTGGACGGCTTCGAGGTTACCGCGCGCCTGCGCGCGCATCCCGATACCGAGGACGTGCCGGTCATCGTCCTGTCTTCCGAAGACGACCCCGAGATCAAGGCGCGCGCCTTCGCCGTGGGCGCCAACGACTACCTGGTGAAGTGGCCCGATGCGCGCGAGCTGGTGGCGCGGGTGCGCTACCACAGCGGCGCCTGCATCGCGCGGCGCCAGCGCGACGCCGCCTTTGCCTCGCTGCGCGTCAGCCAGGAACAGCTCGCCGCCAGCCAGTCGGCGCTGCACCAGGCGCAAAAAATGGAAGCGATCGGCCAGCTCACCGGCGGCGTGGCCCACGACTTCAACAACGTCCTGCAGATCATCGGCGGCAACCTGCAGCTGCTCAAGCTGGTCGGCAACCTGAACGACAGCGCCAAGGGGCGTGTCGAGATGGCCCTGGGCGGCGTCGAACGCGGCGCCAAGCTGGCCGCGCACCTGCTGGCCTTCGCACGGCGCCAGCCGCTGCAGTCGGTGGTGGTCGATCCCGGCCACCTGCTGCGCGACATGGACGACATGATGCGCCGCGTGCTGGGCCCCAGCGCGCGGGTCGTCACCGAGATCGCGCCTGGCCTGGGCAGCACCATGGTCGACCCGAACCAGCTGAACAACGTGCTGCTGAACCTGGCCATCAACGCGCGCGACGCCATGGCCGGCAACGGCACGCTCACCATCCGCGCCGGCAATGCCGGCCCGGATGACGCGCTGCCGGACGAAGTCCCGCAGGGGAAATACATCATGATCGAGGTGCACGACACCGGCAAGGGCATGCCGAAGGACGTCCTGCTGCGCGCTTTCGAGCCCTTCTTCACCACCAAGCCGACCGGGCAGGGCACCGGCCTCGGTCTGTCGATGGCCTATGGCTTCGTGAAGCAGTCCGGCGGCGAGATCGTGCTGCGCAGCGAACCCGGGCAGGGCACCAGCGTGCGCATCTACCTGCCGCGCAGCGACGCCGCCCCCAGCGTGGTCGAGTCGGTATCCAGCGCGCCGCTGGCCGGCGGCCTCGAGACGATCCTGGTGGTCGAGGACGAGCTCGAGGTGCGCAGCTCGACCTGCGGCATCCTGTCGGCGCTCGGCTACGAGGTGCTGGAAGCGGCCGATGCGCAGGCCGCCCTGGAGATCATCGACGGCGGCCGCCACATCGACCTGGTGTTCACCGACGTGATCATGCCGGGCCCGGTGAGCAGCCTGCAGCTGGGCGAGATCGTGCGCAGCCGCTTTCCCGCTGTGCAGGTGTTGTACACCTCCGGCTATGCGGAAGGCGTGCTGTCGCACGAGGGCAAGCTGGACGCTTCAGTACACCTGCTGCCGAAGCCCTACCACCCGGACGCGCTCAGCGCCCGCATCCGTCACCTGCTGCGCCGCGCGAAGCAAGGACGGCAGGCGGGCGGCTCGGCGCAAGCGCGCGGGCCGCAGAGTTACTTGGGCTTGACGTAGCGGCGCGAGCCCGGCGGCGGTTCGTTCAGGACCGCCCAGAAGATGCCCAGGTCGGCGATGGCGCGCAAGAATTCCGTGAAATCCACCGGCTTGACCACGTAGGCGTTCACGCCCAGTTCGTAGCTGCGTACCACGTCCTGCTCTTCCTTGGACGAGGTCAGCATCACCACGGGAATGCTCTTGAGCGTATCCGTATCGCGGATTTCCTTCAGTACTTCGAGTCCATCGACTTTCGGCAGCTTGAGATCAAGCAGGATGACGGCCGGGTTGCCGACGGCGCGCTCGGCGAACTCCCCGCGCCGGTGCGCGTAATCGAGCGCCTCGGCGCCGTCGCGCACGACGACTACCTCGTTGGCCAGCTGGCTCTTGGCCAGCGCGATGAGGGTCAGTTCGAGGTCGTTCGGATTGTCTTCGACGAGAAGGATGGGCTTGAGCATCGTTTGCCTCAATTAATGGGGTGTTTCGGAATACTGAATGAGAAGGTCGCGCCGCTTGCCTGGCTCGATGTGGCCCAGACGCGGCCGTTGTGACGCTCGACGATGCGACGCACGTTGGCCAGGCCGATGCCGGTGCCCTGGAAGTCCTCCATCCGGTGCAGGCGCTGGAACACGCCGAACAGCTTGTGCACGTAGTCCATGTTGAAGCCCGCGCCGTTGTCGGCCACGTGGAACACCGTGAACTCGGGCTCGTCCTCGGAGGTAATGGTGATGACCGCCGGATCGCGCCCGCTGGTGAACTTCACGGCGTTCGACAGCAGGTTCTGCATGGCCAGGTGAAGGAAGGTCGGATCGGCCCAGACCGAGGGAAGGGGCTCGATGTGCCAGTCGACGTTGCGGCCCTGCATTTCCATGCCGAGCTTGTCGATGCAGGCCGCCACCAGGTCGTTCATGTCGACCGTGGTCGGGCGCAGGGCCGCGCGGCCCATCTGCGAGAACGACAGCAGGTCGTCGACCAGCTTGCCTGCCAGGCGCGCCGACTCCTTGATGTTCTTCAGGAAACGCTGGCGCCGCTCGAGGTCCTCTCCGCCGGCCGACTCGATCAGCAGGTCGGAGAATCCCACGATGTGGCGCAGCGGCGCACGCAGGTCGTGCGAGACCGAATACGAGAAGGCTTCCAGCTCCTTGTTGGCGCGGCCCAGTTCCTCGGCCAGTTCGGCCATCTGCTCGGCGCGCTCGAGCGCGATGCCCAGCAGGGCGCTGCGGAACTCGATCGCCAGCTCGATCTCGGCCGCATGCCAGGGCAGGCTGCGGCCGTGGATCGTTTCGCGCCAGGCCTGGAAGCTCAGGCGCGGGCTGAGCTGGGTCGGATCGGAAGGCGCGGCCTGCTTGCCGCGCGGGTTGCCGGCCCACTCGATGGTCTGCACCACCTCCGGGCGGAACCACAGCAGGTAATGCTGGTGGATGCGCGAGATCGGCAGGGCCAGCATGCCGCTGGCATTGCGCACCATGTCGGCGCCCGCCGGGTAGACGTCCTTCAGGTGATCGGTATGGAACACCTCGGTATGGCCGCGCAGCGACAGCCAGTCGGCCAGGGCGCGGATCTGCGGCTCGTCCGGCGTGTCGCCGTAGGTCAGCACGCGGTCGTCGACCACGATCGCGACCCCGCCGGCGCGCCCGAAGCGCAGCAGTTCGGGGAACACGCCGCTCATGTTTTCCAGGAAGTCGGCGCCCTTGGTCAGGTGGCCCAGCATCTCCACCATGATCCGGCGCACGTCGAGGCGGAACTGCAGCTCCTGGGCGTCCTCGCGCGACTCGATGACCAGCGCCAGGATCTGGCCCAGCTGCTCGCAGGCGGTGCGCTTCTCGACCGGAACCGGGCGCGGCGCGGCGTTGTGACAGGAGATCAGGCCCCACAGCTTGCCCTTGACGATCAGCGAGACCGACATCGAGGCCAGCGTGCCCATGTTGCGCATGTATTGCAGGTGCACCGGCGAGACGCTGCGCAAGGCGGCGAAGGACAGGTCGTTGCGCTGGCCGGTCGCCGGGTTCAGCGCCGGCACCAGCGGCGCCGGCTCGTAGTCGGCGTCCTGGATCACGCGAATCGGCGACAGCGTGTACAGCGCGCGCGCCTGGGCCGGGACGTCGCTGGCCGGGAAGTGCTGCCCCAGGTAGGACTCGTAGCCGTCTTCCTTCGACTCGGCCAGCACGCGGCCATGGCCGTCGCTGTCGAACTGGTAGACCAGTACCCGGCCGTAGCCGCTGACTTCGCGCACGCGGCGCGCGGCCAGTTCGGACATCTCGGGAATCGAGGCCGGCTGGTTCACCTTGACCAGGAAGTCGCCGATCAGCGGATACAGGTTGCGGAAATCGGCGACGCGGCGCCGGTCCACCGCTTCGAATTCCAGGATCAGCAGGCCGTCCCAGACGTGGACCAGGACGTCGAAGTGGGCGCCGTTGTCGACCGTGACCGTGCCGATGTAGGCCGGTCGCGACACCGCCGGACTGGCCTCGAGCTCGGCCGCGATGCGTGCGGCCGCGGTCTCGCCCACCACCCGCGCCAGCGGAAGGCCGAGGACGTCCTCGGCCGGGATACCGGTCCAGCGCGCCAGGTTGGCGCTGGCCTGCTGCACGGTCGGGCCCGGCTCAGCTTCCAGCGACAGCGTCAGCATGAAGCCATGCGGCTGGATGCTGCCCGGGGTGCGGATCGGTTCGTCCGCGCAGCGGCTGAGGTCGAGGGAGTCGGTGGGTGCCTGGGTCATGTGAAAACTGAAGGCCTGCTGAGGATACAATTCGATATTGTAACGTCAAATCCGGCAGATTGAACGCGCTTAGCGCAATTTCAATATTGCATTTGTATATACAGGTCAAAACCGAGTCACGCGAACGAACGGTATTGCTGAGTAGCGTTATGATAGGATATTTGTTGCACCAGTTATGGAAGCGTCTCGGCTCATGAACACGCAAGACCACGACAAGCCACCCTTGACCGACGAGCAGCGGTTCCAGTACCTCATCGCCGGCATCAGCGACTACGCCATCTACATGCTCGATCCGTCGGGCCACATCGCCAGCTGGAATGCCGGCGCCCAGCGTTTCAAGGGGTACCGGCCGCACGAGATCCTGCGCGAGCACTTCTCGCGCTTCTACACACCCGAAGACCGCGGCAGCGGGTTGCCGGCGCGGGCGCTGGCGCAAGCCCTCGAACAGGGAAAATACGAGGCCGAAGGCTGGCGCGTGCGCAAGGACGGCACCCGCTTCTGGGCCCACGTGGTGATCGATCCGATCTACGACGAGCACCGCAACCTGCTGGGCTATGCCAAGATCACCCGCGACGTCACCCAGAAAAAGCTGGCCGAGGACGCGCTGCGCGACAGCGAGCAGCGCTTCCGGCTGCTGGTGCAGGGCGTCACCGATTACGCGATCTACATGCTGTCCCCGGAAGGCACGGTGACCAACTGGAACGTCGGCGCCGAGCGCATCAAGGGTTATTCGTTCGCCGAGATCATCGGCAGCCACTTCTCGCGCTTCTACACCGACGAAGACCGCGACGGCGGCCTGCCGGCGCGCGCGCTGGGGACGGCCGCCCGCGAAGGGCGCTACGAAGCCGAGGGCTGGCGTGTGCGCAAGGACGGCACCCGCTTCTGGGCGCACGTCATCATCGACGCGGTCCATGACGACGAAGGCAGCCTGCTGGGCTTTGCCAAGATCACGCGCGACCTCACCGAAAAGAAGCAGGCCCAGGAAGCGCTCGAGCAGGCGCAGCTGGCCTTGTTCCAGTCGCAGAAGATGGAGTCGATCGGCCAGCTCACCGGCGGCGTCGCACACGACTTCAACAACCTGCTGTCGGTGCTGGCCAGCGGCCTCGAGGTGCTGAGCATGAGCCGCCAGGGCGGCAGCGACGTCAAGACGCTCGACAGCATGCGGCGCGCGATCGACCGCGGCGCCACGCTCACCCAGCAGCTGCTGGCCTTCGCCCGCCAGCAGCCGCTGCAGCCCGAGACGCGCAGCATCAACCGACTGATCTCGGGCTTCGAGTCGGTGCTGCGGCGCGCCGGGCACAGCGGCATCGAGTTCGAATTCAGGCTCGACCCGCAGGCCGGCAGTGCGGTGGTCGATGCCGCCCGCTTCGAATCGGCCCTGCTCAACCTGGTGGTGAACGCGCGCGACGCCATGCCGGACGGCGGCAGGCTGACGATCGACACCGCGGCGGTGGCGCTGCGGCAAGGCGAAGTGGCGGAGCTGGCGCCGGGGCCTTACGTATGCACATCGGTGACCGATACCGGCACCGGCATGACGCCGGACACGGTGCAGCGCGCCTTCGAACCCTTCTACACCACCAAGGAAACCGGCAAGGGCACCGGCCTGGGCCTGTCGCAGGTATATGGATTCATCAAGCAGTCGGGCGGCGAGGTGCTCATCCGGAGCAAGCTGGGCGAGGGCACCACGATCGCGATCTACCTGCCGGCAACGGCCACGCAAGACCGCGAGGCTTCGCACGGCGATTCCGAGACGGTGCTGATCGTCGAGGACGAGCCGGACTTGCTCGACGTGGCCTCGGCGCTGTTCCAGAGCATGGGCTACGACGTCACCACCGCCGCCAGCGGCCAGGAAGCCATGAGCGTGCTGGCCAGCCGCGACGTCGACATCCTGTTCACCGACATCGTCATGCCGCACGGCGTCAACGGCATCGAGCTGGCCGAATACACGCGCGAGAACTACCCGGGCGTCAAGGTGATGCTGGCTTCGGGGTATCCGCAGCCGGCGCTCAAGCTGGACCAGTACCGGCTGGGGGACTTCACCTTCGTGAGCAAGCCGTATCGCCTGTCGGACCTGGCGCGGGGGCTGCGCACCGTGCTTTGAGCGCTGCCGCGGCGCGTGCTAGAGGCCGAAAATGATGTCGCTGATCCGCTCGTACACCGGATTCGCCGACGGCCCCGGATTCGGCCAGTTCAGGATGTCGAAGTGGTCGTAGCCGCGGTAAGTCCCCAGGTAGTTCCATGTTCCCTTGACCGGTTTGCCGTCGTAGTCGCGTACCGGATGCCCGCTTGGTGCGCGCATGCTGGTCGTGTTCACCACCCCGTCGTTGGCGAACCACTCGCGGTCGATGCGCACCCGCCCCGGGGCCTGCTGGGTGTAGCCGCCCATTCCGTGCTGCAGGGCCGAGGGCACGATCCATTCGCCCGCCATGCCCTTGAAGGCGGGGATCATGTCGCGCCGCGGGTACTGGTTGGCGACCGTCTGGATCGGGGCGATCGCGCGGTCGGTCCCGTTGCAGCACCAGCTGCCGGCCTCGGTCGCCATCGTCCCCACCGAGTAGTAATAGATGTGTGGCGAGGTGCGCGCCCAGGCATTGAACGCGCGCGCGCCGTCCGGCGACATCTCCCAGTTGGCCCAGCGGTGCCTGAGCAGCTCGGTTGCCCATTGAAGCAGCGGCGTTTGCAGCGGCGGCGCCACGTTCAGCACCGCGTCGGCGAAGGTGGTGCCGTTGTGCGGCGTCGAGATCGTCGTCACGCTGCGCACCCAGCCCAGCTTGCCCCCCTTGAACAGCGTGTGCCCGCCTTCGTCGTCGGGCGAGCCGTGTTCCAGTAGCTCGACCAGGGCGCGGATGGTCGTGCCGCCCTGGCTGTGGCCGATGAAGTGGAGCGGGTGCCCGGCGTCCCAGGCCGGGTAGAGCGCGAGCGGGTAGTTCTCGGGGTTGTTCCCGGGGTCGGCGGCCCAGCACTTGCCGGCGGGCTTCTGCTGCTGGCCCGGCAGGCCATACTTGCGCACGTGGGCGGCGCCGTAGTCGACGCAACCGCCCTTGATCTGGGCGTACAGGTCGGCCGCGCGGTCCCAGTTGGAACTGACCGGCCCCACCACGGCCGCGAACACCGTATGCGGGCCGCGGTAGACCTGCATGTGCGAGGCGATGTCGCCGTAGCCACCCCAGTAGTTGAAGCCGCTGTGCTGGAAGGTGTCCGGGCCGAAGCCGAGGAAGCCGTGGACCAGGATGACGGGGTCGTTGTTGCGGTCGGCCGCCGCCGCGGCAGGCGCGGGCACGCAGGTGCACAGCGCAAGCAGCGCGAGCAGGGCGTGAGCGATGCGAAACATGCAATTCTCCGGTGAGGCGTCAGGACCATTGTCGGAGCTGCGGGCCGTGCGCGGTTTGCGCTGGGTCGGCATTCTGGCGGGTGCCGGATTTTACGCACTGAAACAGTGCGCAAGTTGCTTGACAGTAGGATGTTCGGCGCCGCCGAGCATGCGGTGACAGGGATGGGTGGAGCGCAGGTTCAGGCAGGTCTTGCCCCGCCCACCCTAGCGCAGCTGATTGGTGGCCTTGTTGGAACCGATCGAGGTGCTCGGCGCCGAGGCGTCCGGATCCGGCGCCGGCTTTGGCGCCGGCGCGAGCGAGGCGGTCATCGATGCCTTCTCGGCCTGGTCGATGTCGCCGGTCCAGACCACGTAGTCGTCCACCGAGTACAGGCGGCACGGCTCCTTGCTCTTGGCGGTGCAGGTGCTTAGTGCGCGGCCATCCGGGTCTTCGCCTTCCTCGGCCCACGTCCAGGCGCCGCTCGGCGACACCGCGAAGGCGCGCGGGGTCATCTTGCCCAGGTATTCCTGGTAGGCGCGGCGGCCGTTCTCGGACAGGAAGGGCACGGCCTTGACGTCGTCGACCTGCGCGTAATCGGTACGCGCCGGGCTCGGCGGCGGCGGCACGTCGTGGATCACCTCGGTCGGCATGCCGACCTGCGCCAGGAAGCGCATGGTGTCGTCCAGCCATACCTTTTCGCCGTCGCGGCTGGCCAGCATGCCGTGCGAATCGCGCTTGAAGGCGGGGAACTCGACCAGGCGGCCGCGCCCGCCCGAGCCCGCGAAGGCCGCATGCATGCGCTGCGCCAGTTCCGGCCCGAACAGGGAGTCGTTCTCGCCATACATCCACAGGGTCGGCAGCCTGGATTTCCCGCCGTATTCCGTGAAGGCGGCCACCAGCGCCGAGCGCCAGGCGCAGCGGTCGCTGTCGTCGCGCAGGCCGCCGGCGAAGTTGAGCAGGCCGCGCACGCCCGGCAGCTCCCTGGTGCCGAGCGCGATGGTCGCCAGGCCCCCGTAGGACTGGCCGGCGACCACGATGCGGCCCGCATCGACCCATTTCTGCTGGCGCGCGTAGGCGAGGGTGGCGGCGATGTCGTCCGCCTGGGCGTAGCCGTTGGCGGTCATGTCGCAGCCGTAGTCGCGGTAGCGGCCGGTCGAGTTGGCGAAGCCCTGGCGCATCGGCACCATCACCGCGTAGCCGCGTTTCACGAAGGCGGTGGCCATGTGATAGAAGCGGTCGCGCGGCTGCAGGTTCGGGCGGCCCGGATCCTTGCCGTGGTTGATGATGATGAGCGGGAAGGGGCCCGGGCCGTTCGGCTGGAACACCGTGGTCTCGAGCATGGCGCGGCCCTGCGGACCGGCAGGTACCTGCTCGATATGCTCGTTCATGCGATGATCAAGTTGCAACTCCTGCTGCACGGCGATCCCGGGGATCATGGCGGCAGCCGCGAGGAGGGCGGCAAGCAGGTTGCGAAGCGTAAAGCGTGGGACCATGTTGACTCTGTTTCGGCTACGGTGAAGCAAATACGGAACACTTTCCGCATGGCATGAGTTGATTCTAGGTACGTAGAAAACGCAGATCAATACTCGTTGTGGCAACTCTGGAGGTAAATTTTTTCGGCGTGCCAAAGTGTCTACGGTTCGACGCGGTTTTTCCTGAGCGGTTATCATGCAAACCTGGCAAGAGAGGTGAGGGATGATCGGATGAGCAAGTACGCGCCGCGCGAATGGGCGCCCGACGAGAAGCCGATGCTGCCGGGCTCGCCGTCCACGCCCGCCCATCCGACTCCGCTGCGTTTCGCCTATCTCTTCGTCGGCATCCTGATCACCATCACCGGCGGCCTGGGCAATGCTTTGGTGGCCGTCAACCTGGTCAACCTGCAGGGCGTGTTGGGCGTCTATTCCACCGAAACCGCCTGGCTGCCGGCCGCCTACGTGATGGCCAACGCCTCGATGAACCTGCTGCTGGTGAAGTTCCGCCAGCAGTTCGGGCTGCGCCTGTTTACCGAAATCTTCCTGGTGCTGTACGCCCTGGTGACCTTTGCCCACCTGTTCGTCAACGACCTCGGCTCGGCGATCGCGGTGCGCGCCGCCCATGGCATGCTGGCGGCGGCGGTGTCGCCGCTCGGCCTGTACTACGTGCTGCAGGCCTTCAAGAAGGCGTGGCGCCTGCGCGGGGTGGCGCTGGCCATGGGCTGTGCCCAGCTGGCGCTGCCGCTGGCCTACATTTTTTCGAACGACCTGCTCCAGATCGCCGAGTGGCGCGGCCTGTACATGTTCGAACTCGGGCTGGCCGTGGTCTCGCTCGGCGCGGTGCTGCTGCTCAAGCTGCCGCCGGGCGACCGCTTCAAGGCCTTCCGCCCGATGGATTTCGTCACCTTTTCCCTGTTCGCGCCCGGCATGGCGCTGCTGTGCGCGGTGCTGAGCTTCGGACGGGTGCTGTGGTGGTTCGAGACGCCCTGGATCGGCGTGGCGCTGGCCGCCTCGATCGTGCTGCTGGCGGCCGCCATCTGCGTCGAGCACAACCGCGCCAACCCGCTGCTGAACCTGCGCTTCTTCACCAGCGCGAACATCGCGCGCCTGGCGCTGTCGATGGTGCTGGTGCGCATCGTGCTGTCCGAACAGAGCGTGGGCGCGGTCGGCTTCCTGCGCATGGTGGGGCTGGACAACGACCAGCTGCAGACCCTGTACGCCATCGTGCTGTGCGCGACCATCGCCGGCGTGGTCGTCTCGGCGCTGACGGTCAACGTCAACCACCTGATGGCGCCGCAAGTGATCTCGCTGCTGCTCATGGCGCTGGGCGCCTGGCTCGACGCCCACGCCACCAACCAGACCCGCCCCGAGCAGATGTACCTGAGCCAGAGCCTGCTCGCGTTCGGCGGCACGCTGTTTCTGGGGCCGCTGGTGATTTCGCTGATCGGCACCGTGATCGCCAATCCCGCCAACCTGATCAGCTTCTCGGTGCTGTTCGGCCTGACCCAGAACCTGGGCGGCCTGCTCGGTTCGGCCATCGTCGGCAGCTTCCAGGTTTTGCGGGAAAAATACCATTCCTCGATCATCGTCGAGCACTTGAGCAGCCTCGATCCGCTGGTGGCCAGCCGCATCCAGGCCGGCGCCGCCGCGGTGGGGCAGGTGCTGGCCGACCCGGCCGCGCGTACCCGCCAGGGCGTCGCCTCGCTGGCCGCCAGCGCCACCCGCGAGGCCAACATCCTGGCCTATAACGACGTCTTTCTCGTCCTTTCCGCACTCGCCGCCGCCAGCGCCGCATGGATCTTCCTGCACGCGCTATGGCTGCACTATTTCCCCGCCTTGAAACCGGTGCCCGCAGCGCCGCCGCCCGGGGCGCCGCCGCCACCCGAACCCGTGACCGACTGACATGCCAGAACCATCCACGAGACCTGCCAACAAACGTTCGCGCCGCATCCTGCTGAGCGCACTGGCCTTCGGCGCCATCGCCCTGGCCGGGGTGCTGCTGGTGCTCTACGCCTGGAAGCTGCCGCCCTTCCGCAGCGCGCTGCAGAGCACCGAGAACGCGCGGGTGGCCGGGCAGGTGACCATCATCAGTCCCCAGTTGAGCGGCTATGTGGCGCAAGTGCTGGTGCAGGATTTCCAGACCGTGCGCGAGGGCGAGCTGTTGCTGCGCATCGACGACCGTATTCCGATCCAGCGCCTGGCGCAGGCGCGCGCCGAACTGGCCACGCGCCGCGCCGCGCTCGAGAACGACGCGCAGAGCAAGCGCAGCGCCCAGGCCGCGATCGAGCAGAGCCGGGCGACCCTGGCCGCGGGCGAAGCGCAGGCGCGGCGCGCCGAGGCCGACCTGCGGCGGGTGGAGCAACTGGCGGCCGACGGTTCGCTGTCGGCGCGCGAACGCGACGCCGCGCGCGCCGCCCGTGCGCAGGCGGCGGCCGCGCGCGACCAGGCCAGGGCGGCTCTCGAGATCGCGCGCCAGAACCAGCGCTCGGTGGGCGTGAACCGCACCGCGCTGGAGGCCGCGGTGGCCAACGCCGAAGCGCAGCTCAGGCTGGCCGAGATCGCGCTGTCGAACACCCGGATCGTGGCGCCGCGCGACGGCCAGCTGGGGCAGGTGACGGTGCGCCAGGGCGCATTCGTCAATGCCGGCGCCCAGCTCACGGCCCTGGTGCCGGACGCGCTGTGGGTGATCGCCAACCTGAAGGAAACGCAGATGGCGAACGTGCGCCTGGGCCAGCCGGTGCGCTTCACGGTGGACGCCCTGGGCGACGCGGGCTTGCGCGGCCGCGTGGAACGGATCGCGCCGGCGACCGGCTCCGAATTCTCGGTGATCACGCCCGACAATGCGACCGGCAACTTCGTCAAGATCGCCCAGCGCATCCCGGTGCGGATCAGCATCGACCCGAACCAGCCGCTGGCGCGGCGCCTGCGGCCCGGCATGTCGGTGGTGGCGACCATCGACACCGCCGCCGCGGACAGGGAAGTGCGATGAGGCGCGCTGCGTATCCGATGGCACCGCTATTTGCCGCCCGGTTTGCCGCGCCGTGTGCAGCGCTGCTGCTGGCCGGCTGCGCGAGCGTGCCCCGGCCGGCGCCGCAGCCGGCCCCGGCGCCGACGCTGCAGGTGCCGCAGGCCTGGCGCACGCCGTCGGCGTTCGACGCGGCAGTGGCGCGCGACTGGTGGCAGGCCCTCGGCGATCCGCAGCTCGGCGCCCTGGTGCAACGTGCGCTGGCCAATAACGGCGACCTGCGCATCGCCCGCGCGCGCCTGCAGGAATACCGGGCGCGGGTGCGGGTCGCGGCCAGCGCCGCCGTCCCCGCGCTGAACCTGTCCTTCGGGCCGACCCGCGCACGCGCCATCGGTCCGTTCGGCCAGCCGGTCGAGGTGACCTCCGTGGCCGGCGCGGTGCAGGCGGCCTATGAGCTCGACCTGTTCGGGCGCCTGGCCGACACCACGCGGGCCGCGCGCTTCGAGGCCCTGTCGCAGGAAGCCGCGCTGGACGCGGCGGCGCTGTCGGTGGCGGCAAGCACCGCTTCCGGCTACCTCAACCTGCTGGGGCTGGACGCCCAGCTGGCGCTGGCGCGGGCGACCCTGGCTTCGCGCGAGCGTTCCTTCGCGCTGGCGCGCCACCAGTTCGAGGTCGGCTACAGCTCGCGCCTGGAAATGTCGCAGGCCGAGGCCGAGCTGCGCGCCACGGCCGGCGTGGTGCCCCAGCTGGAACGCGCGATCGCCCAGCAGGAACAGGCGCTGGCTTTGCTGGCCGGGGCCAGCCCGGGCCTGGTCGCGCGCGGCGTGCCGCTGCTGGACGTGCGCGTGCCGGCGCCCGCTCCCGGCCTGCCGTCCGAACTGCTGCGGCGCCGGCCCGACATCGCCCAGGCCGAGCGCGCGCTGGCGGCAGCCGACGCCAGCCTGGCGGCGGCGCGCGACCAGTTGCTGCCATCGATCCGCCTGAGCGCGTCGCTCGGTGCGCAGGGCGCCAGCCTGGGCCGCCTGCTGCAATCGCCCGTCGCGCTGTGGAGCATCGGCGGCAGCGTGCTGGCGCCCCTGTTCGACGGCGGCCGCCTGCGCGCCCAGGCCGAGATCGCGGGGACGGTGCGTGACCGCGCCCTGTTCGCCTACGAGAACGTGGTGCGCGGCGCCTTTGCCGAAACCGACAACGCGCTGGCCGCCATCGAGGGCCTGCGGCGCCAGCTGCTGGAGGCCGAGGCGCGCCGCACGGCCGCGCTCGAAGTGCTGCGCGTGGCGCACAACCGCTACGCCAATGGCTACGCGTCCTACCTGGAAGAGCTGGACGCCCAGCGCAATGCCTTCAGCGCCGAGAACACCGTCTTGCAGCTGCGCGCCAGCCTGCTGGCGGCGCACGTCGACCTGTACCGCGCGCTGGGCGGCGGCTGGGGGATTGTGCAATGAGCCGCGCCATGAGCGAGGCCACCGTGAAGCGCGCGCGCTGCGCCACCTGCCTGCGCGCCCGGTCGGCCTGCATCTGCCGCTGGATCACGCGCGTCGAACCGCGCGCGGCGCTGCTGGTGCTGCAGCATCCGCTGGAGGTGAACAACGCCAAGAACAGCGCGCGCCTGCTGCACCTGAGCGTGGCCGGCAGTGTGGTGGCGGTGGGCGAAGGCTTCGATGGCGCGGAACTGGGAGCGCTGCTGCATGCGGATGGCCGGGTGCCGGTGCTGCTGTACCCGGACACGCCGGGCGACGCCGGCCTGCCGGCGCCGCCGGCCTGGACGCCGCTCGAGGCCGGGCGCCTGCGCCTGGTCGTGCTGGACGCCACCTGGCGCAAGAGCCGCAAGATGCTGTACCTGAACCCGCTTCTTCAGCGCTTGCCGCGGCTGGCATTGCAGGACGTGGCGCCGTCGAACTACCGGATTCGCAAGGCGCATGCGCCGCACCAGCTGTCTTCGCTGGAAGCGGCGGCGCTGGCGCTGGCGCAGCTGGAAGGCGAGGGGGCGAGCTTCCAGTCGCTGCTGGACGCCTTCGAAGGCTTCGTGGGGCAGCAGGCCGCTTACCTGCCTGCGTCGGGCGGGACTTGAAATCGAGCCGGGCAAGGCGTACCATGCTGTATAAATGCACAGTATGGAGTCAAGGTGTCCGACCGCCCTCAAGCAAGCCAGCGCCAGCCCGTGGACGAGCAGCCCATGCTCGGCCCGCGTCCGCTCGCGGCAAGGAAGGGGCGCGGCGCGGTGTCGAACCTGCAGGGCCGATACGAAGTCAATGGCCGCGAAGCGTTCGATGACGGCTGGGAGCGCGACGAAGACGCGGCATCCGCTGTCAAGACCGTCGTCAGCGACGAGGTGGCCAAGAGCATCCTCACCCGCAATACCTCGCCCGACATCCCGTTCAATGTCTCGCTGAATCCCTACCGCGGCTGCGAGCACGGCTGCATCTATTGTTTCGCCCGGCCCACGCACAGCTACCTCGGTCTGTCGCCGGGGCTCGACTTCGAAAGCCGCCTGTTCGCCAAGGTGAACGCGGCCGAGCTGCTGCGGCGCGAGCTGGCCAGGCCGGGCTATGTGCCCGAGCACATCGCCATCGGCGTCAATACCGACGCCTACCAACCTTGCGAGCGTGAGTGGCGCCTGACGCGCGCGGTGCTCGAGGTGCTGCACGAGTGCCGGCATCCGGTCGGGCTCATCACCAAGTCGTCGCTGATCGAGCGCGACATCGACCTGATCGCCCCGATGGCGGCGCAGCGCCAGGCTTGCGCCGCGATCACCCTGACCACGCTCGACCCGGCCATTTCACGCACGCTGGAACCGCGTGCGGCCGCGCCGGCACGCCGCCTGCGCACCATTCGCACGCTCACCGACGCCGGCATTCCGGTCAGCGTGAGCGTCGCACCCATCATTCCTTTTGTCACCGAGCCGGAGATCGAACGCATCCTGGAAGCGGCGCACGATGCCGGCGCCATCGGCGCGCACTACACGGTGCTGCGGCTGCCCTGGGAGGTCAACCCGCTGTTCCAGGAATGGCTGCAGGCGCATTTCCCCGACCGGGCCCAACGCGTCATGAACCGCATTCGCGACCTGCGCGGCGGCAAGGACTACGACAGCGATTTCAGCCAGCGCATGCACGGCGAGGGTGTGTGGGCCGACCTGATCCGCCAGCGTTTTTCGAAAGCCGTAGACCGGCTGGGAATGGGGGAGTATCGCGGGCGCTTCGGCATGCTGGACGGCGCGCGGTTTCGCAAGCCGCTCACCGTGCCGGCGCGTGCGGCGCCCCCTGCCGGCAATGCCGGTGGCAAGACGGCGGGGCAGCTGGACCTGTTCTAAGAACAGGCTTGCGCCGGCCCGGCCTGCGTGGATTACTGCTTCTTCTGTATCTTGTTGTGGACGTCGTTCAGCATCATCAATGCCGCCGTGCCATACAGCTGGTGGTAGTCGGCCACCATCTCGCCGCTGATGATGACCGGATCGGTCTCCACCCAGGTCCTGGCTTGCGCGATGTCGGGCGTGGCCATGACGAAGATGCCGCGCCGGCCTTCCTTGCCGTCCAGCGGGCCGGCAAGGACCAGCTTCTTGTCGGCCGCGAGCCTGTCCATGTTGGCGAAGTGGCCCTCGAAGATCTTGGCGCGCTCGGCCTTGTCTTCGATCTTTTTCGTTCCGGTCTTTAGGATCACCAGCACGTAGCCACGCATGCCGCGCTCGTCGGCGCCGAGCGATTTTGCCAGCTCGGCGTCGTACTGGATCGCCGGCTCGGCGGCTTTCGTTTGCGCCGCGGCAGGCTGCAGCGCGGACAGCAGGGCAACACACCATACCGCCAGCATCTTTTTGGACATTCCCGTTCTCCTTATGGCGCGCTCGGCGCTTGTGATGGTTCGATGATTCTAGCTCACTTGCGCCGGCCTGGAACCGGGCATCGGGCCGACAGCCGCGCGGTGTTTGCTCACGCCTCCGGCAGCAGGCTGCGCAGGTGCGCCTCGATCGCGTGCACGTGCTCGTCGTGCTTGCCCAGCGCGCGCAGCGCCTCGGCCAGCGCCAGCAGGTATTCGCTGTTGGGGCCGCTCGGGCCGCGCGCGGTGGCGATCTGGCGCGCGATGTCCTGTTCGCTGGCCGGGCCGAGGAAGGCGGCGTTGTCGTGCGTGGCAATGTAGACGATGCCTTCCGCGACGCTGCCGTCCTCGAATGTCATGTCGGTGGCCAGGCGCAGGTAGCCGTTCTTCTCGCGGTGGTCGAGGTGGGCGAATTCCTCGGGCGTGACCAGGTAGGCCATGCCGTGGCAGCTGGCGCCCTCGAGCGGCGCCAGGGTCGCCACCCGTCCCGGCGCGCTTTCGGTGCCGCGGTGGTCGTGCGAACCCTGCCAGAAGCGGCGGCTCCAGCCGGCGATGGAGGCGGGGCGGCGCTCGAGGAAGGGGAAGTCGGCCTTCCAGATCAGGGAACCGTAGCCGAACAGCCAGACGCTGTCATGGCTGTCGAAGCGGTTCATCAGGCGGTTGATTTCGACGGTATTGAGAGACATGGTGCAGTATTGTAGGGTGCGCGGCTGCGCCGTGCACGCGTCCAAGCAATGGCAGCTCTGTCGCAAGCTTGAACGCGCGGCCGGCAGAGCCGACCGCGCTACGCCTGCGCTTGCCTCGTGAATTCGTCGAGGAAGCCGATGAAACTCTCCGCCGCCGGCGACAGCGAGCGCCCGGGGCGCGTGTAGAGGAAGAAGCGGCGCGTCAGCACCGGCTCCGCCAAGGGGCGCATTTCCAGGCCGTAGAGCGTGGCCAGCGGCGCCGCGTAGGGCAGGCAGACCGTGATCCCGAGTCCGGCGGCGGCCATCGCCAGCGCGGTGGTCATGAAGGTCACTTCATTGGCGGGCTTGACCGGCACCTCGCGCAAGGGTTCGTGCAATGAGGCATGCACCTCGTCCAGCAGGCGCTCGGTGAACTGGCCCTGCAGCGAGATCAGCGGGTAGCGCGCCACGTCTTTCCAGCGCACCTGCGCCGCACCTGCGAGTTCGTGCCCCTTCGGGAACACCACCGCGAAGGGCATCTCGAACAGCAGCTTTGCATCGAGCGGCGGCGCCGGCGCGCGTTCCGGGCCGATGCCGAAGTCGGCTTCGCCCGACAACACCCGCGCGATCACGCTTTCCACCGCGCTGTCGCCCAGGTGGACCTCGATGTCGGGGTGCAAGGCGCGGTAGGCGGCCATGGCCTGCGGCATCAGGGTGCAGGACAGCAACTGGGGCGCGGCGATCCGGACGATCCCTTTCTTGAGGCGGGTATGGTCGGCGACATTGGCCAGTGCGCCGTCCAGGTCCTCGATCATCTGGCTGAACAGCGGATACAGTTCCTTGCCGATGTCGGTGAGCAGGGCGCGGCGCGTGCTGCGGTCCACCACCTTGGCGCCCAGGGTCTGCTCGAGCTCCTTGATCAAACCCGAGAGCGCCGATTGCGTCACGTGCATGCTTTGGGCGGCGAGCGTAAAGTTACCCGTCCTGGCCAGGGCCACGAACGCGCGCATCTGGCGCAAGGTCGGATTCATCGGTGAATTTATGAAAGGATTTATAAGATAAGCTGATAAATCGGGTGAAAAATACTGTTTGAATGATAGTACGATTTGCTCTCTAATGGCGAAAAGTCATTATTTGCAAAGGAAACCCCATGAAACTCGCCACCCTCAAGACCGGCGGCCGCGACGGCACGCTGGTCGTCGTCAGCCGCGACCTGGTTACCTGCCAGGCCGTGCCGAAAATCGCGCGCACGCTGCAGTGCGCGCTGGACAACTGGGACGAGATCGCGCCCCAGTTGCACAAGGTCTACGAGCGCCTGAACGCCGGCACCGCCGACAAGGCCGAGTCCTTCATCGAGGAAGCATGCCATTCGCCGTTGCCGCGTGCCTACCAATGGTGCGACGGTTCGGCCTACATCAACCACGTCGAGCTGGTGCGCAAGGCGCGCAATGCCGAGGTGCCGGCCTCCTTCTATACCGATCCGCTGATGTACCAGGGCGGTTCCGATTCCTTCGTCGGCCCCTGCGACCCGATCGCGGTGCTGTCGGAAGAGTGGGGCGTGGACCTGGAGGCCGAGGTCGCGGTGGTGACCGGCGACGTGCCGATGGGCGCCTCGGTCGAAGAAGCGGCCCGCGCGATCCGCCTGGTGATGCTGGTCAACGACGTCTCGCTGCGCAACCTGATCCCGAACGAGCTGGGCAAGGGCTTCGGCTTCTACCAGTCGAAGCCGGCCAGCGCGTTTTCGCCGGTGGCGGTGACACCTGACGAGTTGGGCGATGCCTGGCAGGACAGCAAGCTGCACCTGCCGCTGCTGGTGACGCTCAACGACAGCCCCTTCGGCCGCCCCAACGCGGGCGAGGACATGAGCTTCAGTTTCGCCCAGCTGGTGGCGCATGCCGCCATGACGCGCGAACTGGGCGCGGGCAGCATCATCGGCTCGGGCACGGTGTCCAACAAGCAGGGCGGCCTGCATGGTTCCAGCATCGAGGGCGGCGGCGTCGGCTACTGCTGCCTGGCCGAGGTGCGCATGTACGAGACGATTGAACAGGGCAAGCCGGCGACCTCCTTCCTGCGCTATGGTGACACCGTGCGCATCGAGATGGTCGACCAGGAAGGCGCCAGCATCTTCGGCGCCATCGACCAGGAAGTCGTGCGCTACCACCGGAAGGACGAGAGGAAACCCGCATGAAGCTCTTCACTTACTTTCGCAGCTCGGCCGCGTACCGGGTGCGCATTGCCCTGAACCTGAAGGGACTCGACTACGAGGCGGTGCCGGTGCACCTGCTGCGCGACGGCGGCCAGCACCTGGCGGACGACTACCTGGCGGTCAACCCGAGCGGGCTGGTTCCGGCGCTGCAGGACGATAACCTCACGCTGACCCAGTCGATGGCCATCATCGAGTACCTGGAAGAGGTGCATCCGATGGTGCCGCTGCTGCCGAAGGACGCGGTGGGCCGGGCACGGGTGCGCGAACTGGCGCAGATCATCGCCTGCGATATCCATCCGGTGAACAACCTGCGCGTGCTGAAGTACCTGGTGAAGCAGCTGGGCCTGTCCGAAGAGGCCAAGACCGACTGGTACCGCCACTGGGTCATCGAGGGCCTGCGCTCGCTGGAATCCCACCTGGCGCGCAATCCGGGCACGGGCAGCTTCTGCCATGGCGACACCCCGACCATGGCCGACTGCTTCCTGGTGCCGCAGGTCTTCAATGCAAAGCGCTTCGACATCGCGGTCGAGGCCTACCCGACCATTGCGCGCATCAGCGACCTGTGCGCGGACCTGCCGGCCTTCAAGGCGGCGCATCCGAGCCGGCAGCCGGACACGGAGTGAGCCGTAGGGTGGGCGGCTCCACCGCGCTGGACGATTGAACGCGGCAGCCGTGCCGCCCACGCGTTCAAATCACGGTACCGCCGCCAGCGCGGCTGATCGCCCGCCGCTTGGACGCGTGGGCGGCATTGCGCGGCAGGCCAATCACGCTGCAGGGCGGAGCCGCCCACCCTACGAAGATTGCGTCAATGCCGCGTCTCCGACCGGGAATGAGCCGTAGGGTGGGCGGCTCCACCGCGCTGGACGATTGAACGCGGCAGCCGTGCCGCCCACGCGTTCACATCACGGTACCGCCGCCAGCGCGGCTGATCGCCCGCCGCTTGGACGCGTGGGCGGCATTGCGCGGCAGGCCAATCACGCTGCAGGGTGGAGCCGCCCACCCTACGACGATTGCGTCAATGCCGCGTCTCCGACCGATCCGGCCTGGACGGCGTCGAAATCTCATCGAGGGTCTCGTCCGCCGATCCCGCCGTCTTGGTCGCGATATCTCCCAGCGACACGATGCCCACCAGCTGCTGCGAATTCTCGTCGATCACCGGCAGGCGCCGGATCTGCACGTCGCCCATCTTGTCCAGCACGTCGTCGATGTCCTGGTTGCTGAAGCAGGTGCGCACGTCGGTGCTCATCACGTCGGCCACGAAGGTCTGGTCGGGCGACTGGCCGGCCGCCACCGAGCGTACCGTGATGTCGCGGTCGGTGATCATGCCCACCAGCTTGTCGCCGTCGCACACGGGAATCGAACCCACATTCAGGTCGTCCATCATCTGCGCCGCGCGCTGCACGGTGTCTTTTGGGGAAATCGTTTGCACATCGGGTGTCATCACTTCTCGAATGGTCTGCATGTTTCCTCCTGCTTGTCGGTGATTGGCCCGGGAGCGGGCAGTGGAAAAATCATGCCCTGAATTGCCAAACTCGGCCGCTAGATTGACCGTGGGAATGTGCCGGTCCGTAGGCTACAATGCCGCCTCCTTGCGCCTTGCGATTTCGCCATGTCCAACCATCCGATTCCGACGCCGCTGCTTGGCGCCCTCGACCGTGCCGACGCCTCCTGGCGTCCCATCCTCGAAGCCGGGTTGCAGGCCGTTGCCGCCGCCGACCCGGCCTACCTGCCGGTGCTGGGCGTCGACGATTACCTGCCCACCGAGGGCCGGATCTTCGCCGCCTTCGCCCAGCCGCTCGACAAGGTCACGCACGTGCTGGTGGGGGAGGGGCCGTACCCGCGCGCCGAGAGCGCGACCGGGGTCTGCTTCATGGATGGGGCGGTGGGCGAGCTGTGGTCGGACACGGGCCTGTCCAAGCCGGTCAACCGCGCCACCTCCCTGCGCAACTTCATGAAGATGCTGCTGGTGGCGGATGGCCGGCTGGACGCGGGCGACACCGGCGGCAGCGCGCTGGCGCCAGTGGCCCGGCACGCGCGCATGGCCGGCTCCGGCACGATCCAGACCCTGGCCCAGCTGCAGGACAACATGATGGAGCAGGGCTTCCTGCTGCTGAACGCCGCCCTGGTGTTCCGCAAGCATGTCGCGCCCGCCATCGATGCGCGCGCCTGGCAGCCCTTCCTGCGGACGGTGCTGGCGGCCCTGGCGAAGCAGCCCCGGCCGCCCACCCTGGTCTTGTGGGGAAAGATCGCCGAGCAGCTCAACAAGCTGCCGGAAGCCGCGCGCCTGCCGCACATCCAGGCCGAGCATCCGTACAACCTGTCCTTCATCGGGCACGCGGGGATGCAGGCGCTGTTCGGGCCGATGGAATTGTTGCGCTTGCGATAGGGAAAACAAGGGAAAAGCAGGAGAAAAGCCGGCCCCGCGGTTTTGGGGGCGTCCGAGACAAGTGAGTCAGGATTTGCTATACTTGACTAAATCAATCAACTAATCGGGTCATTCGGCAGGTTCGCGCAAGCGCTTCTATTGCTGCGCTGCACCGATGGGTTGAAAGAGGCAATACTTATCTAAGGCAAGATTTTACATTAATCGGGGTTGTGATGCGTCTGACCACCAAAGGCCGTTTTGCTGTTACCGCGATGATCGACCTCGCCCTGCGCCAGGGCAATGGTCCGGTCACGCTGTCGGGCATCAGCCAGCGCCAGGCCATTTCGCTGTCTTATCTGGAGCAATTGTTCGGTAAGCTGCGCCGCCACGAGATCGTCGACTCGATCCGCGGCCCCGGCGGCGGCTACAGCCTGGCGAGAGCGGCCGACAAGGTGACCGTGGCCGACATCATCATCGCGGTCGACGAGCCGCTCGATGCCACCCAGTGTGGCGGCAAAGAAAATTGTCACGGCGCCGACGCTGCTTCCGGCACCCGTTGCATGACCCACGAGCTGTGGACCACGCTGAACGCCAAGATGGTCGACTACCTCGATTCGGTCTCGCTGCAAGACCTGGTCGACCAGCAGAAGCAGAAAGAACAGAACGTCGTGGTGGTGCACCGCACCGCCGCAGCACCCAATATCGAAACCGGAGTGAACTGATGAACGCGCCCTTGGACAAACAAATCGAGCAGAGCTTCGCGACTGCGCCGCATTTCCCGATCTACATGGATTATTCGGCGACCACCCCGATCGATCCGCGCGTGGCCGACAAGATGATTCCCTACCTGCGCGAGCAGTTCGGCAATCCGGCATCGCGCAGCCACATGTACGGCTGGAGCGCCGAGGCGGCGGTGGAAGAGGCGCGCGCCAACGTGGCCGCCCTGGTCGGCGCCGATCCGCGCGAGATCATCTGGACCTCGGGCGCGACCGAATCGAACAACCTGGCCCTGAAGGGCGCCGCCCAGTTCTACAAGACCAAGGGCAAGCACATCATCACCGTCAAGACCGAGCACAAGGCCGTGCTGGACACCGTGCGCGAGCTGGAGCGCCAGGGTTTCGAAGCCACCTACCTCGAGCCGCAGGACAACGGCCTGATCACCGTGGCCCAGCTGGAAGCCGCGATCCGTCCGGACACCATCCTGGTCTCGGTGATGCTGGTCAATAACGAGATCGGCGTCATTCAACCGATCGACGCCATCGGCGAACTGTGCCGCTCGAAAGGCATCATTTTCCACTGCGACGCCGCGCAGGCGACCGGCAAGGTCGAGATCGACCTGAATAAAACCAAGTGCGACCTGATGACCTTCACCGCGCACAAGACCTACGGCCCGAAGGGCGTCGGCGCCCTGTACGTGCGCCGCAAGCCGCGCGTGCGCCTGGAAGCGCAGATGCACGGCGGCGGCCACGAGCGCGGCCTGCGTTCGGGCACCCTGCCGACCCACCAGATCGTCGGCATGGGCGAAGCCTTCCGCATCGCCAAGGAAGAAATGGCCTCGGAACTCGAGCGCGTGAAAGCGCTGCGCGACCGCCTGGCCAAGGGCCTGCTGGAGATCGAAGAGGTCTACATCAACGGCGACATGGAACACCGCGTGCCGCACAACCTCAACGTGTCCTTCAACTACGTCGAGGGCGAATCGCTGATCATGGCGATCAAGGACCTGGCCGTGTCGTCGGGCTCGGCCTGCACCTCGGCCTCGCTGGAGCCGTCCTACGTGCTGCGCGCCCTGGGCCGCAGCGACGAGCTGGCGCACAGCTCGATCCGTTTCACCATCGGCCGCTTCACGACCGAGGAAGACATCGACTTCGCCATCGACCTGTTGAAAGCCAAGGTCGGCAAGCTGCGCGAACTGTCGCCGCTGTGGGACATGTTCAAGGAAGGGATCGACCTGAATTCGATCCAATGGGCCGCACATTAATCAGGTATCGGGCGCGTTGAGCGCTTTCAAGAATCTCTAGGAGCACTACCATGGCATATTCGGACAAAGTACTGGACCACTACGAAAACCCGCGCAACGTCGGCGCCTTCGACAAGGGCGACGAAGCGATCGGCACCGGCATGGTCGGCGCGCCGGCCTGCGGCGACGTGATGAAGCTGCAGATCAAGGTCAACGAGCAGGGCCTGATCGAGGACGCGAAGTTCAAGACCTACGGCTGCGGTTCGGCCATCGCATCGAGCTCGCTCGTGACCGAATGGGTCAAGGGCAAGTCGCTCGACGAAGCGCTGGCCATCAAGAACACCCAGATCGCCGAAGAGCTGGCGCTGCCGCCGGTCAAGATCCACTGCTCGATCCTGGCGGAAGACGCGATCAAGGCCGCCGTGGCCGACTACAAAGCCAAGCACGCCGAGAAGGCGTAATAGTTTCAACAGACACTGGAGCAAGCCCCATGGCCATCACCCTGACTGAAAAAGCCGCGAAGCACGTCAACCGTTACCTCGAACGCCGGGGCAAGGGCATCGGCTTGCGCTTCGGTGTGCGCACGACCGGCTGCTCCGGCCTGGCATACAAGCTCGAGTATGTCGACGATGCGACGGCGGACGACAGCGTTTTTGAATCGCACGGCGTGAAGGTGTTCGTCGACCCGAAGAGCCTGCCTTACATCGACGGCACCGAACTGGACTTCGCGCGCGAAGGCCTGAACGAAGGCTTCCGCTTCAACAACCCGAACGTCAAGGACAACTGCGGCTGCGGCGAAAGCTTCCGTATCTAAGCCGATTCCAAGCCGATGCAGAACCACTTCGAACTGTTCCAGCTTCCACCCACGTTCGCGGTCGACCAGGACAGCCTGGACGCCGCCTACCGCGAAGTCCAGGGCCGCGTGCATCCCGATCGCTTCGTGAACGCCACCGACGCCGAGAAGCGCGTGGCCATGCAGTGGGCGACGCGCGCCAACGAGGCCTATGCAACCCTGCGCAACCCGCAGAAGCGTGCCCAGTACCTGTGCGAGCTCAACGGCGTCGACCTGCAGACCGAGTCGAACACGGCGATGCCGCCGGCCTTCCTGATGCAGCAGATGGAATGGCGCGAGGCGCTCGAGGAGGCCCGTGCGGGCAAGGACGCCGGCGCGCTCGACGAGCTCGATGCGCAGGTGCGGCGCGAGCGCAAGGGGATGCTGGAGCAGGTCGGCCGGCAGCTCGACGCCGGCGACTACCCGGCCGCGGCGCAGGGCGTGCGCGCCATGATGTTCCTCGATAAGTTCGGGGACGAGGTACAGTACGCGTTCGAGGCGCTGGACGCGTAAGAGTTAACCGTCGAATGGACGCGGTATGTAGGGTGGGCGGGTTTCCCGCCCACGCGTCCAAATAAAGCGTGCATTTCGACGAAGCGACCGATAGTTGAACGCGTGGGCGGCAGAGCCGCCCACCCTACAAGAAGAACACAGGTAACACGACAATGGCACTACTCCAAATCGCCGAACCCGGCATGTCCACCGCCCCGCACCAGCACCGCCTGGCGGTCGGCATCGACCTGGGCACCACCAATTCGCTGGTCGCCACCGTCCGCAGCGGCAGCCCCGAAGTGCTGAGCGACGAGGACGGCCGCCCGCTGCTGCCATCGGTCGTGCGCTATCTCCCCAACGGCAACGCCAACATCGGCTACAAGGCGCAGGCGCACCAGACCACCGACCCGAAAAACACCGTGGTCTCGGTCAAGCGCTTCATGGGCCGCGGCTTGAAGGACATCGCCCACGCCGAGAACCTGCCCTACGACTTCGTCGATGGTCCCGGCATGGTGCAGATCAACACCGTGGCTGGCCTGAAGAGCCCGGTCGAGACCTCGGCCCAGATCCTGGCCACCCTGCGCCAGCGCGCCGAAGACGCGCTCGGCGACGAGCTGGTCGGCGCCGTGATCACCGTGCCGGCCTATTTCGACGACGCCCAGCGCCAGGCCACCAAGGATGCCGCCCAGCTGGCCGGCATCAACGTGCTGCGCCTGCTGTCCGAGCCCACCGCGGCCGCCATCGCCTATGGCCTCGACCATGGCAAGGAAGGCATCTACGCGGTGTACGACCTCGGCGGCGGCACCTTCGACATCTCGATCCTGAAGCTGTCCAAGGGCGTGTTCGAGGTGCTGGCCACCGGCGGCGACTCGGCCCTGGGCGGCGACGACTTCGACCACCGCCTGTTCTGCTGGATCGTCGAGCAGGCCAAGCTGGCGCCGCTGTCCGAGCACGACACCGCCACCCTGATGGTCAAGGCGCGCCAGGCCAAGGAGCTGCTGTCGACCAACGAAGAGACGAGCGTCGAGGCAATTTTGAAATCGGGCGAGATCGTGCAGGTGACGATCCAGGCGCACACCTTCGCCGAGATTACCCGGCACCTGGTGGCCAAGACCATGAACGCCATCCGCAAGGCCATGCGCGACGCCGATGTGAGCGTCGAGGACGTCGACGGCGTCGTGATGGTCGGCGGCGCCACCCGCATGCCGCACGTGCGGCGCGCGGTGGGCGACTATTTCCACACCATCCCGCACGCCAACATCGACCCGGACAAGGTGGTGGCCCTGGGCGCCGCCATCCAGGCCAATCTGCTGGCCGGTAACCGCGCCGAGGGCGACGACTGGCTGCTGCTGGACGTCACCCCGCTGTCGCTCGGCATCGAAACCATGGGCGGCCTGGTCGAGAAGATCATCCCGCGCAACTCGACGATTCCCTGTGCCCGTGCGCAGGAGTTCACGACCTTCAAGGACGGCCAGACGGCGCTGGCGGTGCACGTGGTGCAGGGCGAGCGCGAACTGGTGCTCGATTGCCGTTCGCTGGCGCGCTTCGAGCTGCGCGGCATCCCGCCGATGGCGGCCGGCGCGGCGCGCATCCGCGTGACCTACCAGGTCGACGCGGACGGCCTGCTGTCGGTGTCGGCCCGCGAAACCCGCTCGGGCGTGGAAGCCTCGATCACCGTGAAGCCGTCCTACGGCCTGGGGGACGACGAGGTGGCGCGCATGCTGCAGGATTCGTACGGCGCGGCCCAGGGCGACATGCAGATGCGCGCCCTGCGCGAAGAGCAGGTCGAGGCCGAGCGCATCCTGCTGGCCACGCAGTCGGCGCTGGACCTGGATGCCGAACTGCTGAGCGATGCCGAACAGGATGAAGTGGCCAGGCTGGTGCACGCCGTGCGCGACGCCATCCACCGCTCGAACGACGCCGCGCTGGAAGCGGGGCAGCGCCAGGACGCGCTGCACGCGGCGGTGCAGGCGCTGGCCAGGGGCACCGATGAATTCGCGGCACGCCGCATGGACAAGAGCGTGCGCAAGGTCCTGGCGGGCAAGTCGCTGGACGAAGTGTAGGGTGGTCGGCTCTGCCGACCGCGCGTCCGACTCACGGATGATCCGTTGCGACGCTTGCCCCTATTGAACGCGCGGTCGGACAAGCCGACCACCCTACAAGAAACAATTATTGAGGTAAATAAGTGCCACAAATCGTCATCCTCCCCCACCCGGTCCTGTGCCCCGAAGGCGCCGTGCTCGAAGCGCCGGCCGGCAAATCGGTCTGCGACGTCCTGCTGGAAAACGACATCGAGATCGAACACGCCTGCGACCGCGTCTGCGCCTGCACCACCTGCCACGTGATCGTGCGCGAAGGCTTCGAATCGCTGAACGAGCAGGAAGAAAAAGAAGAAGACATGCTCGACAAGGCCTGGGGCCTGGAGCCGAATTCGCGCCTGTCCTGCCAGGCGATCGTCGCCGACGAAGACCTGGTCGTCGAGATCCCGAAGTACACCATCAACCACGCAGCAGAGAAAAACCACTGAGCAGGAGCCTGCCATGAAGTGGACTGACGTAGCCGGCATCGCCGAGGCCCTGGTCGAGAAGTACCCGGAGGTCGACCCCGCCACCGTGCGCTTCGTCGACCTGCACAACTGGGTCGTCGGGCTCGCGGGCTTCGATGACGACCGCACGCGCGGCGGCGAACGGGTACTGGAAGCCATTCAGGCAGCATGGATCGATGAAGCACGCTAAACAAGCCAACAAAGCACCGGCAGTCACCGAACTGCCGCCCGAAGTCCGTCCCGGCCAGTCGGTCGAGCTGCTGAAGGAACTCCACATCCTCACGCGCGACGGCAAGCTGAACCAGGACAGCCGCCGCAAGCTCAAGCAGGTCTACCACCTGTACAACTTCATCGAGCCGCTGCTGCAGGATGTGCGGGCGCAGAAGCAGGGCGTGTCGCTGGTCGACCATGGGGCCGGCAAGTCCTACCTCGGCTTCATCCTGTACGACCTGTTCTTCAAGGGGCTGGACGACGGTTCGCACATCTACGGCATCGAAACCCGCGAGGAACTGGTCGCCAGGTCGCTTGACCTGGCCGCGCGCCTGGGCTTTGGCGGCATGTCCTTCCTGCCGCTGTCGGTGGCGGAATCCACGACCTCGAGCGCGCTGCCCGCGACCATCGACATCGTCACCGCGCTGCACGCCTGTAACACGGCCACCGACGACGCCATCGATTTCGCGCTCAAGAAGGGGGCCAAGCACATGGTGCTGGTGCCCTGCTGCCAGGCCGAAGTCGCCACCGTGCTGCGCAAGAACAAGGGCAAGGACCTGGGCCGCAGCGCGCTGACCGAGATCTGGCGCCACCCGATCCACACCCGCGAGTTCGGCAGCCAGATCACCAACGTGCTGCGCTGCCTGCAACTGGAAGCGCACGGCTACCAGGTGACCGTCACCGAACTGGTGGGCTGGGAACACTCGATGAAGAATGAACTCATCGTCGCGACCTACAAGAACCTGCCGCGCCGCCGCCCGGCCGAACGCCTGCGGGAAGTCATGGCCGAACTGGGCCTGGACGAAATGAAGCAGCGCTTTTACACACCCGTTGCCAGCAACTGAGCAGCGAACCGAGAACGAGATGAGCGATACCAACCAGAAGTGGATCGACCTGCGCAGCGACACCGTCACCCAGCCGTCGGACGCGATGCGCGCGGCGATGGCGGCGGCCGAGGTCGGCGACGACGTGTATGCCGACGACCCCACGGTCAACCGCCTGCAGGACTACGCGGCCGAGCTGTTCGGCTTCGAAGCCGGCATGTTCGCCCCCTCGGGCACCCAGACCAACCTGATCGCCCTGATGACGCACTGCGCCCGCGGCGACGAGTACCTGGTAGGCCAGGAGGCGCATACCTACAAGTACGAGGGCGGCGGCGCCGCGGTACTGGGCAGCATCCAGCCGCAGCCGATCGCCAATGCGCCGGACGGCAGCATCGCACTGGCCGACATCGCGGCCTACATCAAGCCCGACGACATGCATTTCGCGCGCAGCCGCCTGCTGGCGCTGGAAAACACCATCGGCGGGCGCGTGCTGTCGCAGGAGTACGTGAAGGCCGCCACCGGGCTCGCGCACAGCCGCGGCCTGGCCACCCACCTCGACGGCGCCCGTATCTGCAACGCGGCGGTCAAGCAAAACATCAGCCTGCGCGAGGTGGTGCAGGGTTTCGATACCGTCTCGGTCTGCCTGTCGAAAGGCCTGGGCGCGCCGGTCGGTTCGGTGCTGCTGGGCCCCAAGGCATTCATCGAGCAGGGCAAGCGCTGGCGCAAGATGCTCGGTGGCGGCATGCGCCAGGCCGGCGTGCTGGCGGCGGCGGCGCAGCATGCGCTCGAGCACAACGTGCAGCGCCTGGCCGACGACCACGACAACGCCGCGGCGCTGGCGCAAGGCCTGGCGCAGATCGAACAGCTGAACGTGGGCAGCCCCCAGACCAACATCTTCTGGCTGGACATCCCGGCCGCCGCCTGCGAAGCGCTGGGCCAGCACCTGGCGCGCGCCCGGATCCGCGCCTCGATCGGCCCGCGTACCCGCCTGGTGACCCACCTGGACGTCTCGCGTGCCGACGTGGCGCGCACGGTCGAGGTGTTCCAGGCCTTCTTCGCCGATTGGCGAGCACAGGGAGCGACATCGTGATGGAAGAGGGCATCCGCCTGGCCAAGCGCGTCGCCGCGCAGCTCGGCTGTTCGCGCGCCGAGGCCGAGCGCTACATCGCCAACGGCAGTGTCGGCGTCGACGGCGCCGTCGTCGAAGATCCGGCCAGCCGCGTGCTGCCCGCGCAGGAAGTGCGCCTGCTGCCCGGCGCGTCGCTCGACGCGGCGCCGCCGGTCACCATCCTGCTGCACAAGCCGGCCGGCTTCAATTCCGGTGTCGGTGCGCGCGGCGAGCCGGCACTGGCCTGCCTCACGCCGGAGACGCTCGCGCCAGGGCACGGGCAGCCGCGCTTCCTCAAGCGTCACCTGCACAAGCTGAGCTTGACCTCTCCGCTGGAAACCGATGCGAGCGGGCTGGTGGTCTACACCCAGGACTTCCGGGTGGTGCGCAAGCTGGTCGACGACGCCGCGCGCGTCGAGCAGGAATACATCGTCGACGTCGCCGGCAGCATCAGGGACGGCGGCCTGGCGCTGCTGAACCACGGTTTGACCTTCAGCGGCAAGCCGATCGCGCCGATGAAGGTGAGCTGGCAGAGCGAGCACCGGCTGCGCTTCGCGCTCAAGGACGTCCGTCCCGGCCTGATCGACCACATGTGCCGCGAAGTGGGCCTGGACATCGTCGAGATGCGCCGGATCCGCATCGGCCGCGTGCCGATGGCGGGCTTGCAGCCGGGGCAGTGGCGCTACCTGCTCGACTACGAACGCTTCTAGCCCGGCGAACGTCCCTCAGGCGCGGCGGCGCCAGAGCTGCACGCCGATCGCGGCGGCCAGCGCCACCGCGCCGACCGCGAGCGCTTTGTTGCCCGCTTGACTGGGGCGGCGTTCGCCGCTGTGGATGCCGCTTGGGCTATGCTGCGGCTCGTACAGCGCCCCACGCGTGTCGGGGGCGGGATCGGCACGTTTCGCCCACGCATCCAGCAGGCGGTTCATGCCGGCGGCAAGCAGATTGGGCGCCGCGAAGTTGCTCAGCCTGAACAGCGAAGCCGGGGCGCCGACCGCCGTCGAGTCGCGCGGATGCCGCGCCAGGTCGACGATGGCGGCGGCCACCTTCTCGGGCCTCAACGCGCCGGGCGGAACCGACAGCCGGGCGCCGGTGTAATTGCCCGCGTGGCGCATGCCGGGCGTGTCCACGAAGGTCGGATACACGTCGCAGACGCGGATGCCGGGCCGCTGGCCCAGTTCGGCACGCAGGGCCTCGCTGAAGCCGCGCAGTCCATACTTGCTGGCCCCATAGGCGGCCGAGTAGGGCGTGGACACGAAACCGCCGGCCGAGATCATGTTGACCCAGATGCCGTGGTCCTGCTCCAGGAAGATCGGCATCACCGCGTGGGCGTCGTTCATGTGACTGATGAGATTGGTCTCGATCACGCGCCGGTGGTCGCGCATCGGCACCTCGGCGTACTTGCCGACCACGCCGGCGCCCACGTTGCTGTACCACAGGTCGATCCGCCCCAGGATCGCGCGCGCCCGCTGCGCGAATGCCGCGACCGCGTCGGCGTCGAGCGCATCCACCACCAGCGCCTCGGCCTGGCCGCCGGCCTGGCGGCACCGCTGCGCGATGTCCTCCAGGCCTTCCTTGCCGCGCGCGCCCAGCACCAGTTGCGCCCCCTCGCGCGCGAAGGCAAGGGCGGTGGCCGCCCCGATGCCGCTGGATGCGCCCATGATGACGACGCGCATGTTCGATAGCTTCATGGTCCACCTTTCTTCAGGGTTCAGGTTCGAAACTGCCGATTATTCCGCTGTTTGCGCTCAGGCCGCGTTCGAATGCCACGCGGCAAGCGAGATGGGGGAGCCGTCATGCCTGCCAATTCCTGCCGGGCGAAGCAAGGTCGCCAAAAAGCGTATCTTCTGCCGATGTGAATCGCCATGGAGGATGCCTGATGAGCAAGCTCGATCAAGATGAACGGGACGACCTTTCTTCTCGAAACTTCGCTTTTCCCAAGCAACGCAAGGAACCGCTGGAAGACGCCAGCCATGTGCGCAATGCCGTGGCCCGCTTCAAGCAGGTAGAGGGCGTGACGGACCAGGAGCGGGACGAAGCCTGGCAGCGCATCCGTGCCGCGGCGAAGAAATTCGACGTCGCGCTGGACGAGGACGACTGGCGCGAGATCGGCAAAGGCAAATAAGCCTTGTGCCGGGGGCGTCCCCGCGGCAAGCGCGACATCCCTCGCACCCGGCAACACCGACCGTTCAAAGAGAAGTCGAGTTGCTGATTATGCTATGGTACGACTCTAACCATTGAGTGTGCCATGCCTGTCGACTTCATCCCTGCCGCTGTCTCGGACAGCGGTGCTACCCGCGTCATCCATTTTCGATCCGAGCAGTACGTCCAGCGAGCGCCCCATGCCGACCGGGCGTGAGGTATCGGCGTCCAGCGCGCACGAGCTCGGGCTGCTCTTCGCCATCAAGGCCGGGCGGCTTGGCACCTGGAGCCTTGACCTCGCGACAGGCGAACTGACGACGTCGGAGATCTGCCGGCTCAACTTCGGGCGCGATCCGGACGCAGCGTTCAGCTATGCCGAACTGCGCGAGGCCATCCATCCCGACGACAAGGCGCGCATGGCCGAAGCCGTCGAGCGCAGCATCGCCACCGGAGCGGATTACGACATCGAGTATCGGGTCGTGACGCCGGCGGGAGAGGTGCGCTGGCTTGCCATCCGTGGACAGGCCGTGCATGGGGCCGATGGCAGGCCGTCCGGCATGGCCGGCGTGTCCATCGACATTACCGACAGGCGGCGTACCGAAGACAAGCTGCGGGAGAGCGAGTCGCGCTACCGCACCCTGTTCGATTCCATCGACGAGGGTTTCTGTATCGTCGAATTCATCGACGGGCCGCATGGCCCACTGTCCGATTACGTGCACATCGAAGCAAACCAGGCGTATATGCGCCATGCCGGCATTCCGAACATCATCGGCAAGACAGGCCGGGGAGAGCTGGCGCAGGGCGAGGCGGATGCCTGGGTGGCGATCTTCCGCAGGGTGCTCGAAACGGGCGAGCCGGTGCGCTTCGAGCGCGAGCTCGAGGCGACCGACCGGTACCTGGAAGTGGCCTGCTCGCGCGTCGAGCCGGCTGCCAGGCGCCAGGTGGCGATCCTGTTCCAGGATGTCAGCGCGCGCAAGCTGGCCGAGCGAAGGCTGCGCGAGCTGAACGAAACGCTCGAGAGCCAGGTCGCCGAGCGTACCGCCGAACGCGACCGCATGTGGGACACCTCGCCCGCCCTGTTGCTCGTCATCGACTTCGAAGGCTATTTTCGACGGGTGAATCCGGCCTGGACGACGCTGCTGGGCTACACATCCGACGAGCTCGTGGGCCGGCACGTCAACAGCTTCGTCGTGCCGGAAGATCACGCGGCGACGATCGACGCGTACGAGAGCGCCGGATCCGGCGGGCGGCCGATGATCGAGAACCGCTACCGGCACAAGGACGGCTCGATCCGCTGGATCTCCTGGGCTGCCGCGCCCGCGGGCGACATGACCTACGCCACCGGTCGCGATATCACGGCCGAAAAGGAACGCGAAGCGGAACGGGCCAGGCGCAACGCCGAGCGTGAACGGCACTGGAACCTGTCGCAGGATATGCTCGCGTTGGCCAATTACGATGGGAAAATGTCGGCTGTCAGTCCGGCCTGGACGCACATCCTCGGCTGGAGCGAGGCCGAGCTGCTCACGCGTCCCTATGCCAGTTTCATGCACCCGGACGACATGCCGGGCACGCTGGAGGCGATCACGCATATGGCCGAGAAACACCAGCCGGCACGCTTCGAGAACCGCATCGCCACCCGCGAGGGGGGCTGGAAGCATATCGAGTGGACGCTCACCCCGGAACTCGACGGCCGGAACTTCGTCGCGGTCGGACGCGACCTCAGTCTCAACAAGGCAAGCGAGGCCGAGCTCAAGCAGGCCCAGGATGCCTTGCGCCAGTCGCAGAAAATGGAAGCGGTGGGCCAGCTCACTGGTGGCCTGGCGCACGATTTCAACAACCTGCTGGCCTCCATCAGTGGCGCGATGCAGGTGATGAAGCTGAAACTGCAGCGTGGGCAATATATCGGTCTGGAGCGCTATATCGAGCTGGGCGAATCTTCCGTGCGCCGCGCCGCGTCGCTGACGCAGCGGCTCCTGGCTTTTTCGCGTCGACAGACGCTCGATCCGAAGCCCACCGACCTCAACCGTCTCATCAGCGGCATGGCCGAGCTGGTCCGCCATTCGGTCGGCCCGATGGTCGAACTCGAGGTCATCGAGGCGCCCGGGCTCGGACTGACGAAAATCGACCCGTCCCAGCTCGAGAATGCCGTGCTCAACCTGTGCATCAATGCGCGCGATGCGATGATGCCCGGAGGCGGAAGACTGACGCTGATGACGGCCAACGAGTCGATCGACGGGCTTGCGGCAAAAGAAAACGGGATACGACCCGGGGAGTACATCTCCTTGTGCGTGGTCGACACCGGAGCGGGCATGCCGCCGGAGGTGATTGCACGCATCTTCGATCCATTCTTCACAACGAAGCCCCTGGGCGAAGGCACGGGCCTGGGCCTGTCCATGGTGTACGGTTTCTTGCGCCAATCGGATGGCCACGTGTCCGTGCACTCGGAGGTGGGCGCGGGCACCACCATGCGCCTGTACCTGCCCCGCTACGTGGGCGTCGTGCAGGAAGAGGCGCCCGCCCTGGCCCGGCCGATCGCGTCGGGCCAGGGCGAAACGGTGCTCCTCATCGAAGACGAACTTGCGCTGCGCGACATCGTCGAAGAGATCCTGCGCGATGCGGGGTATCGTGTGTTCACCGCGCAGGACGGCCCCAGTGGCTTGCAACTGCTGAACTCGGATATGCGCGTGGATCTGCTGGTCACGGACGTCGGCCTGCCCGGCGGCCTGAACGGCCGCCAGGTGGCGGATGCCGCACGGGTGCAGCGTCCCGGCCTGAATGTGCTGTTCATTACCGGGTACGCGGACACCGCGGCCGTCGGGAACGGCCGGCTCGACCCGGGCATGGAGGTGATGACGAAGCCCTTCGAAATCGGCGCATTCGCCAACAAGGTCCGCACGATGATCAGGGCGAGGGACCCGGGCGGATAGGCGCCGCTTTCGGCAGTGCGACCAGGCGCGTGCCGGCCAGGCGGTCGTGCAGGAATTGGCGGTCCTTGTCGAGCAGCGCGGTCATTGCCCACGCGACGATCCCGACGGCCAGCGCCATGCCGATCTGCGCCTTGCCGTGCAGGCCGAATGCCCAGCACACCAGCAGGGCAGGGGCAAACCAGCCCCAGGCCAGCAGGAAGCGCAGCGCCGCCGTGCGGATGGGCAGCTTGTGGTAGCCGAGCCTGACCACCTTGATGCGCCAGGTTTTCATGGCCAGCGTATGGCCGCTGTCGATCCAGCACCACATGAAGTAGGCGGCGGTCACCAGCAGCAGCCAGAGCTTCATGCCGTCCCGGGCCAGCGGATGCTGGCTGTTCAGGGTTGCCAGCATGTAGACGGCGATCGCCAGCATCTCGACGGCGAACAGCAGCAGGGCTTCGTACAGCATGACGGTGACGCGGCGCAGGATGGTCGGGGTGACGACGGCGGCCGGCTTGCTTGGCTCAGTGGCTGGCATGACTGGCATTATTACTGACGTTGCTGGCATTGTTTGTGGCCTGGGAGGCGGGTGGCGGCAGGCTGGTTGCCGC
Organism: Massilia sp. UMI-21; assembly: GCA_015277795.1. NCBI lineage: Bacteria > Pseudomonadati > Pseudomonadota > Betaproteobacteria > Burkholderiales > Oxalobacteraceae > Massilia > Massilia sp. UMI-21. Next base: position 3,867,589 of record CP063848.1, on the reverse strand, counting down.
GCCCGCGCCCGCGCCAGGGGGCGGCGCGGCGGCGGGCGTCGAGGTGATCGTGGCCGGAATGGTCGCCGCGCCGGGCGCAAGGGCAGGCGCGCCCGGCGCCGGCATGATGCACGAGGTGCCGCGGCGGGTCGCACCCGGCGGACAACTGGTCGGCGTGGCGATGACCGGCGAATGGGGCAGGGAAGGCGCGCCCTGCGGCTTGGCGCCGGCGCGCGCCAGCCGGCGCTTTTCTTCCTCGGACAGCTGCTGGTAGCTTTCCCAGGTGGCGCTCTTCTGGCCCGGGGCCAGCTTGCGGGTCTTGTTGAAATTCTCGCGCGCCAGATTGCGCTCGGCCGGGGTCAGGCGCATCCATTGGCGCATGCGCTCGTGCACGCGTGCCTGCTCGGCCGGACTCATCGAGGCGAAACGGGCCGACAGTTCGAGCCAGCGGCGCTTGCGTATGCCGTCGAAGCCGTCCCACTCGGGCTTGAGCGGCGCGAGGGCGGCCTGCTGGCTGCGCGAGAGTTCGCGCCAGAGCGGCTTGTCGAGGGTCTTGGCGGACGGCTTGGCGCCGGCTGCGGTGGTCGGGGAGCTGCCTGCGCCGCGCGCGGCCGGTGCGGTGGATTCGGACCGGTTGTAGACCGCCCAGGTCGCGGCCCCGGCAATCAAGACCGCTGCCGCGGTCATGACAACGGCGATGCGGGGCTTCGGCGCGGTGTTCGTCATTGCTGGCGCTGTTGCGACTCCACGTAGGCGTTGAACCCGTCGTCGAGGTAGGCGGTGAGCGGCAGCTCGTCGGCCAGCACGGCGGCGTCGATCTCGGCCATGGCAGCCAGCCGCTGCTGCTGCTCGTACTGGTAGACGCCGCCCATGCCGATCACCAGCGCCAGCATCGGCGCCGCCACCGCGATGCGCGCCAGTGCCGGACCGCTGAACCAGGTCTTCACGTCGAACAGGGGCTTCCTGTGCGGCCCGGCCGGCGCCGCGTCGGGCTTCTTGCGCGACATGGCAAGCGCGCGCGCCGCGGCCAGCCGCTCGGTGGTCGAAACCGGCAGCGCCTCGAGGTTCTCGTTCAGGGCATGGCGTACCTTGTACGCCAGGTTGATGTCGTCGGTGTTCATAGCTTGATTCCCTTGGCCTTGAGCGCCTCGGCGAGGGCGTGGGTTGCACGCGAACAGTGCGTCTTGACGCTTCCTTCGGAACAACCCATCGCTTCGGCCGTCTCGGCCACGTCCATGTCCTGCCAGTAACGCATGAGGAAGGCTTCCCGTTGACGCGCTGGGAGCTTTTCTACTTCTTGTTCGATCAGGCGCAAGGTTTGCGCGCGCTCATACTGGTCGGCGCTCGACTCGGCGGCGGCCGTTCCTGCCTCCGCTTCATACGAAGAAAGTATATCAAATTCCTCATCGTCGGCATCCTGCCGGCTGAAGCCGGAGAACAGGCTGACCCAGGTATTGCGGACCTTTTCGCGACGGAAGTAATCGAGGATCGTGGTTTGCAGGATGCGCTGGAACAGCATCGGCAGCTCGGCCGCCGGCTTGTCGCCGTATTTCTCGGCCAGCTTGATCATCGCGTCCTGCACGATGTCGAGCGCCGATTCGTCCTTGCGCACCGCATATACCGCCTGCTTGAACGCACGCCGTTCGACATTCTCGAGGAAGTCGTTGAGTTCTTTGTCTGTGGCCATGCGTGCTTGGAAAGGGCGTCTGGTGCGAATGCCGTGAGGAAAACTATCGAATCCTAGCAAAAAACCCCAAACACTGCATCGAAATCGCACAGTGACCGCCCGCGGCAGCGGCGGCGGCGCACCCCTGCCGGGGCGGCCGCAGCCCATTGTTCGTGCGCCGCAGCGCACCGCCGCGGGGCCTGGATTATTTTTTTCTTTATACCTTGACCAAAATGGTGCAACGCAGTAATGTGTTTCAATGCTTTGCACCCCCGAAGCTCTCCGGTCACCCGGTTAAGGCCCACACGCCATTCCCGGATTGACGCGCTTTCATTTGTAGGCAGTTTGCTCCGACCCGCGCCACAAGCGCGAGAGATGCGTATAAACGCTACAGACACTCAAGCCGAACGAGTTGCGCCCAGCGCCCGTGCGTAAGGACCCTACGGCGTCCTGAACCACCGGCGTGCACGCAGAGAGAAGGGAAGCATGAGCGCTGTCGCGCATTTCGCATTTCGTTAGGAACGGGCATCCGATCAAACTCCCATTGGGTCTTGAAAGGAATGTACATGAGTAACGAAATATCGACGTCGATCACCGGCGCCGAAATCCTGGTGCGTTGTCTCGCGGAAGAGGGCGTCAAGCACGTCTTCGGTTATCCCGGCGGGGCAGTCCTCTACATCTACGACGCCATCTTCAAGCAGGACAAGTTCCAGCACGTCCTGGTGCGCCACGAACAGGCCGCGGTCCATGCCGCAGACGCCTATTCGCGCAGTTCCAACACCGTCGGCGTCGCCCTCGTGACCTCCGGCCCGGGCGTGACCAATGCCGTCACCGGCCTGTCCACGGCCTACATGGATTCGATCCCGATGGTGGTCATCTCCGGCCAGGTGCCGAGCCATGCGATCGGCCAGGATGCCTTCCAGGAGTGCGACACGGTCGGCATCACCCGCCCGGTGGTCAAGCACAACTTCCTGGTCAAGGATGTCCGCGAGCTCGCTTCCACCATCAAGAAGGCCTTCTTCATCGCCCGCACCGGCCGTCCCGGCCCGGTGCTGGTCGATATCCCGAAGGACATCAGCATGCACAAGTGTGCGTACGACTACCCTCGCGAGATCGAGATGCGTTCGTACAAGCCGGTGGACAAGGGCCACGCCGGCCAGATCCGCAAGGCCGTGCAGCTCCTGCAGGGCGCCGAGCGCCCGATGATCTACGCCGGCGGCGGCGTCATCCTGGCCAATGCCTCGAACGAACTCAACCGCCTGGTCGACAAGACCGGCTTCCCGGTGACGAACACGCTGATGGGCCTGGGCGCCTCGCGCGCCTCCAGCCCGCATTTCGTGGGCATGCCCGGCATGCACGGCACCTACGAAGCGAACATGGCGATGCAGCACTGCGACGTCCTGATCGCCATCGGCGCGCGCTTCGACGACCGCGTGATCGGCAATCCCAAGCACTTCGCCTCCCACCCGCGCAAGATCATCCACATCGACATCGACCCCTCGTCGATCTCGAAGCGCGTGAAGGTCGACATCCCGATCGTCGGCAACGTCAAGGACGTGCTGGTCGAGCTGTTGTCGCAGCTCGAGGCCAGCGCCGCCCAAGCCGTGGCCCGGCCGAATGCGAACGCGCTGCAGGCCTGGTGGAAGCAGATCGCCGAATGGCGCGGCAAGGACTGCCTGGCCTATGCGTCCTCCAGCGAGCTGATCAAGCCGCAGTCGGTCATCGAACAGCTCTACCAGGTGACCAAGGGCGACGCCTTCATCACCTCGGACGTGGGCCAGCACCAGATGTGGGCCGCGCAGTATTACGGCTTCGACAAGCCGCGCCGCTGGATCAACTCGGGCGGCCTGGGCACCATGGGCGTCGGCCTGCCGTACGCGATGGGCGTGCAGATGGCGAATCCCGATGCGACGGTTGCCTGCGTCACCGGCGAGGGCTCGATCCAGATGTGCATCCAGGAGCTGGCCACCTGCAAGCAGTACCACCTGAGCCCGAAGATCATCCTGCTCAACAACCGCTTCCTGGGCATGGTCCGCCAGTGGCAGCAGATCGACTACGGTTCGCGCTATTCCGAATCCTATATGGATTCCCTGCCGGACTTCGAGAAGCTGGCCGAGGCCTACGGCCACGTGGGCATGCGCATCGAGAAGCCGTCCGACGTCGAGGGCTCGCTGGTTGAAGCCTTCGCCATGAAGGACCGCCTGGTGTTCATGAATTTCATCACCGACCAGAGCGAGAACGTCTGGCCGATGGTCAAGGCCGGCAAGGGCCTGAATGAAATGCTGCTCGGCTCGGAGGACCTGTAATGCGACACATCATTTCCGTCCTCATCGAGAACGAAGCCGGCGCGCTGTCGCGCGTGGTCGGGCTGTTCTCGGCACGCGGCTACAACATCGAGACGCTCACCGTGGCGCCGACCGAAGACGCGACCCTGTCGCGCATGACGATCGTCACCAGCGGCTCGGACGACATCATCGAGCAGATCACCAAGCACCTGAACCGCCTGATCGAAGTGGTGAAGGTGGTCGACCTGACCGAAGGGCAGCACATCGAGCGCGAGCTCATGCTCATCAAGGTGCGGGCGGTCGGCAAGGAGCGCGAAGAGATGAAGCGCACCGCCGACATCTTCCGCGGGCGCATCATCGACGTGACCGAGAAGACCTACACGATCGAACTGACCGGCGCCAAGAGCAAGCTGGATGCCTTCATCGACGCCATCGACCGCGCTTCCATTCTCGAGACCGTCCGTACCGGCGGTTCCGGCATCGGCCGCGGCGAACGCATCCTCAAGGTTTGATACGGCCACATACGCTTTTCCGTAGGGTGGTCGGCTGCGCCGACCACGCGTTCAACTGACGCCTGCCTACCCACATAAAAATTTAAAGGAATGATCATGAAAGTTTTCTACGACAAAGACTGCGACCTCTCCCTCATCAAAGGCAAGAACGTCGCCATCATCGGCTACGGTTCGCAGGGCCACGCCCACGCACAGAGCCTGAGCGAATCCGGCGTCAAGGTCACCGTCGGCCTGCGCCGCGGCGGCGCATCCTGGAGCAAGGTCGAAGCGGCCGGCCTGCAGGTGGCCGAGGTCGACGAGGCGGTGAAGAACGCCGACGTCATCATGATCCTGCTGCCGGACGAGAACATCGCCGACGTCTACAAGAACAACGTCGAGCCGAACGCCAAGCAGGGCGCCGCGCTGGCCTTCGCCCACGGCTTCAACGTCCACTACGGCCAGGTGGTGCCGCGCGCCGACCTCGACGTGATCATGATCGCACCGAAGGCGCCGGGCCACACCGTGCGCGGCACCTACCGCCAGGGCGGCGGCGTGCCGCACCTGGTCGCGGTCTACCAGGACACCTCGGGCGCGGCGCGCGACATCGCGCTGTCCTATGCCATGGCCAACGGCGGCGGCCGCGCCGGCATCATCGAGACCAATTTCCGCGAAGAGACCGAGACCGACCTGTTCGGCGAGCAGGCGGTGCTGTGCGGCGGGGCGGTCGAACTGATCAAGGCCGGCTTCGAGACCCTGACCGAAGCGGGCTACGCGCCGGAGATGGCCTACTTCGAGTGCCTGCACGAACTGAAGCTGATCGTCGACCTGATCTACGAAGGCGGCATCGCCAACATGAACTACTCGATCTCGAACAACGCCGAATACGGTGAGTACGTGACCGGCCCGAAGGTCGTTACCTCGGCCACCAAGGATGCGATGCGCCAGTGCCTGAAGGACATCCAGACCGGCGAGTACGCCAAGAGCTTCATCCTCGAGAACAAGGCCGGCGCCCCGACCCTGATCTCGCGCCGCCGCCTGACCGCCGAGCACCCGATCGAGGAAGTCGGCGCCAAGCTGCGCGCGATGATGCCGTGGATCGCGAAGAACAAGCTGGTCGATCAGTCGAAGAACTGATTGTCGTAGGGTGGACGGCTTCGCCGTCCGCGCGTTCAACTCCCGCTCGATACGACACCCCGTGGCTTGCATCGGGACGTCGGACGCGCGGTCGGCAGAGCCAGCTACGCGCCCCGGCCCACCCTACAATTCGAGACAGGTGTTTCTCCAAAGACTCAGTTGCAAGAATCCATTACAAAGTTATGAAGGAAGTTGCGGCTTGGGTATCGTATAAGTGAGGCGGACATCCGTCGATACTTTATGGAGAACAATAATGAAACTGAGCAAAACGCTTGCCGCCGCCGCCCTGGTGCTGGCCTTCCAGGTCCATGCCCATGCCCAGCCTGTGGCGACGCCGTCCACCGCCGGCACGCTGGTCGTGGTGCCGGCCTTCGGCGAAGTCAAGCATGCCAACGACCAGGCGACCGTCACCTTTGCCGTCGAGGAGCATGACAAGGACAAGAATGCCGCTGCGGCACGCGTCAACCGCAAGATGAAGGAGGGGACCGAGATCGTGCGCCGCGCCGATCCGAAGGCCGAGCTGAAAACCATGGGCTACTACACCTATCCGGTGTACCCCGAGGTGCCGCCGATGCCGCAGCCCAGCGTGCGCACGCCGGCCAAGCCGGTGCCGGTCGCCTGGCGCGTCGGCCAGTACCTGGAGGTGAAGACCACCAGCCTGGATACGCTGCCCAAGACCGCCGCCGCAGCCCAGAAAGTTCTGCAGATCAACAGCGTGAACTTCGGACTGAGCCCGGAACTGGAAAAGCGCCTGGACGACCAGCGCATTGCCGCGACCTATCGCAACCTGAACGAGCGTATCGCCTCGATCGCGAGCGCAATGGGACGCAAGCCGCTCGACGCCGTGCTGGACACGGTCGACTTCGAGGGCTCGGGCAATTACGCAGGTGATGCACAGGGCGCCGCGGCGCCGATGATGATGCGCGCGAACGCGAAGCGTGAAATGAGCGACGCGATGCCGGAGCCGAGCTTCGAGCCGGGAGAAACCACGCTCCAGATGCGTCTGGTAGGAAAAGTGCGGTTCAAGTAAGTGTTCATTCGCTAACAAGTGCTTCCCGCCTCTATAATGCGGGAACAGCAATACTTGAATACGGATCACTATGCCCACCTTTCCACGACGCAGGACCCCTGGAACAGCGCCCAAGGCGCCACGTTTTTCCCGCCTGAAAAAACGCTTCGGGCGGCGGGCGGAAGACCGGCGCCAGGGCGAGCGCGGGCGCGGCATCTACCTGCTGCCGAACGCGTTCACGACCGGCGCCTTGTTCTGCGGCTTCTACGCGATCGTCATGGCGATGAACCAGCGCTTCGAGCATGCGTGCTGGGCGGTGTTCATCGCGATGGTGCTCGACGGGCTGGACGGGCGGATCGCGCGCCTGACCAATACCCAGTCGGAGTTCGGCGCCCAGTACGACTCGTTGTCGGACATGGTGTCGTTCGGCGCCGCGCCGGCGCTGGTGATCTATGAATGGTCGCTGCGCGGCCTGGGCAAGCTGGGCTGGATCGCGGCCTTCATCTATTGCGCGGGCGCCGCGCTGCGCCTGGCGCGCTTCAACACCAACATCGAGGTGGTGGACAAGCGCTTCTTCCAGGGCTTGCCGAGCCCGGCGGCGGCGGCCCTGGTGGTCGGCTTCATCATGATGATGACCGATCCGGACATCAACGTCAGGGCGCGCCAGGTGGATTGGGTGAGCTGGGGCCTGGCGGTGTTCGCCGGCCTGACGATGGTGTCGAACGTACCGTTTTACAGCTTCAAGGACGTGAACTTCCGCAAGTCGGTGCCGTTCATCGTGGTGTTCCTGATTGCCCTGGCGCTCGCGCTGCTGGCGATCGATCCGCCCAAGGTCCTGTGGCCGATTTTTGTGATTTACGGCTTGTCGGGGTATGCCGTGTTCGCCTGGCGCGCTGCCAAGGGCAAGCCGGTGAGCATCATCCCGCGCGACGACGAGCCGGACGACAGCGTGCGCCGCTAGCGCGGACCTTCGGGTCGGGCTGGGCGCCCGCTAATATTGATTAGCATAGGGAGCCTGCAATGCCTGACCTGAGTGACACCTCGCGCCTGATTATTTTCGACACCACCCTGCGCGACGGCGAGCAATCGCCCGGCGCGTCCATGACCCGCGACGAGAAGGTGCGCATCGCGCGCCAGCTCGAGCGCCTGCGGGTGGATGTCATCGAAGCCGGTTTCGCCGCGGCCTCGCCCGGCGACTTCGAGGCGATTCGCGCGATCGCGGCAGCGGTGCGCGACTCCACCATCTGCTCCCTGTCGCGCGCCAACGAGCGCGACATCGCGCGCGCCGCCGAGGCGCTCGAACCCGCCGCGCGCAAGCGCATCCACACCTTCATCGCGACCTCGCCGCTGCACATGCAGATGAAGCTGCGCATGCAGCCCGAGCAGGTGCTGGAACAGGCCAGGCTGGCGATCCGCCATGCGCGCCAGCATACCGACGACATCGAGTTCTCGCCCGAGGACGGCAGCCGCTCGGACGAGGAATTCCTGTGCAGGGTGCTGGAAGCCGTGATCCTTGAGGGTGCGACCACCATCAACTTCCCCGACACGGTGGGTTACGCCGTGCCCGAGCAGTTCGGCGAGCGCATCCGCCGCCTGCGCGAACGCGTGCCGAATTCCGACAAGGCGATCTGGTCGGTGCACTGCCACAACGACCTGGGACTGGCGGTGGCCAACTCGCTGGCCGGCGTGGCGATTGGCGGCGCGCGCCAGATCGAGTGCACCATCAACGGCCTGGGCGAGCGGGCGGGGAATACCTCGCTGGAAGAAGTGGTGATGGCGCTGCGCACCCGCCACGACTACTACCAGCTGGCGGTCGGCATCGACACCACCCAGATCGTCCCGGCCTCCAAAATGGTCTCGCAGATCACCGGCTTCGCGGTGCAACCGAACAAGGCCGTGGTCGGCGCCAACGCCTTTGCCCACGCCTCGGGCATCCACCAGGACGGCATCCTGAAGGCGCGCGAGACCTACGAGATCATGCGCGCCGAAGACGTGGGCTGGACCGCGAACAAGATCGTGCTGGGCAAGCTGTCGGGACGTAACGCCTTTAAATCGCGCCTGCAGGAACTGGGCATCGAACTGGCGTCGGAAGCCGAGGTGAACGCCGCCTTTGCGCGCTTCAAGGACCTGGCCGACCGCAAGGCCGAGATCTTCGACGAGGACATCATGGCGCTGGCTTCTAGCGCGGACCACGCGCAGGAGGGCGAGCTGTACCGCCTGGTGTCGCTGGCGCAGCGCTCCGAGACCGGTGCGCTGCCGCACGCGCGCGTCGTGTTCGCGGTGGACGGCAAGGAAGTGTCGGCCGAGTCCTCGGGCGACGGTCCCGTGGACGCGGTGGTCAGCGCGATCGAAAGCGTGGTGAAAAGCGGGGCCGAACAGGTGCTGTTTTCGATCAATGCGATCAGCAATGGCCCGCAATCGCAGGGCGAGGTGACCATCCGCCTGGCGCACGCGGGCCGCATCGTCAATGGCGTTGGCGCCGATCCGGACATCATCGTGGCCTCGGCCAAGGCATACCTGTCGGGCCTGAACAAGCTGCACGCGAAGGTGGAGCGCGTCAACCCGCAAGGCATCTGAGGGCATCGTGGGGTGCGCCCGCGTCCGGATGGGGTCGCTATACTCGGCCCATGATCCGACCTGCCATCGTCCTGTCCGTCGCCGCCATCGTGCTGCTGGCGGGTGCGCTCTCCGCCTGTTCACCCCTCACCGTCGTCAATGCGGTGTCGCCCGACGGGGCGGCCAGGACGACGGCGTCGCTGCCGTATGCGCCCGGCGAGCGGCACATGCTCGACGTCTACCAGCCGCCGGCCGGCACGAGCGCGGCCCCGGTGATCGTGTTCTTCTACGGCGGCAACTGGGTGAGCGGCGAGCGCGCCGATTACGCCTTCGTCGGACAAGCCCTGGCTGCGCGCGGCTTCGTGGTGGTGATTCCCGACTACCGCCTGTATCCACAGGTGCGCTATCCGGACTTCCTCGACGACAGCGCGGGGGCGGTGGCCTGGACCCGGCGCGAGATCGCCCGCTACGGCGGCGACCCGGCGCGCATCTTCGTCATGGGCCATAGTGCCGGCGCCTACAATGCGGCCATGCTCGCCCTCGACCCGCGCTGGCTCGCGAAGCAGGGCGCCGCGCCGCAGGCGCTGCGCGGCTGGATCGGCCTGGCGGGGCCCTACAACTTCCTGCCGATCCAGAATCCGACCACGCGCCCGGTCTTCCACTATCCGGATACACCCCCGGACTCGCAGCCGATCGGCCACGTCGACGCCGCCGCGCCGCCGGCGCTCCTGATCGCGGCGCAGTCGGATGCGACCGTCAACCCCGCGCGCAATACCGGCGCGATGGCTGCGCGCCTGCGGGCGGCCCAGGTGCCGGTGCGCGAGGTCTACTACGATGGGGTGGGGCACGCCAGCCTGGTGGCGACGCTGTCCACGACGCTGCGCGGCCTGGCGCCGACGCTCGACGCGGTCGAGGCCTTCGTGCGCAGCGACGGCGGGCGGCAGCCCCGGGGCTAGGCGCCCCGGTGCCAGCCCCGGTGCCAGCCCCGGTGCCAGCCCCGTTCACCAGGCCGTCCTGTCGCGCGGCTCGTACATCGGATCCGGCCCGTTCAGCATCTGGCGCACGATTCCCTGCCGGTCGAAGTGCACGTGCATGAGCGAGTTCCAGACCCCCGCCTCCTTGTAGCGGTACGACCATACCTCGTAGTCCCGCATCGCCACGTGCGACTTCTCGGCCGGGCGGCCGAGCGTGCGCAGTACGTCCTCCCTGGTGGCCGCGTCCACCTGGATGGTTGCGAACTTTTCCCCGGTCAGCACCTGCTCGTAGGAGACCAGGCGCCCGTCGGGACCGATGCGCGCCATCCAGGTGAATTGGCCCATCGGTCCGGTCGCATATTCGAAGATGCGGTCGTTGCCGGCGCCGTAGATGGCGGTGGGGGCGCCCATCTTCTGCTGCACGATGTCTTCGGAATCGCCGATGTCGGGCGCCTGGCGCAGTAGTCCGGCACAGCCGCCGAGCAGCAGGAGCGCCGCGAATGTTGTAAATCCGATCAGTTTTCTCATTATTCAGCCCTCCAGGCGCCGCAAAACCTCCATGATCCACCTTTTGGCCAATGCAAACAGTGGCCGCACATCCGGTTTTCCCCTATACTGGCGGGTCTGTCCGTTTTGGGCAGGTAATTCATCAATCACGGTGCGCTGGGTTTCGACTCATGCACCGCATGTGAAAGGTAACATCATGACCGTAGAAAACATCAACAAAGCCGCGATCATCGCGGACAACGCACGTGGCCAGAACGATACCGGTTCGCCGGAAGTCCAGGTCGCACTGCTGACCGCACGCATCAACGAGCTGAACGGCCACTTCAAGGCACACCAGAAAGATCACCACTCGCGTCGTGGCCTGATCATGATGGTCAACCGCCGCAAGAGCCTGCTGGCTTACCTGAAGAGCAAGGACGCAACCCGTTACCGCGACCTGATCGCCAAGCTCGGCCTGCGTAAGTAATCGTTGGTCAAGACGATTTCGTCACGAAATGCCTGCGCCAGATAGCTGTCGCGGGCATTTTTTGTTTTCGTCATTCGTTGTTGTTGAGTGAATAGCGGTTCTGACGAACCGCTCGTGGTGAGGTGAACGACAGCTCCTGAAAATCTGTCGGCAAATAGAAAGGGATTACCCATGTTTAATAAAGTTACGAAAACCTTCCAGTACGGTCAACACACGGTCACCCTGGAGACGGGTGAAATCGCGCGCCAGGCAAGCGGCGCCGTCGTCGTGTCGGTCGAAGACACCGTCATCCTGGCCACCGTGGTCGCCAGGAAAGACGCCAAGCCGGGCCAGGATTTCTTCCCGCTGACCGTCGACTACATGGAGAAAACCTACGCAGCCGGCAAGATCCCGGGCGGCTTCTTCAAGCGCGAAGGCCGTCCTTCGGAGAAAGAGACCCTGACCTCGCGCCTGATCGACCGTCCGATCCGTCCGCTGTTCCCGGAAGGCTACCTGAACGAAGTCCAGGTCATCATCCACGTCCTGTCGGTCAATCCTGAGATCGACCCGGACATCCCGGCCATGATCGGCGCCTCGGCTGCGCTGTGCATCGCCGGCATCCCGTTCAACGGCCCGATCGGCGCAGCGCGCGTCGGCTACGCGAACGGCCAGTACATCCTGAACCCGACCACCACCGAGCTGAAGACCTCGCAGATGGACCTGGTCGTGGCGGGCACCGAAACCGCCGTGCTGATGGTGGAATCGGAAGCGCAGCAACTGTCGGAAGAAATCATGCTGGGCGCGGTCGTCTTCGGCCACGAGCAGATGCGCGCCGTGATCGACGCGATCCACGACCTGGTGGCCGAAGGCGGCAAGCCGGAAGTCGAGTGGAAACCGGCCCCGAAGAACGAAGAGCTGATCGCCCGCGTGGGCGAGCTGGCCGGCGCCGCCGTGCGCGACGCTTACCAGACTCGCGAAAAATCGGCGCGCCAGCAGAAGCTGAAGTCGATCTCCGGCGAAGTCATGAACGCCCTGGCAGCGCAAGGCGTGGAAGCCGATGCGGCCGAAGTCGGCAACATCCTGTTCGACATGGAAGCCAAGGTCGTGCGTACCCAGATCCTGGACGGCGAGCCGCGTATCGACGGCCGCGACACCCGCACCGTGCGTCCGATCGCGATCCGCACCAGCGTGCTGCCGCGTACCCACGGTTCGGCCCTGTTCACCCGCGGCGAAACCCAGGCACTCGTGGTCGCCACCCTCGGCACCGCGCGCGACAGCCAGAAGATCGACGCGCTGATGGGCGAGTACACCGACGACTTCATGATGCACTACAACATGCCTCCGTTCGCCACCGGCGAAACCGGCCGCGTGGGCACCCCGAAGCGCCGCGAAGTCGGCCACGGCCGCCTGGCCAAGCGCGCGCTGGTCGCCGCGCTGCCGTCGTCGGACGAATTCAGCTACTCGGTGCGCCTGGTCTCGGAAATCACCGAGTCGAACGGTTCCTCGTCGATGGCCTCGGTCTGCGGCGGCTGCCTGGCGCTGATGGACGCCGGCGTGCCGATGAAGGCGCACGTCGCCGGCATCGCCATGGGCCTGATCAAGGAAGGCGGCAAGTTCGCGGTCCTGACCGACATCCTGGGTGACGAAGACCACCTGGGCGACATGGACTTCAAGGTCGCCGGTACCCCGGCAGGCATCACCGCGCTGCAGATGGACATCAAGATCCAGGGCATCACCAAGGAAATCATGCAGGTGGCGCTGGCGCAAGCCAAGGAAGCCCGCCAGCACATCCTGGGCGAGATGCAGAAGGCCGTGCCGAGCGTGAAGACCGAGCTGTCGGACTTCGCACCGCGCCTGATCACCATCCGCATCAACCCGGAAAAGATCCGTGACGTGATCGGCAAGGGCGGCGCCGTGATCCGCGCGCTGACCGAAGAGACCGGCACCCAGATCGACATCACCGACGAAGGCGTGGTCACCATCGCGTCGGTCGACGCCGCCGCCGGCCAGGAAGCCAAGCGCCGCATCGAAGAGCTGACCGCCTCGGTCGAAGTGGGCAAGACCTACGACGGCACCGTGCTCAAGCTGCTGGACTTCGGCGCGATCGTGCAGGTCATGCCGGGCAAGGATGGCCTGCTGCACATCTCGCAGATCGCCAACGAGCGCGTCAACGCCGTGGCCGACTACCTGAAGGAAGGCCAACAAGTGCGCGTGAAGGTCCTCGAGACCGACGAGCGCGGCCGCCTGAAGCTGTCGATGAAGGCTGCCGATCCGGTGGAAGCTGCGGCGCAGTAATCCTCACGGCCTCCGGCCAATAAAAAACCGCCAGTGCGTGAGCCTGGCGGTTTTTTTATGGGCAACGCACTCGGGTTTGAGGCGCCACAACAAGCCAGCAAAGCATGATCCGAGAATCCTAAGCTGACGTCCTTTCTTTCTGAGGGCAAAGCATGCGTTTCATCATCTCCATCATCTCCGTCATCTGCCTGTCCCTGTGCCTGCATGCCTGCGGCGGCAACACCTCGGTCGCCCTGTATTTCGAATGGGGCGCGTGCGACTTCGACCGCGACCGCTGGGCGCTGGCGGACCGGGTCGGACGCGGCTGCATGATGTCGTCCTTCCTGGATCGTCACCCGCCGCACGGGATGTCGGTCGTCGAACTGAAACTGTGGCTGGGTGAGCCCAGCCTGTATGCCGACTTCGAGGACCCGGCCTACCTGGTCGCGCAGGCGGCGAGCAGCGGCACTGCGGTCCGGGAGCAGTTGCTGGTGTTCAAGATCGACCGGATCACCGGCCGGGTGGTCGAGGTGGCGCTGCGCGCACCGCGCTGAGCCGCCGACCTTCGTTCGCGCTGCCGGGCGCCGGCATCATCGCCGAGCCGGCAAGGCAGGGTCCACGCGCTGCCTCGCACTGGTCCACATTTCGCCCTTGTCAAGAATCGTCGCGCTAGTCATGGCTGTCCGGCCGTCCCGTTCGGCACAGGGTGGAACCGAGCGCACACGGTAAAGGTGTGTCCTAACCGTAATGAAATAAGTGTTATAGTTGTTTATTTCCGTAATGATGGGATGGCACGCCTCGATCCGCGTGCGCCCGACGATATAACTCATCCAAAACCAGGGAACGAACAGATGACCACAAAGGATTACGCAAACCGTATCAGCCAACTGATCCAGGACCAGCAGGGCGTGATCGGCGCCGAGTGGCTGGCCCAGCTCGAATCGCTGCTCGTGCGCAGCAATGCGGCCTCGAAAGAGCAACTGCGTAATCACACCCGGCAATTCCTGAACGCCTTCGCCGTCGCCACCCGTGGCGGCGAGCTGGACAACATGGAGCACCGTTCCTGGGACGAGGTGCGCGACCTGCTGGCCGAGATCTCGTCGAGCCGCGCCAAGTCGGGTTCGACTCCGGCCGAGACCGCCACTTTCGTGTTCTCGCTGAAGCAGCCGCTGTTTGCCTGCCTGCGCCAGGGCTTCGAAGGCGAGGCCGAAGCCATCGCCTCGGCCTCCTGGACCATCAGTGCCCTGCTCGACAAGCTGGGCCTGTACACCATCGAGGTGTTCCAGAAGACCAAGGACCAGATCATCGTGCGCCAGCAGCAGGAACTGCTGGAGCTGTCGACCCCGGTCGTCAAGCTGTGGAACGGCATCCTGGCGCTGCCCCTGATCGGCACCCTGGATTCGGCCCGCACCCAGGTGGTGATGGAAAACATCCTGCAGAAGATCGTCGACACCGGCGCGATCATCGCCATCATCGACATCACCGGCGTGCCGACCGTCGACACCCTGGTCGCCCAGCACCTGATGAAGACCATCGCCGCCGCCCGCCTGATGGGCGCGGACTGCATCATCAGCGGCATCCGTCCGCAGATCGCCCAGACCATCGTCCACCTCGGAGTGAACCTGGAAGACGTGGTGACCAAGGCGACCCTGGCCGACGCCTTCCTGGTCGCGCTCGAGCGCACCGGCACTTCGGTCATCTCCAAGGCATAAAGCGAAACGGCAAACATGGAACGTATTCCTATTCTGCGCATGGGCGACCTGTTGCTGGTAACGATCCAGGTCGACATGCACGACCGGCTCGCCATGCAACTGCAAGACGACCTCACCGAACGCATCGTCAGCGACAATGCCAAGGGCGTCCTGATCGACATTTCGGCGCTCGACCTGGTCGATTCCTTCATCGGCCGCATGATCAGCAACACCGCCGCCATGGCGCGCGTGCTCGACGCCCAGACCGTGGTCGTCGGCATGCAGCCGGCAGTGGCGATCACCCTCGTCGAGCTGGGCCTGACCCTGCACGGCGTGAAGACGGCACTGAACGTCGAGAAGGGCATGACCTTGCTCGGAAAGAGCTATAAGTGATGAACGGCGCGCAAACCAATGCAGTCCTGTTCGATACCGCCTTGCTGGACAGCCACCGCCAGTATCGCACCGCACGCGTGATCTTGCGCCTGCAATCGGACGAGGACGTCGTGGGCCTGCGCAAGCAGGTGCGTGAGCGGGCGGTGGCCATCGCATTGTCATTGGTCGATCAGACCAAACTGGTGACGGCTGCCAGCGAGCTGGCGCGCAACACGATCAAGTACGGCGGGGGCGGCGAAGTCCACCTCGACAGCCTGGACGACGGTATTCGCAAGGGCATCGGCCTGCTGTTCATCGATGGCGGACAGGGCATTGCCGACATCGACAGCGCGCTGCGCGACGGTTTCACCACCGGCGGCGGCCTCGGTCTCGGCCTGGGTGGCTCCAAGCGCCTGGTCGACGAATTCGCCATCGACAGCCGTCCGGGCGAGGGCACAGCCGTATTGGTCGTCAAATGGAAGCGCTGATCAGTTCCCTCTCGCCGCAGCAGGTGTTCGTCATCGCGCATGCGAGCGACGTCGCCGCGGCGCGCCGTGCCGGCCAGCGCCTGGCCGACGAACTCGGTTTCGACGAGACCCGGGCCGGCCAACTGGCCCTGATCGTCACCGAGGCCTCCACCAACATCCTCAAGCATGCGGGCGAAGGCGAGGTCCACATCGGGCCGGCGCAGTCGGCCGCCGGGGCCGGCATCGACGTGCTGGCGGTCGACGCGGGGCCGGGCATCGCCGACATCGACGCCTGCCTGGTCGACGGCATGTCCACCGCGGGCACGGCCGGCACCGGACTGGGGGCGCTGCGCCGCCTGGCCGACGAGTTCGACGTCTACACCGTGCCGGGCAAGGGCGCTGCCTTCTTCATGCGCCTGTGGCGCGACGGGGCGGCGCCGGAACCCTGCGGCGTCGAGATCGGCGCGCTGTGGGCGCCGATGGCGGGCGAGGAAGAATGCGGCGACGGCTGGGCCGTGCGCTGCGACGGCCGCGGCGCCTCGCTGCTCGCCGCCGACGGCCTCGGGCACGGACCGGAAGCCGCGCGCGCGGCCGCCGCCGCCATCAAGACGCTCGATGCGCGCAAGGCGCCGCGCGCGCAAGACCTGATGCTGGCCGCGCACGACGCCTTGCGCGGCACGCGCGGCGCGGCCATGGCGACGGCGCGCATCGATTTCGACGAGGACGCGCTGCATTTCGCCGGCATCGGCAATATCGCCGGCTGCGTCATCGACGACGGAAGGCGCGCGCTGGTGTCGCACAACGGCATCGTCGGGCACAACATGCGCAAGGTGCAGGAGTTCGCCATGCCGTTCGGCCCCGGCGCGCTGTGCATCATGCACTCGGACGGCATCCAGACCCAGTGGGACCTGGCGAAGTACCCGGGACTGGCCGGACGCAGCGCCGTGCTGATCGCCGCCGTCCTGATGCGCGACTACATCCGCCGCCGCGACGACGCGATGGTGCTGGTGGTGCGCCGCTACGGAGGTGTCGCGTGAGCACGCAACGCATCGTGCACGTGGCCCTGGACAGCGACCAGGATGTGGTGCAGGTGCGTCAGCGGGCACGCCAGGTCTCGGAGCTGCTCGGCTTTTCGCAGCAGGACCAGGTGCGGGTGGCGACCGCCGTGTCGGAGGTGGCGCGCGTGGCCTGCCACCAGGGATCGGGCGGTCGCGCCCTGTTCCAGCTCCAGAACGAAGGAACGCGCCAGAACCTCGAGGTGACGATCAACCCGGGCAGCGGGCCGCGCAAGGCCTCGACCCTGCCCGATATGGAAGAAGGCATTTCCAGGTCCTTGCCGGAACTGGCGCTGATCACCGCACATCGCCTGATGGACTCCTGCGATGTCGAGCCGGCGCAGGGCGCGGTCACGACCATTACCATGCGCAAGCGGCTGCCGCCGCAGGCCGCCATCACGCCGGCGCGCCTGGCCGAGGTGGCGGCGCGCCTGGCCGACAGCCCGGTCTCGAACACGCTGCAGGAACTGCAGCTGCAGAACCAGGAACTGGTCGCCACGCTGGCCGAGCTGCGCGAACGCCAGGAAGACCTGTTGTCGCTCACGCGCGAGCTCGAAGACACCAACCGCGGCATCGTGGCCCTGTACGCCGAGATCGAGGACAAGGCCGAGCGCCTGCGCCGCGCCGATGAGATGAAGTCGCGCTTCCTGTCCAACACCAGCCATGAGCTGCGCACGCCGCTGTCGTCGATCCGCGCGCTGGCCCAGCTGTTGCTGGACCGCATGGACGGCGACCTGACGGGCGAGCAGGAGCGCCAGGTGCAGTTCATCGCCAACGCGGCCAACGACCTGTCGGAGCTGGTCAACGACCTGCTCGACCTGGCCAAGATCGAGGCGGGCAAGGTCGAGGTGCATCTCGCCCCGGTGGTGGTCGACAACCTGTTCCGCGCCCTCAAGGGCATGTTGCGCCCGCTGGTGGACGAAGGGCGCGTCGAACTGGTGTTCGAGCCCTCCAACGTGACCGAGGCCTTCGATTCGGACGAAGGCAAGATCTCGCAGGTGCTGCGCAACTTCATCTCGAACGCCCTCAAGTTTACCGAGCGCGGGACCGTGCGCGTCTCCGCCATCTACGACGAGGCGCGCGACGAGATCGCGTTCGCGGTCGCCGATACCGGGATCGGCATCGGCCCGGACAACCTGCAACTGATTTTCGAAGAGTTCAGCCAGATCGAACATCCGCTTCAGCGGCGCAGCAAGGGAACAGGTCTCGGCCTTCCGCTGTGCCGCAAGCTGGCTGACCTGCTGCACGGACGCGTGGACGTGAACAGCACCCTTGGCGCAGGTTCGACCTTCACGCTGACCCTGCCGCGCCGCTTCCCGCTGCCGAGCCAAGAAGACACCGAATCATGAAAGCCAATTCGACCTTGATCCTCAACGTAGACGACAACGACGGCGCGCGTTACGCCAAGACACGCATCCTGCAGGGAGCCGGGTTCGAGGTCGTCGAAGCGACCAACGGCACCGACGCGCTGGACACGGTCAAGCGCCTGTGCCCGGCCCTGGTGCTGCTCGACGTGAAGCTGCCCGATATCAACGGCATCGAGGTCTGCCGCCGCATCAAGGCCAATCCGGACAGCGCCATGGTGCTGGTCTTGCAAACCTCGGCCGCGCTGACGGGCCGCGCCGACAAGATCCGCGGCCTGGAGGGCGGGGCCGACAACTACCTGGCGGCGCCGATCGAAGCCGACGAACTGATCGCCAACGTCAATGCGCTGCTGCGCATGCACCAGACCCAGGTCGACCTGCGCGACAGCGAGGAGCGATTTCGCCAGCTGACCGACAACATCGACGACGTGTTCTGGATGTTCGCCGTGCCCGAGGGCAGCCTGGTGTACGTCAGCCCGGCCTATTCGGACATCTGGGGACGCAGCGTCGAGTCGCTGCGCGAGCAGCCCGGCGGCTGGCTCGATGCGGTGCATCCGGACGATCGCCCGCGTGTCGCCGCGCGCTGGGGCCAACTGCCCGACGCGCCGCATTACGACGACGAGTTCCGCGTCAATGCGCCCGACGGCCGCATGCGCTGGGTGCGCGACCGCCTGTTCCCCGTACGCGACACGCGCGGCCAGGTATACCGGGTGGCGCGCGTTACCAGCGACATCACGGCGCGCAAGGAGATGGAAGCGCTGTTGCGCGCGGCCGACCGCAACAAGAACCAGTTCCTGGCGACGCTCGCGCACGAACTGCGCAACCCGCTCAGCCCGATCCGCAACGCGGCCGCGCTGCTGGGCGCAACGGGCGAGGGCAGCGCCGAGCGCCAGGCGCGTGCGCGCGAAGTCATCTCGCGCCAGGTGGACCACCTGGCGCATCTGGTGGATGACCTGCTCGACGTGGCGCGCATTTCCGAGGGCAAGATCGTGCTGCGCACCGAAGAGGTCAACCTCGGCGCTGTCGTGGCCCAGGCAATCGAGACCGCCGGGCCGGCGATCCACTCGCGCGGCCACCAGCTCGACGTGAAGCTGCCGGAGCAGCAGGTGTGGGTGACGGGCGACCCGGTGCGCCTGGCCCAGTCGGTGGGCAACCTGCTGCACAACGCCGCCAAGTTCACGCCGACGGGCGGTGAGATACAGATCGAGGTCGCGCTGGCCGACAACGGGCGGGTGCGGATCGCGGTCCACGACAACGGCATCGGCATCGCGGAAGACAACCTGTCGCGCATTTTCGGCATGTTCGCCCAGGTGGACGTGCCGCCCGACCGTGCGCCGGAAGGCCTGGGCATCGGCCTGTCGCTGGTGTCGCACCTGCTCGAGCTGCACGGCGGCCATTTATACGCCGAGAGCCTCGGCATCGGCATGGGCAGCACCTTCACGGTCGAGCTGCCGCTGCTGCGCGTGAGCACCCCTGACGGCGGCGCCGAGCACCGTCAGGCGCCGGAATCGGGCGGGAGCGGCATGCGCGTGCTGCTGGTGGACGACAACGTCGACGCGATGGAAATGATGGCCTTCCTGCTGGCCGAGATGGGCTACGAGACCTGCACCACCTCGGACGCCGCGCAGATCGACGAACTGGCGCGGCGCCACCACCCGCAGGTGATCGTGCTCGACATCGGCCTGCCCGGCATCGACGGCTACGAGGTGGCGCGCCGCATCAAGAGGAACCCGGCACTGGCCGGCATCCGCCTGGTGGCGCACACCGGCTACGGCTCGCCGGAAGACCGCCGGCGCGCGATGGACGCGGGTTTCGATGCCCACCTGGTCAAGCCGGCCGAGCTGCCGGACCTGGAGAAGGCGCTGAAAGGCTAGGGCGCATCGGTCAGGCGTACAGGAGGAACGGCCTCCCCCGCTGTGGGAACCATGACCGGGACGGCCCGGCTTTTCGAAAGGAGAGCCGGATGGCTTGGGCAATGTTGTTGGTAGCGGGACTGCTGGAAGTGGTATGGGCGGTGGCGATGAAGCAATCGAGCGGCTTCAGCCGGCTGTGGCCGTCCGTGCTCACGCTGGCCGCGATGGTCGCCAGTTTCTATTTGCTCGCCGCGGCGATGCGCACGATTCCCCTCGGGACCGCCTACACGATCTGGACCGGCATCGGTGCCGTGGGCGCCTTCGTGGTCGGCATCGCGGTACTGGGGGAGGGGGTCAATGCCATGCGGGTGATCGCGGCGCTGCTGATCGTTTGCGGGCTCGTCCTGATGAAGCTGTCGGCCGACTGAGCAAAAAGAAAGCCCCGCCAGGCGGGGCTCTTGCATCGGCCTGCAAGACCGCTTGCCTGTCTTACTTGTCCGTCACCGTGAACTCGCCGAAGCTCTTGAGCTGCTCGCCCACCGCCTTCGGATCGCCGACCACGACGATCGACTGTCGGTCGGGGGCGAAGTACTTGTTCGCTACCGCGCGCACCTGTTCCGGCGTGACCTTCTGGATGCGCGGCACGTATTCGCCCAGGAACTCGGCCGGCAGGCCGACCAGCCAGTTCTGCGCCAGGGTCGAGGCGACCGAGCGCTGCAGCTGGTTGCTGATCATGTAGCCGCCGGCGACGTAGCGCTTGTTCATCTCCATTTCCTTGGCCGGCACCGGTTCGGTGCCGATGCGCTTGTACTCCGCCAGGAACTCGTTGAGCGCCGCGGCGGTCACTTCGTTGCGCACGTCGGCGCCGCCGACGATCGCGCCGCCCGCGCGGTTCATGCGCGCGCCGGCCGATGCGCCGTAGGTATAGCCCTTTTCCTCGCGCAGGTTGCTGTTGACGCGGCTCGAGAAGCCGCCGCCCAGGATGGTGCTGGCAAGGCGCAGCGGGATCTGCTCGTCCGCGCTGGCGGCGATGCCGGGAGCGCCCAGGCGCACGGCCGACTGCACGCTGCCGTCACGCTCGAGCAGGATGCGCGCCGGCTTGGCGCTGGCCGGCGCCGCGGCGGTCTGCGGGAGCTGCGGGCCGCTGGCCTTCCAGTCGCCGAAGGCGGCTTCGGCCAGCTTCATTGCCTCGGCCGGCTTCACCGGGCCGGTGATCACCAGCAGGGCGTGGTCCGGACGCATGCGCCTGGCGTGCTCGCTGCGCAGCATGCCCTGGGTCACGGCATTGATCGCCACCACGGTCGGCGTGGTGCGGCTGTACGGATGGTCGCCGTAGATCGCCTTGCTGATCGCACGCTCGGCGCGAAAGCCCGGCTGGGTCTCGGACACGCGCAGCGCCTGCAGCGCATTGGCCTTGGCCAGCGCCACTTCGCCTTCCGGGAACGAGGGCGTGCGGGCGACTTCGGCCAGCAACTGCATCATCGGGCCGGCCTGCGAGGCCAGCGCGTTGGCCGAGACCACGATGCCGTCCGACGAGGCGCCGGCGGCGACCGAGCCGCCCATGCCCTGGGCTGCCTCGGCGATCGCGCGCGAGTCGCGCTTGGCGCTGCCTTCGTTGAGCAGGCCGGCCAGCATGTTGGCGAAGGCCGGGGTTTGCGGCGCGTCGGCCGCGAAGCCGGCGCCGCGCACCGCCAGCACGTAGTCCACGCGCGGCAGGCCGTCGCGCGGCACGACCCAGACGGTCAGGCCGTTGGCCAGGGTCTGCTTGGCGATCGTCGGCACCGGGATCGGCTTGTCCTGGCCATAGGCCGGCATCGGCAGGTCCTTGGCGGCGGCGGGCGCGGCGTAGGCGGCCGGTGCGAATGCCAGTGTCACGGCCATTGCGAGCATCAGTTTCTTCATCGATGCGCTCCTTATTTGTTTGCGCCGGCCGGTGCGGCGGCAGGGGTGGCTGGGGCGGCGGCGGGTGCGGCGAGCATCGCGGCCGGCTTGCGGTCAATGACGGTACGGTTGGTCGGCACCAGGTAGGTGCGCACGGCGCGCTGGATGTCTTCCGAGCTCACCGCGTCGATCCAGCCCGGGATCTTGTTGACCACGTTGGCATCGCCCCACAGCACCTGCATCTTGGCCAGCATGTCGGCGCGGTTGATGAAGCTTTCCAGCTGGTTGTTCCAGTCGGCCAGCATGCTGGTCTTGACCCGCTTGAGCGTGGCTTCGTCGACGCCGTCCTTCGCGACCCTGGCCAGTTCCTCGTCGATGGCCTTGAGCACCGCGTCGGCGCTGCTGTTCGGCTTGTACAGCGCGAACACGGTCAGCAGGGTCGGTCCGTCATACTCGAAGGGCCCGGTCAGGCCGAACAGGGTGTCGACGTTGAGTGCGATCTCGCGACCCTTCACCAGGCCCTGGTAGAGCAGCGAGGCGTCGCCGCCGGCCATCAGCTGGCCCAGCACCGCCATGGCGGCCTGGTCGCGGTGGCCGCGTGGCGGCACCTTCCAGGCGGCGGCGATCGCCGGCACCTGGGCCAGGGCGTCGCTCTGCACCACACGCTTCTCGACGGTGTTCAGGCCTTCGCTGAAGTCGGTCGGCTTCGGCGTGGGCCGGGCCGGGATGCCGCCGAAATACTTCTGCGCCAGCGCGAAGCCCTGGGCAGGGGTGAGGTCGCCGGCGATCGCGATCACGGCGTTGTTCGGACCATAGTAGTCGCGGTGGAAGGCGCGCACGTCTTCCAGGCTGGCGTTCTCGAGGTCCTCGAAGCTGCCGTAGCCGTCATGGTTGTTCTCCCACTTCTGGAAGGCCTGCTGGCCGATGTCGATCCACATGAAACCGCCGTAGGGCTGGTTCTTGACGTTCACGCGGATCTCTTCCTTCACCACGTCCTGCTGGTTCTTCAGCGTGGTCGGGTTGAAGTCGAGGGTCTTCATGCGGTCCGCTTCCAGCCACAGGATCGGCTCCAGCGCCGAACGGGGAGCGGTCTCGATGTAGTTGGTGAAGTCGGGGCGGGTCGAACCGTTGTTGCGGCCGCCGCCGGCGGTGATGGTGGTGTCGAACACGCCCTTCTTGGCGTTCGGCGTGCCCTGGAACATCAGGTGCTCGAACAGGTGGGCGAAACCGGTGCGGTTCTTCGGCTCCAGGCGCATGCCCACGTGATAGACGACCGACACGCCGACGGTCGGCGAGCTATGGTCTTCGGTGACGATGACCGTCAGGCCGTTGTCGAGCTTCTTGACTGCGACCGGCAGGGTCCACTGGTCCGCGGAAGCCGCGAAGGCCGACAGCGAGAACGTGAGCCCGGCCAGCAAAACAGGTAATTGGCGCATGCGCATGGGTGACCTCAAAAATGAACTCGGAAAGATGCGTTTTCAGCTTGCTTGTACTGGCAGCGAGGCTGCCATGCGCTGATCTTAGCGCAATGTCATGCCAATAAGTAATCTTTTTTTGCGGAGAAAATTGCGCTAAGTCTATGCCGGACCTGGTGCAGGGACCCGTGATTTTCCGCTCTGGCCTGCGTTTCCTGCAGTTCATCGCAGATCGATGGGCGGCAGCGGGGCCGGGCGGTATAGTTGCAACATGCTAATACAGCGGAGTAGCGATGCTACTTTGCCCTTACTTGCTGGTAATGTTGCGATAGAACCAAGCCACAAGGCTGGCCACAAGCGACAACCAAGAACATGATTCGGAGAATTTGATGAAACACCTTTCCAAGCTCGGCCTGGTCTTCATGGCCCTCTGCGCCACGCTGTTCACCTCGCTGCTGGCGGTCACGGGCATGGCGCGTGCGGCCACCGAAGTGGTCACCGAAACCCGCCAGGTCGATGCGCGCGTGGTGCGCGTCAAGCTTGACGGCGTGGTGGACCTGAAGATCCGCCAGGGCAGCACGCCGCTGCTGGTGCTGACCGGCGATCCGCGCCTGCTTGCCAAGACCACCACGCTGCAGAGCGGCGACACCCTGAGTATCGGTACCGAAACCCGGGGGATCAGCATCAACCTTGGGCGCAGCATGGGCCTGCACGCCGAGTTGACCCTGCCGAACCTGCGCGAAGTGACGTCCGAAAGCGTGGGCGGCACGTCCGTCACCGGGTTCTCGGGCGACGAGCTCGAGCTGAACCTCGATGGGGCCGGCTCAATGAATGTATCATGTAATTACAAGGTGCTGACGGCGAACCTGGGCGGTGTCGGCAGCATGAAGGTGCATGGCATCAATAGCGAAAGCGTGGAACTGAACCTGAGCGGCGCCGGCTACGTGACCCTGTCGGGGCGCAGCCGCCAGCTCAAGGCGGAACTCGGCGGATTGGGCGGGCTCGATGCCCGGTCCTTTGCGGCCGAGAACGTCACCCTCGAGCTGTCCGGCCTGGGCAATGCCACCGTGAATGCCAGGGAAAGCGCCAACCTGAGCCTGTCGGGCCTGGGTTCGGTGACGGTATACGGCAAGCCGCAGAACCGCAAGGTCAGCGTCGACGGCCTGGGCAAGGTGAACTGGAAATAAGCACGGCGGAACCGACAAGAACAAGGTGAGCCCATCACAAGAACCAAGGGTACGCAGAGATCCTGATTCGATGTACGAGACATGAAAAAACTATTCCTAGCGATCGTATGTGCGCTCGGCCTGCAGGCGGGCGCACATGCGGGCTTCGCGGAAGGGGCCAGCGCCTACAACGCGCGCAACTACGCGGCAGCACTGAAAGAGATCGTCCCGCTCGCCAAGGCCGGTCATGCGGATGCCCAGCATTTGCTGGGCCTGATGTATTACATGGGCCGCGGCGTGACGCGCGACTACAAGCTGGCCTTTGCCTGGCACATCAAGGCGGCCCAGCAGGGCAAGGCCGACGCGCAGTACGTGGTCGGCGCCATGTACTACACCGGCAACGCCGTGCCGCAGGACCAGCGCCATGCGGTCAGCTGGTTCCGCAAGGCGGCCGAGCAGGGCCATGCCGAGGCGCAGCACGCGCTCGGCCTGATGTACCGCTACCACCAGGCCGGCATGCCGCAAGACCTGGTGCTGGCCTACATGCTGTGGAACCTGGCCGCGGCCAGCGGCAACCACAATGCGGTCGACCAGCGCGCCGCGATCTCGCGCCAGATGACCCAGGAGCAGATCGAAGAGGCGCAGTCGCTGTCGCGGCTGTGGCGGCCGGGCCGGCCGCTGCCGACGAGTTCGCGCACGGGGAGCAATTCCTGAGAAAACCGCCGGCCGAGCCCGGCGGTTTGTTTTTGTAGGGTGGACGGCTCTGCCGTCCGCGCGTCCAGGCAAATCAAGAAAGGCCGCACATCCCTGCATGCCGGCTTGAACGCCTGGGCGGGGGAAGCGGCTACGCACCCCGGCCCACCCTACGTACGTCATTTCGCGACGAGCGGCAGCTTGGCCGCACTCCGAAACAGCGCCAAGGGCACCGCATTGCCCATCGCCTGGTAGCCCAGGTCGTTCGGATGCAGGTGGTCGCCGCTGTCGTAGGCCGGCAGCAAACGGCTCGGGTGGACCGGATCGCGGGTAGCGCGGTCGAAGTCGATCACGCCGTCGAACTCGTCGTTGTTGCGGATCCAGTTGTTCAGCGCCTGCCGCACCACTTCCTTCTCGGGCGAGTAGTACGCCGCGCCTTCGAACGGCGTCAGGGTGGCGCCGATCACGCTGATTCCCTTGGCACGCGCACGGTGGATCAGCTGGCGGTAGCCGGCGATCAGGTCTTCGGCGGTGACCGGACTGGTGGCCGAGCTGTTGCCGATGTCGTTGATGCCGATCAGGACGACGAGGTAGCGCACGCCGGCGGTGGCCAGCACGTCGCGGTCGAAGCGCTCCTGGGCGCTGCGTCCGGCCAGCGGGTTCGGCGAATTGCTCAGCAGCCGGTTGCCGCTGATGCCGCGGTTGACGATGCCGAAGCGGGCGTTGATGCCGAGGACCGGGTCGCGCTCGGTCTGCAGGCGGCGCGCCAGCCAGTCGGGCCAGCGCTTGTTGCTGTCCGGCGTGCTGCGGGTGCCGTCCGTGATCGAGTCGCCCAGCGTGACGATGGCCGGACCGGCGCTGTCGACCTCGACTTCGGTGAGGAAGGGCCAGACCTGGATGGTGCGCTGTACCGGCAGGGTCGGGGCGGCCGTGAAGTTGCCGGGCAGGGACACGTAGTTGGTCTGCAGGGCGAGCTGGTGCACGGTGCTCGCCTGCACGGTGCCGGGCAGGTACAGGCTCAGCGCCAGGTCGGACAGTGGCGGCACGTTCAGCTCGACCGGGTCGGACAGGGCCGGCGCGCCGGGCGCAATGGTAACGTAGCTGCGCCCGCCGAAGCTCAGCGCGCGGTCGGTGCCGGCCGCCACGTCGGAACCGCCGGCACGCAGGCCGATGCGCGCCGCGCCGATCGTCAGCGGCGTGCTGCCGATCTCGTTCGACACGCGGATGCGCACGCGGTTGCCGCCGATGCTGGTGTGGACGATCAGCCGGACGGTCTGGTCGGAGAAGGTCTGCAGGCTGGCTTGCGGCGGCGGACCTGCCGACGCCGTGCCCCAGATGCCGGTCCAGTGTTCGGTCGTCCAGGGCTGGGCGCCGGCCGGGTGGGGCTGCAGGGCGATGGCGGCAGCCACTATGGCGCTGCCCAGCAGCAGGTGCCGGCGGGGAGGACTCAAGCGTCTGGTGGACAGGGCGATGCCATCCTTGAGGCGGCGGGCGGCATCGAGCAGGAGGGGAAGGAAGCGTTTCATCGCGTGCTCCTTTGGGTGGTGACCATCGGTAAACTCAGGCTTGTACGCTTGAGTTCGTTTGATCAATGTAGCCACCCCCGCAGCCCTGGACAAGAAGGCAACAAGCGCGCAGCTTGCGCGATGTCGAAGCGTGAAAAGATTAATATTCCTACCAGAATTGTTTCTGATGGCCAAGGAAATCCTGTCCGAAGATTGACCCGTCGTGCTGCCTCCACTGTTCGCAGACGCACCGAGGCGCACCCGAAACAGGACTAGCGTGGCTGTTCCACGGATCAGGAGCCGCCATGAGCAAGCATTCACGCGACCTACGCATCGAGAACCCGACCATGCCGGCCGGCGGCTGGGGCTCGGTGCAGGAAGTCACCACCGTCCTGCTGCACCAGCGGGTACCCCTGAAGGACAGCCGGCTGTTGCTCAGGCAGAACAAGCCGGACGGCTTTGCCTGCGTCAGCTGCGCCTGGGCCAAGCCGGCCAATCCGCATCCTTTCGAATTCTGCGAAAGCGGCGCCAAGGCCACCGCCTGGGAAACCACCAGCAAGGCGATTGGCGCGGATTTCTTCGAACGCCACACGGTCACCGAACTCGAAGCCTGGGACGACCACAGCCTGGAAGACCAGGGCCGCCTGACCGTGCCGCTGCGCTACGACCCGGCCACCGACAAGTACCGCGCGATCGACTGGGATGCCGCGTTCGCCGAGATCGGCGCGGCGCTGCGCGGCATCGACCCGAAGCAGGCGGTGTTCTACAGCTCCGGCCGGGCCTCGCTCGAGACCTCCTACATGTACGCGCTGCTGGCGCGCATGTACGGCAACAACAACCTGCCGGACAGCTCGAACATGTGCCACGAAAGCACCTCGGTCGGCTTGAAGAAGACGCTCGGCGTGCCGGTCGGCACCGCGGCGCTGGACGACTTCGAACACACCGACTGCATCTTCTTCTTCGGCCAGAACGTGGGCGTGAACAGCCCACGCATGCTGCACCAGCTGCAGGAGGCGCGCCGGCGCGGGGTGCCGGTCATCACCTTCAATCCGCTGCGCGAGCGCGGCCTGGTCAGCTTCACCAATCCGCAGTCTCCCGGCGAGATGCTGACCGGTTCCGAGACGGCGATCAGCACCCAGTATCACCAGGTACGGCCGGGCGGCGACACCGCCGCCATCATGGGCCTGTGCAAGGCGATCTTCGCGCAGGACGATGCGGCGCGCGCGGCGGGCGCGGGGCGGGTGCTCGACACCGACTTCCTGCAGGCGCATACCCATGGCCTGGACGCTTTCGAAGCGGCGGTGCGCGCCTGTCCGTGGCAGGACATCGAGCGCGAATCCGGCCTGCGCCGCAGCGCGCTGGAAAGCGCGGCCGCCATCTACTGCGCCTCCAGCGCCGTGATGGCGGTCTACGGCATGGGCCTGACCCAGCACCGCAACGGCGTGCAGAACGTGGCGATGGTGGTCAACCTGCTGCTCCTGCGCGGGAACATCGGCAAGCCCGGCGCCGGCGTGTGCCCGGTGCGCGGCCACTCCAACGTGCAGGGCCAGCGCACCGTGGGCATCACCGAGAAACCCGAGCTGGCGCCGCTCGACAAACTCAAGGAGCAGTACGGTTTCGAGCCGCCGCGCGAGAAGGGCATGAACACGGTCGAGGCCTGCGAAGGCATCCTGGCGCGGCGCGTGCAGGCCTTCATCGGCCTGGGCGGGAATTTCGTGCGCGCGGTGCCCGAGCACGCGCTGATGGAAGCGGCCTGGCGCGAGATTCCGCTGACGGTGCAGGTGTCGACCAAGCTCAATCGCAACCACCTCATCCACGGCAAGGCTTCCTACATCCTGCCTTGCCTGGGCCGGATCGAGATCGACCGCCAGCAGGGCGGCGAGCAGGCGGTGACGGTCGAGGACAGCACCGCCTGCATGCACGGTTCGCGCGGCATGGCCGAGCCGGCGGCCGGCACGCTGCTGTCGGAACCGGCCATCGTGGCCGGCATCGCCAAGGCCACGCTGGCGCCGAATCCGCGGGTCGACTGGGATGCCTGGGTGGCCGACTATGCGCGCGTTCGCGACGCCATCGAAATCACCTATCCGGAAATCTTCCACGATTTCAATGCCCGGATGTGGACGCCGGGCGGCTTTCGCAAGCCGATCGCCGCCACCCGCCGGGTCTGGAACACCGACAGCGGCAAGGCCAACTTCACGGTGCCGGAAGCGCTGGAGGGCGATCCCGACCTGCGGGCAGCAGCGCGCAAGACCGGCCCGGCGACGCTGCGCCTGTTCACGGTGCGCAGCGACGGCCAGTTCAATACCACGATCTACAGTCACGACGACCGCTTCCGCGGCGTCTACGGCAGCCGCATGGTGCTGTTCATGGCGCGCGCCGACATGGCCAGGCATGCCCTGGCGCAGGGCGACCTGGTGGCCCTGCGCTGCGCTGCCGACGATGGCGTCGAACGCCGCGTGGCCGGGCTGGCGGTGGTCCCCTACGACGTGCCGGAAGGCTGCATCGCCGGCTACTTCCCGGAACTCAACCCGCTGATCCCGCTGTGGCACCACGCCAAGGAAAGCAAGGTGCCGGCCGCCAAGGCGATCGATGTCGTCCTCGAGCGCGATGGAGGGACGGCATGAACGCGGGCGAGGGCTTCTTCGCCCCGGCCGGCGCCTGCCGCCTGCCGGCCCGGCGCTGGCGCGACGGCGCGCTGGAAGCCGCCACCGAGGTGGTGGCGGACGAGGTGCCGGTGGCCCTGGTCTACAACGGCATCAGCCACGCGGTGATGCTGGCCTCGCCCCAGGACCTGGAGGACTTCGCGCTCGGCTTCTCGCTGGGCGAGCGCATCGTGCGCGATGCGCGCGACATCCACGACATCGAGGTCGAGCAGGCGCCGAACGGCATCGCGATCGGGATGCGTATCGCCGCCGGCGCCATGATGCGCCTGAAGCAGACGCGCCGGGCCCGCCTGGGGGTGACCGGCTGCGGCCTGTGCGGGGTCGAAAGCCTCGACTGTTTCGACGAGGACGCGTTTGCCGACACGCAGGCGCGCCCGGCCGCGCCTTTCGACCCGGAGGCCCTGCACCGCGCGATGGCGGCGATGGCCGCGCGCCAGGAGCTGCACCATGCGACCGGCGCCGTGCACGCGGCCGGGTGGGCGGATCGGCGCGGGGAACTGCTGTGCGTGCGCGAAGATATCGGCCGCCACAACGCGCTCGACAAGCTGGTGGGCGCACTGGCGCGCGCCGGGGGCGATACGGCCGACGGTTTCGCGCTGGTGACCAGTCGCGCCAGCTTCGAGCTGGTGCAGAAGGCGGCGCGGGCGGGCATGCCGCTGCTGGCCGCGATCTCGGCGCCGACCGCGCTGGCGGTGCAGGTGGCCGAGCGGGCCGGCCTGACCCTGGCCGGCTTCGTGCGGGAAGGGCGGCACGTGCTCTACACCCATCCGCAGCGGCTCGCGCGCTAACGGCAACAGGGCGCGGCAGAAGCGGTATCATGCGTGCCTCGACTACAGCATCCTGGAGTTTTCATGGTCATCGTGACCCACAACGGCAAGTTCCATGCGGACGACGCATGGGCGGTGGCCGTCCTGCATATCCTGTTCCCCGACGCCGAGATCGTCCGGACGCGCGAGCCCGCCATCATCGAGGCTGCCGACTACGTGGTCGACGTGGGCGGCGTCTGGGACCCGGCCGCGGGCCGCTTCGACCACCACCAGAAAGGCTTCGAGGGCGCGCGCGCCAGCGGCGTGCCCTATGCCAGCGCCGGCCTGGTATGGCGCGAGTACGGCGCGCGCTGCGTCGCCGCGCTGGCCCTGGCGCACACCGGCCAGCAGCTCGAAGACGACACCGCGCAGCAGATGGCCTACGCCATCGACGCCGACATCGTCCAGTACCTCGACCTGTCGGACGTGGGCGCGGCCAGGAACGCGCCGGGCGGCTACGGCATGTCGGCCGTGGTCTCGGGATTCAATCCGAACTGGCTGGACGAGCAGCGCCTGGGCTACGGCGCGCAGGCCGAAGCCTACCGCCTGGCCCAGTTCCGCAAGGCGATGGCCTTCCTCGCCGATGTCATCGTCAATTCGGTGAAGTACCGCGTCGGCGCCATTCTCGCGCTGGCCCAGGTGCGCCAGGCCGAGACCATGGAAAATGGCCGCCTGCTGTTCCTGAAGAACGCGGCGCTGCCCTGGAGTTCGGTGGTGCGCAAGGAAATGCCGAAGGTGCTGTTCGTGCTCAGCCACAGCCTGTCGGAAGACCGCTACATGCTGCACACCGTGCCGGCCACGACCGACACCTTCGATGCCCGCGCCGACCTGCCGGAAAGCTGGGCCGGCCTGCGCGACGCCGACCTGGCGGCGGTGACGGGCGTGGCGGACGCGAAGTTCTGCCACAACGGCCGCTTTATCGCTGCCGCCAAATCTTACCAAGGCGCCTTGGCGATGGCGAAACAGGCGCTGCAGGCGGTGGATGCGGGCCGCACGCCCATGTTCGTGGCGCGCGAACCGGTCGCGCCCTGAATCGCATCAGCGTTAGGTAAGGAACGGTCGGAGGCGCGCCGACGGCTTATCTTGGTCCCATGGCCAAGATTGTATCGATGAAAAAGCTGTACGCGATGCAGCGCATGTCGGCCGCCTTGAACCGGGCCTCTGCGGCCCGGCCTTTCGGACCGGAGACCGACCGGGCGCTGCGCTGGGCCGCGGCCTGGGGCATGGCGGCCGGGATCCGCAGCCCGCATACCCGGGTGCGCCTGCGCCGCGATACCCTGGTGGGTGTCTGCGCGACGCAGGCGGCGGACCGCCATCTGCGCTCCTGAGCCCGGCGGGGAACGATTCCGGGCGCGCAGCTTTTCTCCCACTCCCGTACAATTGTGGTTTTTTCAACACGGGAGCTTCCATGCGCGCCATCGAAATCACGCAGCCGGGCAAGCCGGACGTCCTGCAACTGTGCGAACGCCCCAGCCCTGCGCCCAAGGCCGGTGAGGTGTTGATCAAGGTACACGCCGCCGGCATCAATCGCCCGGACGTGCTGCAACGCCTCGGCAAGTATCCGGTGCCGCCGGGGGCATCCGATCTGCCGGGCCTGGAAGTGGCGGGCGAGATCGTCGGCGGCGATTATGCCGCGGCCGGCTTTGCCAGGGGCGACCTGGTCTGCGCACTGGTGCAGGGCGGCGGCTATGCCGAATACTGCACCGCGCCCGCCGAGCAGTGCCTGCCCATTCCCCACGGGCTGAGTCCGATCGAAGCCGCCTCGCTGCCGGAGACGTTTTTTACCGTTTGGTCAAATATCTTCGACCGCGCCGCGCTGGCGCCGGGCGAAACCCTGCTGGTGCAGGGCGGCAGCTCGGGCATCGGCGTCACCGCGATCCAGCTGGCCAGCGCGCTGGGCCACCGCGTGTTCGCCACCGCCGGCTCGGATGAGAAATGCCGCGCCTGCGAGGGGCTCGGGGCCGAACGCGGCATCAACTATCGCAGCGAGGATTTCGCCGCCGTGGTCAAGGAGCTGACGGGCGGGAAGGGCGTCGACGTGATCCTCGACATGGTGGCCGGCGACTATATCCCGCGCGAGATCGACTGCCTGGCCGACGACGGCCGCATCGCCCTGATCGCGCTGCTGGGCGGCGCCAGGGCCGAGATCGACCTCGGCCAGGTGCTGCGCCGCCGCCTCTCCATCAGCGGCTCGACCCTGCGCCCGCGCCCGGTCGCTTTCAAGGCGGCGATCGCGCGCAGCTTGCGCGAGCGCGTCTGGCCACTGTTCGAGCAGGGCCGACTCAAGCCCGTCATCCACCGCCGCTTCCCGCTGGCCGAGGCCGCGCAGGCGCATGCGCTGATGGAGTCGAGTACGCACGTTGGCAAGATCGTATTGGAAGTGGTCTAACAGATTGAATCAAAAGGGAAGTGAGGGTCGGCAGTGGCCCAGCCATTGTTTGACCGCCACATATTCGACCGCTAGAATAGCGGGTTAATTTAATGATGGGGTACTATGCGTCCCAAACTCGTCGTAGGTAACTGGAAAATGAACGGCAGCCGCGCGGCCAACGCCACGCTGCTGACCGGCATTCTTGAAGGACTGGGCAATGCCCGGGCCGCCGTCGCGGTCTGCGTGCCGGCACCATACCTGTACCAGTGCGAAGAACTTCTCAAGGGCACGCCGGTCGCATGGGGTGCGCAGGACGTTTCCTGCCACCCGGTCGGCGCCTATACCGGTGAAGTGTGCATGTCGATGCTGCAGGATTTCGGCTGCCGCTACGTGATCGTCGGCCACTCCGAGCGCCGCGCCTATCACGGCGAGGCGGACGCGCAGGTGGCCAGGAAGGCCAAGGCCGCGCTCGAGGCCGGCCTGACCCCGATCGTCTGCGTGGGCGAGACCCTGGCGCAGCGCGAAGCGGGCCAGACCATGGCCGTTGTCGGCGCCCAGCTCGATGCCGTGCTGGAAGCGGTCGGCGCCGATGCCGTCGACAAGATCGTGCTGGCCTACGAGCCGGTGTGGGCAATCGGCACCGGCAAGACCGCCACCCCGGCCATGGCCCAGGAAGTGCATGCCGCCCTGCGTGAAAAGCTGCGCGCGTGCAACGCCGGCGCCGCCGAAAACACGCTGGTGCTGTACGGCGGCAGCATGAAGCCGGATAATGCGGCGGACCTGATGGCGCAGCCGGACATCGACGGCGGCCTGATCGGCGGCGCGGCGCTGAAGGCGGCCGATTTCCTCGGCATCATTCGCGCGGCACCATAAGAATTAAGAGCGCCTGACAAAACCCATGGGGCAAGGCGCATCGTCGCGGACAGTACGCAAGTACGGCAAGACGATGCAACGCAGACATAGGGGAATTGTCAGGCGCTCTCGGAAGCAGCAGCATTTAAAACGTCGTTAACTTGGGAATGGAATTGCAATGAGCACCGTGTTCAATCTGATTATTGTTGTGCAGGTTATTTCGGCCCTGGCCATCATCGGCCTGGTGCTGGTCCAGCACGGCAAGGGCGCCGACATGGGCGCGGCCTTCGGTTCGGGCGCCTCGGGCAGCCTGTTCGGCGCCTCCGGTTCGTCGAACTTCCTGTCGAAGTCGACCGCCGTCGCGGCCGCGGTGTTCTTTGCATCGACCCTGGCGCTGGCCTGGGCCAGTAACGGCCGCACCGCCGCCGGCACCGACGGCGGCGTGATGGAGCGCGTGACCGTGCCGTCGTCGAAGGCGCCGGCCACGGGCATTCCGAGCGACGTGCCGGGCGCCGGTCCGAACGCCGGCCCGACCACGGTCGTGCCCGCGAACGACATTCCGCAAACCCCGGGCGTGGCCATCCCGGCAGCGCCGGGCCAGGCGGCACCGGCGCCGGCCACCGCCGCACCGGCGGCGCCGGCTCCAGCGGCGCCGGCCAAGTAAATCGGGGCGGGCCTGCACGCCTGTTCCGGTTTCGGAGTAGAATGCGGCACGTCTTTCGGGGCGTGTTGCAAGTAGTAAGGGGTGAAAGCCCATTCAATGCTGCCGAGTCTGCCCTCAAGTTTGGCTGGCCTCAAAAGAAATGTTGAGTAATTGCGAAAATTCCTTGTGATGGCGCAATTTGTGCATTGAAAAGTAGTGCTAAAGCAGGGTAAAATACTGGTCTCCAGCCGACGTGGTGAAATTGGTAGACACGCTATCTTGAGGGGGTAGTGGCGCAAGCTGTGCGAGTTCGAGTCTCGCCGTCGGCACCAAGATATGAAAGAGCCAGCAAGGGCGCATGAGCGAACGCTCTCCTGCCTGAGCTGGCTTTTTTACGAGGATCAATCGTACGATCCTGGTTGCAATCTTCGGACGGCCTTGCAGACCGTAGCGAGCGGCGGCAATGCCGGTCGAGAAGCAGCGCCGTACGGGCAGTACGGCGAGCATCGCAGACCGGCAGTGCAACGCGCAGTAGGTTTGCAAGGCCATCCGGCCAGGTTCGCGCGATTCGGCGCTGCAGCCCTGCAGTGTTTCATTAACCGATCGTTCAAATAGGCTTCACGTGAACCTCGAAAATTACCTTCCCGTTCTTCTCTTTATCCTGGTCGGCATCGGCGTCGGTGTCGCTCCGCAGGTGCTCGGCCGTCTGCTCGGCCCGCATCGCCCCGACGCGGCCAAGCTGTCCCCCTATGAATGCGGCTTCGAAGCCTTCGAAGACGCGCGCATGAAGTTCGACGTTCGCTACTACCTGGTGGCGATCCTGTTTATTTTGTTTGATCTGGAAACGGCATTCTTCTTCCCATGGGGCGTCTCGATGCGCGAACTGGGCTGGACCGGTTTCATCACGATGATGGTGTTCATCGCCGAATTCGTCGTGGGCTTCTGGTACATCTGGAAGAAAGGTGCCCTTGATTGGGAATAAGCCATGGCAATTGAAGGCGTATTAAACGAAGGTTTCATTACCACCACAGCCGACAAGCTGATCAACTGGGCGCGCACCGGGTCGATGTTCCCGATGACGTTCGGTCTGGCATGCTGCGCGGTCGAGATGATGCATGTGGGCGCCGCCCGCTACGATCTCGACCGTTTTGGCATTGTGTTCCGCCCGTCGCCGCGCCAGTCCGACGTGATGATCGTCGCCGGCACGCTGTGCAACAAGATGGCTCCCGCCCTGCGCAAGGTGTACGACCAGATGGCCGAACCGCGCTGGGTGATCTCGATGGGGTCCTGCGCCAACGGCGGCGGCTATTACCACTACTCGTACTCGGTGGTGCGCGGTTGCGACCGCATCGTCCCTGTCGACGTCTACGTGCCGGGTTGCCCGCCGACCGCGGAAGCCCTGCTGTACGGCATCATGCAGCTGCAGAACAAGATCAAGCGCACCAACACCATCGCGCGCTAAGAACAGCGAAACACCATGACGACGAAACTCGAAACCCTTGAACTCGCCCTGAAAAACGCACTGGGCGAGGGCGCAGCAATTAGTTCGGCGCTGGGTGAAGTGACTGTGGTGGTCAAGGCCGCCGACTACATCCGCTCGATGCAGGCGCTGCGCGACACTCCGGCGCTTGCCTTCGAACAAATGATCGACCTGTGCGGCGTCGACTATTCCCAATACGGTGAAGGCACCTGGGAAGGTCCGCGCTTCGCGGTCGTGGTGCACCTGCTGTCGGTGCAGCACAACTGGCGCGTGCGCGTGCGCGTGTTCTGCCCGGACGACGACATGCCGCTGGTCGAATCGATCACCGGCATCTGGCGCGCCGCCAACTGGTTCGAGCGCGAAGCCTTCGACCTGTTCGGCATCCTGTTCGACGGCCACGGCGACCTGCGCCGCATCCTGACCGACTACGGCTTCATCGGCCACCCGTTCCGCAAGGACTTCCCGATCACGGGCTATGTCGAGATGCGTTACGACCCTGAACAGAAACGCGTGATCTACCAACCGGTGACGATCGAACCGCGCGAGAACATCCCGCGCGTGATCCGCGAAGAAACCTACGGGACATCGAAATAATGGCTGAGCTTAAGAATTACACCCTGAACTTTGGTCCGCAGCACCCGGCGGCGCACGGCGTGCTGCGCCTGGTGCTGGAGCTGGACGGCGAAGTGATCCAGCGCGCCGACCCGCACATCGGCCTGCTGCACCGCGGCACCGAGAAGCTGGCCGAAACCCGCACCTACCTGCAGTCGGTCCCGTACATGGACCGCCTGGACTACGTGTCGATGATGTGCAACGAGCACGGCTATGTGCTGGCGATCGAAAAGCTGCTCGGCATCGAGGCGCCGATCCGTGCGCAGTACATCCGCACCATGTTCGACGAGATCACCCGCCTGCTGAACCACCTGATGTGGCTGGGCGCGCACGCGCTCGACATCGGCGCCATGGGTCCGTTCCTGTACGCCTTCCGTGACCGCGAAGACCTGTTCGACGTGTACGAGGCGGTCTCGGGCGCGCGCATGCACGCGGCCTACTACCGTCCGGGCGGCGTCTACCGCGACCTGCCGGACCGCATGCCGCAGCACAAGGAATCGCCGATCCGCTCGAAGAAGGCGATCGACGAGCTGAACCGCGACCGCCAGGGTTCGGTGCTCGATTTTATCGCTGCCTTCACGGAGCGCTTCGACGGCTATGTCGACGAGTACGAGACGCTGCTGACCGATAATCGTATCTGGAAGCAACGTACCGTCGGCATCGGCGTGGTGTCGCCGGAAGACGCGCTGGCGATGGGCTTCACCGGCCCGATGCTGCGCGGCTCGGGCATCGCCTGGGACCTGCGCAAGACCCAGCCCTACGCGGCCTACGACAAGGTCGAGTTCGACATCCCGGTCGGTACCAACGGCGACTCCTACGACCGCTACCTGGTGCGTATCGAAGAAATGCGCCAGTCGAACCGCATCATCAAGCAGTGCATCGCCTGGCTGCGCGTGAACGGGGGCCCGGTCATGATCGACAACCACAAGATCGTGCCGCCGAACCGCATGGACATGAAGTCCAACATGGAATCGCTGATCCACCACTTCAAGCTGTTCACCGAAGGCTTCCACGTGCCGGAAGGCGAGGCCTATGCGGCGATCGAGCACCCGAAGGGCGAGTTCGGCATCTACATCGTGTCGGATGGCGCCAACAAGCCTTACCGCCTGAAGATCCGTACCCCGGATTATGTCCACCTGCAGAGCCTCGACGAAATGTCGCGCGGCCACATGATCGCAGACGCCGTGGCCATCATCGGCACCCAGGACATCGTGTTCGGCAGTATCGATAGGTGATGCTCACGTCCGCTAGGCGGACCCAGGTAAGAGGACAGAGAAAATGTTATCGCAGGAATGCTACAAGAAAATCGATCGTGAGCTGGCCAAGTACCCAGCCGATCAACGCCAGTCGGCCGTGATGGCCTCGCTGGCCCACGCCCAGGTGGAACTGGGCTGGCTGTCGCCGGACACCATGCAGGAAATCGCCGACTACATCGGCATGCCGGCCATCGCCGTGCAGGAAGTGGCGACCTTCTACAACATGTACAACCTGAAGCCGGTCGGCCAGTCCAAGATCACGGTCTGCACCAACCTGCCGTGCGCCCTGTCGGGCGGCGAGCGCGCCGCCCAGCGCATCAAGGACGCCCTCGGCATCGACTACCGCGAGACCACCGCGGACGGCAAGTTCACGCTGATGGAAGGCGAGTGCATGGGCGCCTGCGGCGACGCGCCGGTGATGCTGGTGAATAACCACCGCATGTGCTCGTTCATGAGCGACGAGAAGATCGACGCCCTGCTTGAGGAACTGAACAAATGACCAGCCTGCACGACCGTCACATCAATCCGCTGATCCTCAAGGACCTGAACGGCGACAACTGGCACCTGGCCGACTACGTCAAGCGTGGCGGCTATTCGGCGCTGCGCCGTATCATCGAAGAGAATATCTCGCCGGAACAGATCATCGCCGACCTGAAGGCCTCGGGCCTGCGCGGCCGCGGCGGCGCCGGTTTTCCGACCGGCCTGAAGTGGAGCTTCATGCCGCGCCAGTACCCGGGCCAGAAATACCTCGTCTGCAATACCGACGAAGGCGAGCCGGGCACCTTCAAGGACCGCGACATCATCCGCTACAACCCGCACGCGCTGATCGAGGGCATGGCCATCGGCGCCTACGCGATGGGCATCACCGTGGGCTACAACTACATCCACGGCGAGATCTTCCAGGAATACCTGCGCTTCGAGGAAGCGCTGGAAGAGGCGCGCGCCGCCGGCTTCCTGGGCGATAACATCATGGGCTCGCAGTTCAGCTTCCAGCTGCACGCGCACCACGGCTACGGCGCCTACATCTGCGGCGAAGAAACCGCGCTGCTGGAGTCGCTCGAAGGCAAGAAGGGCCAGCCGCGCTTCAAGCCGCCGTTCCCGGCCTCGTTCGGCCTGTACGGCAAGCCGACCACGATCAACAACACCGAGACCTTCGCGGCCGTCCCGTTCCTGCTGAACATCGGCCCGGAAAACTACATGGGTCTCGGCAAGCCGAACAACGGCGGCACCAAGATCTTCTCGATCTCGGGCGACGTCGAGCTTCCAGGCAACTACGAAGTCCCGCTGGGCACCCCGTTCGCCAAGCTGATGGAGCTGGCCGGCGGCATGCGCGGCGGCAAGAAGATCAAGGCGGTCATTCCGGGCGGCTCGTCGGCGCCGGTGATCCGCGGCGAGGTCATGATGGATACCGACCTCGACTACGACTCGATCGCCAAGGCCGGCTCGATGCTCGGTTCGGGCGCCGTGATCGTCATGGACGAGACCCGCTGCATGGTCAAGTCGCTGCTGCGCCTGTCGTACTTCTACTACGAGGAATCCTGCGGCCAGTGCACCCCGTGCCGTGAAGGCACCGGCTGGATGTACCGCATGGTCCACCGCATCGAGCACGGCAAGGGCCGTCCGGAAGACATGGACCTGCTCAACAACATCGCCTTCAACATCAAGGGCCGCACCATTTGCGCCCTGGGCGACGCCGCCGCGATGCCCGTTGAAGCCATGATCAAGAACTTCCGCGAGGAATTCGAATATCACATCGAGCACAAGCACTGCCTCGTGCCCGCATACCTTTAAACCAGGTCAGGTAACGATCAAATGGTTGAAATTGAATTAGACGGCAAAAAAGTCGAAGTCGCACCAGGTTCCATGGTGATGGACGCCGCAAACAAACTCGGGACCTACATCCCGCACTTCTGCTATCACAAGAAATTGTCGATCGCCGCCAACTGCCGCATGTGCCTGGTCGAAGTCGAGAAGGCGCCCAAGCCGCTGCCGGCCTGCGCCACCCCGGTCTCGCCGGGCATGATCGTGCGCACCCACAGCGACAAGGCGGTGCAGGCACAGAAGTCGGTGATGGAGTTCCTGCTCATTAACCACCCGCTGGACTGCCCGATCTGCGACCAGGGCGGCGAATGCCAGCTGCAGGATCTGGCGGTCGGCTACGGCAAGAGCAATTCGCGCTACGACGAAGAGAAGCGCGTGGTGGCCCCGAAAGAGGCCGGCCCGCTGATCTCGATGGAAGAGATGACGCGCTGCATCCAGTGCACCCGCTGCGTGCGCTTCGGCCAGGAAGTGGCCGGCGTGATGGAATTCGGCATGGTCGGTCGCGGCGAGCACTCGGAAATCACCACCTTCGTGGGCAAGACCGTCGACTCGGAAGTCTCGGGCAACATGATCGACCTGTGCCCGGTCGGCGCCTTGACTTCCAAGCCGTTCCGCTACTCGGCGCGTCCGTGGGAACTGCAGCGTCGCAAGTCGATCGCCCCGCACGATTCGCTCGGCTCGAACCTGATCGTCCAGGTCAAGGGCGGCAAGGTCATGCGCGTGCTGCCGCTGGAAAACGAAGCCATCAACGAATGCTGGCTGTCGGACAAGGACCGCTTCTCGTACGAGGCGCTGGACAATGCCGACCGCCTGACCGGCCCGATGATCAAGCAGGACGGCAAGTGGATCGACACCGACTGGCAGACCGCGCTGGAATACGTGGCCCATGGCCTGCGTAACATCCGTCATGAACACGGCGCCGACAGCATCGCCGCCGTCGCCACGCCGCACTCGACCCTGGAAGAGCTGTACCTGCTCAACAAGATGACCCGCGGCCTTGGCTCGGACAACATCGAGTTCCGCCTGCGCCAGAGCGACTTCGCGCTGGACGGCCAGGTCACCCCGTGGCTGGGCATGCCGATCGCGAACTTCTCGCAACTCAAGCGCGCCTTCGTCATCGGCTCCAGGCTGCGCAAGGACCATCCGCTGGTGGCGACCCGCCTGCGCACCGCCACCAAGGGCGGCGCCAAGCTGTCGCTGCTGGGCGCGAGCGACGACGACCTGTTGATGCCGGTCGCACATAAACTGATCGCCGCCCCGGGCGACTGGCTGGCCGCGCTGTCGGAAGTCGTGTCGGCCGTCGCCGCCGCCAAGGGCGTCAGCGCCCCGGCCGGTTTCGAAGGCGTCGAAGCGGGCGAAGCCGCCAAGGGCATCGCCGCCACCCTGGTCGGCCAGGAGAGCCCGGGCGCCGTGCTGCTGGGTAATGCTGCCTCGTACCACCCGCAAGCGTCGAAGATCCACGCTTGCGCCCAATGGATCGCCGAGCAGACCGGCTGCTCCTTCGGCTACCTGGTCGACGCCGCCAATACGGTCGGCGGCCACGTCGTCGGCGCGACGGGCAAGGGCGAGGCTGTGTTCGCCACCCCGAAGAAAGCCTACGTGCTGCTGAACGCGGAACCCGAGCTGGATGCGGCCAACCCGCAGCAGGCCCGCGCCGCGCTCGATGGCGCCGAGATGGTGGTCGCGATGTCGGCCTTCAAGCACGGCATGGACTTCGCCGACGTGCTGCTGCCGATCTCGCCGTTCAGCGAAACCGCCGGCACGTTCGTGAACTGCGAAGGCCGCGCCCAGAGCTTCAACGGCACCGTGCGTCCGCTGGGCGAGACCCGTCCGGCCTGGAAAGTCCTGCGCGTGCTGGGCAACCTGCTGGGCCTGTCGGGCTTCGACTACGAGACCTCGGAGTCGATCCGCGACGAAGCCATCGGCAAGGGCGTGACCGACCTGTCGGCCAAGCTGAACAACGTCGCGCGCCTTCTGCCTTCCGCGGGCCAGACCGCCCCGGCCGGCCAGCTCGAGCGCGTCGCCGACCTGCCGATCTATTTCACCGACGCGCTGGCGCGCCGTTCGGAGCCGCTGCAGCGCACCATGGATGCGAATGCGCCGCTGGTGACCCTGTCAAAGGCCGTCGCCGAGCAGCTCGGCGTGGCGTCGGGCGAGCTGGTGCGCGTGTCGCAGGGGACGGGCAGCGCGGTCCTGGTGGCCGACGTCGATGCACGCCTGCCGTCGAACGCGGTGCGCGTGGCCGCCGGCCACCCGGCCGTGGCGACCCTGGGCCCGATGTTTGGTCAGATCAATGTTGAAAAAGCAGGGGAGGGCAAGTAATGGCAACGCCCGGTTTTATCGATAGTTTTTATGAAATGGGCGCCGCCAGCCCGATCGCACCGGCCTGGCCACTGGTCTGGACCCTGATCAAGATCGTGGTGGTGCTGCTGCCGCTGATGGGCCTGGTCGCCTACCTGACCCTGTGGGAGCGCAAGCTGATCGGCTGGATCCAGATCCGCGTCGGCCCGAACCGCGTCGGTCCCGGCGGCCTGCTGCAGCCGATCGCCGATGCGGTCAAGCTGCTGCTCAAGGAAATCGTCATCCCGACCAAGGCCAACCGCAGCATGTTCGTGATCGGTCCGATCATGACCATCATGCCGGCACTGGCCGCCTGGGCGGTGGTTCCCTTCGGTCCGCAGGCGGCCCTGGCCAACGTCAACGCCGGCCTGCTGTTCCTGATGGCAATTACTTCGATGGAAGTCTACGGCATCATCATCGCCGGCTGGGCCTCGAACTCGAAGTACTCGTTCCTGGGCGCGATGCGCGCCTCGGCCCAGATGATCTCGTACGAGATCCCGATCGGTTTCGTGCTGGTGGTGGTGCTGATGGTCACCGGCAGCCTGAACCTGTCGGACATCGTGTTCAGCCAGCAGATCGGTACTTTCGCCGACATGGGCCTGAACTTCCTGTCGTGGAACTGGCTGCCGCTGCTGCCGCTGTTCGTGATCTACTTCGTGTCCGGCCTGGCCGAGTGCAACCGTCACCCGTTCGACGTGGTGGAAGGAGAGTCGGAGATCG
This sequence comes from Massilia sp. UMI-21, assembly GCA_015277795.1. Taxonomy (NCBI): domain Bacteria; kingdom Pseudomonadati; phylum Pseudomonadota; class Betaproteobacteria; order Burkholderiales; family Oxalobacteraceae; genus Massilia; species Massilia sp. UMI-21. Next base: position 3,825,243 of record CP063848.1, on the reverse strand, counting down.
TCGCCGGCCACATGGTCGAGTACTCGGGCATGTCCTACGCGATGTTCATGCTGGCCGAATACGCCAACATGATCCTGATCGCCACCCTGGCCTCGATCCTGTTCCTGGGCGGCTGGTCGGCACCGTTCGGCTTCCTGGAATTCGGCCCGATCGGCGGCTTCTTCTGGCTGTTCCTGAAGATGTTCGTGATGGTCTCGCTGATGATCTGGGTCCGCGGCACCTTCCCGCGCTACCGCTATGACCAGATCATGCGCCTGGGCTGGAAAGTATTCATCCCGCTGACGCTGTTCTGGCTGGTCGTGGTCGCCGTCTGGATGCACTCGCCCCTGAACATCTGGACTGCTGTGAAGTAAGGAAGCAAACACAAAATGAATCGGATTAAAGAAATTGTCGGCAGCCTGATGCTGTCCGAACTCTTCAAGGGCCTGGCCCTGACCGGCAAGTACGCGCTGTCGCGCAAGATCACGGTCCAGTACCCGGAAGAGAAGACCCCGATGTCGAACCGCTTCCGCGGCCTGCACGCCCTGCGTCGCTACCCCAACGGGGAAGAGCGCTGCATCGCCTGCAAGCTGTGCGAGGCAGTGTGCCCGGCAATGGCGATCACGATCGAGTCGGCGCAGCGCGAGGACGGCACCCGCCGCACCACGCGCTACGACATCGACCTGACCAAGTGCATCTTCTGCGGTTTCTGCGAAGAGTCCTGCCCGGTCGACTCGATCGTCGAAACCCATGTGCTGGAATACCACGGCGAAAAGCGCGGCGATCTCTACTACACCAAAGAGATGCTGCTGGCCGTGGGTGACCGCTACGAAAACGACATCGCCAGCGCCCGCGAGGCGGACGCGAAGTACCGATAAGAAGAGGCTGTCAATTCATGGAATTCACCACTTTCCTGTTCTACGCGTTCGCGGCCATCACGGTGCTGGCAAGCCTGCGCGTCATTACCACCAAGAACCCGGTTCACGCCGCGCTGTTCCTGGTGCTTGCTTTCTTCAACGTGGCCGGCATCTGGCTGCTGCTGAAGGCCGAGTTCCTGGCCATCGTGCTGGTGCTGGTCTACGTCGGCGCCGTGATGGTGCTGTTCCTGTTCGTTGTCATGATGCTCGACATTAATATCGACCGCATGCGCGAGGGCTTCTGGGGCTACCTGCCGGTCGCCTCCGGTATCGGCGCCCTGATCGTGCTCGAGATGGCCGCCGTGCTGTACCGTTCGTACAGCCAGACCGACCTGTCGGCCGAGGCCGCCGCCCTGAACATCGGTGGCACCAAGGAATTGGGCCTCTTGATCTACACCAAGTACATCTACGGCTTCGAGATCGCCGCCGTGATCCTGCTGGTGGCGATCATCGCCGCAGTCGCCCTGACCCTGCGCAAGCGCAAGGACAGCAAAGCAATCGACCCGGGCGCCGCCGTCCGCGTCAAGCGTAACGACCGCCTGCGCATCGTCAAGATGGACGCGGTCAACCAGCGCGCCATCGATGCCGCCGCCGCCGAACGCGCAGCAGCAGCAACGGCCGCGGTATCGACCGAAGCACCGAAGGAGGCACCATGACCCTGTCGCTCGCACACTACCTGATCCTGGGCGCGATCCTGTTCGCGATCTCGGTGATCGGCATCTTCCTGAACCGGAAGAACATCATCATCCTGCTGATGGCCGTCGAACTGATGCTGCTGGCGGTGAACCTGAACTTCGTCGCGTTCTCGCACTACCTCGGAGACGCGGCGGGGCAGATCTTCGTGTTCTTCATTCTGACCGTCGCGGCCGCCGAATCGGCGATCGGCCTGGCGATCCTGGTGGTCCTGTTCCGTAACCTGGACACGATCAATGTGGAAGACCTCGACAGCCTGAAGGGCTGATCCGGTCTCGGTTGATAAACAATAACGATTAAGGTTCAACATGGCGGGGCAACTCTCTTCCTCAATGTTACTGGCGGTGCCTCTGGCGCCGCTGGCGGGCTCGGCGATTGCCGGCCTGCTCGGCACCAAGTTCTTCGGCAATGTGGTCGGCCGCAAGGTGTCGCACACGGCGACCATCCTGGGTGTGCTGATCGCACTGATCATCTCGGTGCAAACCCTGATGGCGGTGCTCGGCGGCGCCGAGGTCTTCAATGAAGACATCTACACCTGGATGACCGTCGGCACGCTCAAGCTGGCCGTCGGCTTCCAGATCGACGCGCTGTCGGCAATGATGATGTGCGTGGTGACTTCGGTGTCGCTGATGGTCCACATCTACACGATCGGCTACATGGCCGAGGACGAAGGCTACAACCGCTTCTTCTCGTACATCTCGCTGTTCACCTTCGCGATGCTGATGCTGGTCATGTCCAACAACTTCCTGCAGCTGTTCTTCGGCTGGGAAGCGGTGGGCCTGGTCTCCTACCTCCTGATCGGCTTCTGGTACACCCGTCCGACCGCGATCTTCGCCAACATGAAGGCCTTCCTGGTCAACCGCGTCGGCGACTTCGGCTTCATCCTGGGCATCGGCCTGCTGCTGGCCGCCGCGGGTTCGATGCAGTACACCGACGTGTTCGCCAAGGCCGACCAGCTGTCGCAAATGACCGTGCCGGGCATCGGCTGGCCGCTGCTGACCGCCGCCTGCATCTGCCTGTTCATCGGCGCGATGGGCAAGTCGGCGCAGTTCCCGCTGCACGTCTGGCTGCCGGACTCGATGGAAGGTCCGACCCCGATCTCGGCGCTGATCCACGCGGCAACCATGGTTACCGCCGGCATCTTCATGGTGGCGCGCATGTCGCCGCTGTTCGAACTGTCGGACGGCGCGCTGAGCTTCATCATCGTGATCGGCTCGATCACCGCGCTGTTCATGGGCTTCCTGGGCATCATCCAGAACGACATCAAGCGCGTCGTGGCGTATTCCACGCTGTCCCAGCTGGGCTACATGACCGTCGCGCTGGGCGCCTCGGCCTACTCGGTGGCGGTGTTCCACCTGATGACCCACGCGTTCTTCAAGGCGCTGCTGTTCCTGGGCGCGGGTTCGGTCATCATCGGCATGCACCACGACCAGGACATGCGCAACATGGGCGGCCTGCGCAAGTACATGCCGATCACCTGGATCACCTCGCTGATCGGTTCGCTGGCCCTGATCGGCACCCCGTTCTTCGCGGGCTTCTACTCGAAGGATTCGATCATCGAGGCCGTGCACGCGACCAACATCCCGGGCGCCGGCTTCGCCAACTTCGCGGTGCTGGCAGGCGTCTTCGTGACCGCCTTCTACTCGTTCCGCATGTACTTCCTGGTGTTCCATGGCGAATCGCGCTGGAATCATCCGGTGAAGCACAGCGAAGGCCACGATTCGGACGCGCATCACGAAGAAGACGCGCATGACGACCATGGCGACGATCACCACCACCATGGCCTGCAGCCGGGCGACAAGCCGCACGAGTCGCCGTGGGTCGTGACCCTGCCGCTGGTCCTGCTGGCGATCCCGTCGGTCATCATCGGCTACCTGGCGATCGGCCCGATGCTGCACGGCGATTTCTTCAAGGACGTGATCTTTGTCGGCGAGAACCATACCGCGATGGAAACCCTGCGCGAAGAGTTCCACGGCGCCACCGCGATGGCGATCCATGGCCTGCAGACCATGCCGTTCTGGCTGGCCCTGGCCGGCGTCGTGACCGCCTACTACTGCTACATGGTCAACCCGCGCGTCCCGGCCTGGTTCTATGCCAAGTTCAAGCCGCTGCACACCCTGCTGGACAACAAGTACTACATGGACAAGTTCAACCAGGTAGTCTTCGCCGGCGGCGCGCGCGCCATCGGCGGCGGCCTGTGGAAAGTGGGCGACCGCGGCCTGATCGACGGCCTGCTGGTCAACGGCTCCGCCAAGCTGGTCGGGTGGTTCTCGACGATCACCCGTACCTTCCAGACCGGCTACATCTATCACTACGCATTCGTGATGATCGTCGCCGTGCTGGCAACCCTGCTGTGGTTCGTCCCGTTCTGGCGCGCTTGATCGGGTCAGATAAGAGAAAAAAGCGAAAAGCCAAAAATGATGCAGTCAATTTCTACATTTCCTCCTTACCTGAGCCTGTCGATCTGGCTCCCGATCCTGTTCGGCCTGATCGTGCTGGCCGTGGGCCGCGACAAGAACGCCGGCTTCGTGCGCCTGCTGGCCCTGGCCGGTGCCGTGGTCAGCTTCCTGCCGACCTTGCCGCTCATCATGAACTTCGACAATGCCGCCCACGGCATGCAGTTCTATGAGGCGGCCGCCTGGATCGAACGCTTCAACGTCTTCTACAAGCTGGGCGTCGACGGCCTGTCGCTGTGGTTCGTGCCGCTGACCGCCTTCATCACCATCATCGTGGTGCTGGCGGCGTGGCAGGTGATCGAAGAGCGTATCGGCCAGTACATGGGTTCCTTCCTGATCCTGTCGGGCCTGATGATCGGCGTGTTCACCTCGCTGGACGGCCTGCTGTTCTACTTCTTCTTCGAAGCCACCCTGATCCCGATGTACATCATCATCGGCGTGTTCGGCGGCCCGAATCGCGTGTATGCGGCATTCAAGTTCTTCCTGTACACGTTCTTCGGCTCGCTGCTGACCCTGGTCGCGATCATCTACCTGTACAACATGTCGGGTTCCTTCGACATCCTCGAATGGCACCGCCTGCCATTGAGCATGCACGAGCAGATCCTGATCTTCGGCGCCTTCTTCATGGCCTTCGCCGTGAAGGTCCCGATGTGGCCGGTGCACACCTGGCTGCCGGACGCCCACGTGGAAGCGCCGACCGGCGGTTCGGTGGTGCTGGCCGCGATCATGCTGAAGCTGGGCGCCTACGGTTTCCTGCGTTTTTCGCTGCCGATCACGCCGGATGCCTCGCAGTACCTGGCCCCGGGCGTCATCGCCCTGTCCCTGGTCGCGGTGATCTACATCGGCCTGGTGGCCCTGGTGCAGAAGGACATGAAGAAACTGGTCGCCTACTCGTCGATCGCCCACATGGGCTTCGTCACCCTCGGCTTCTTCATGTTCAACGACATGGGCGTGCAGGGCGGCCTGATGCAGTCGATCTCGCACGGCTTCGTGTCGGGCGCGATGTTCCTGTGCATCGGCGTGCTGTACGACCGCGTCCACTCGCGTGAAATCGCGGATTACGGTGGCGTGGTCAACACGATGCCGAAGTTCGCCGCCTTCGCCGTGCTGTTCTCGATGGCCAACGCCGGCCTGCCGGCCACCTCGGGCTTCATCGGCGAATTCATGGTGATCCTGGGCGCCGTCGAGTTCAACTTCTGGACCGGCCTGGCCTCGGGCACCGCCCTGATCCTGGGCGCCGCCTATTCGCTGTGGATGGTCAAGCGCGTGGTGTTCGGACCGATCGGCAACAAGCACGTCGCCGAACTGACCGACCTGAACGGCCGTGAGTTCGCCATCCTGGGCGTGCTGGCCATCGCCACCCTGTGGATGGGCCTGTATCCGGCGCCGATCGCCGAAACCCTGCAGGTGTCGGTCACCGACCTGCTGCAGCACGTCGCAGCCGGCAAATTGCCTCAATAAAAGCCATGAACGAAATGAACTCCACAATGCTAGCGGCAACCGACGCCAACCTGGCGCCGGTGTATGCCGAAATCTTCCTGCTGATCACCGCCTCCGCGATCCTGCTGATCGACATGTACCTGAAGGCCGGCAAGCGCAACCTGACCTATGCGCTGAGCCTGCTGGCGATTGCCGGTTGCGGCGTGCTGACCTTCGCCGACATGAGCGCCGGCGCCACCGTGTACACCTTCAACGGCATGTTCGTGGCGGACCCGATGTCGAACCTGCTCAAGCTGGTGACCTACGTGGCCACTGCCATGACCATCGTGTACTCGCGCCAGTATGCGCAAGACCGCGACATGTTGTCCGGCAACCTGGGCGGCGAGTTCTACGTGCTCGCGCTGTTCTCGATGCTGGGCCAGATGATCGTGATCTCGGGTAACAGCCTGCTGTCGATCTACCTGGGCGTCGAACTGATGTCGCTGTCGCTGTACGCGCTGGTTGCGCTGCGCCGCGACCACGCCGTCTCGACCGAAGCCGCGATGAAGTACTTCATCCTGGGCGCGCTGTCCTCGGGCTTCCTGCTGTACGGCATGTCGATGATCTACGGCGCCACCGGCTCGCTCGACCTGAACGCCATCAACCTGGCCAGCAGCGCCGTCGATGCCAACCGCACCATCCTGGTGTTCGGCCTGGTGTTCGTGGTTGCCGGCCTGGCCTTCAAGCTGGGCGTGGTCCCGTTCCACATGTGGGTGCCGGACGTGGTGCAGGGCGCCCCGACCGCCGTCACCCTGCTGCTGGGCGGCGCGCCGAAGCTGGCCACCTTCGCCATGGTGATCCGCCTGCTGGTGGAAGGCTTGCCGGCGATGGCCTTCGACTGGCAGCAGATGCTGCTGGTGCTGGGCGTGCTGTCGCTGGCCGTGGGTAACATCACCGCGATCGCGCAGACCAACGTCAAGCGCATGCTGGCCTACTCGACCATCGCCCAGATGGGCTTCGTGGTGCTGGGCCTGATGACCGGCGTGGTCGACGGCGACGCCAGCCGCGCCGCCGCCTCGTACAGCGCCGCGATGTACTACACCATCACCTATGTCCTGACGACGGTCGGCAGCTTCGGCCTGATCATGATGCTGGCGCGCGCCGGCCATGAAGCCGAGACCATTGCCGACTTCAAGGGCCTGGGCAAGCGCGCACCGTGGTTCGCGGTCGTGATGACCATCCTGATGTTCTCGCTGGCCGGCGTGCCGCCGATGGTCGGCTTCATGGCCAAGTGGGCCGTGCTGCAGGCGGTGGCCAACGCGGGCATGGTGTGGCTGGCGGTGGTGGCCGTGCTGTTCTCGCTGGTGGGCGCGTTCTACTACCTGCGCATCGTCAAGACCATCTGGTTCGACGAAGCCGCGGATACTGCCGCCATCCACACCCCGGCCGACATGCGCGTCGTGATGTCGCTCAACGGCCTGGCCGTGGTCGTGCTGGGTATCGTCCCGGGCTGGCTGCTGGCGGTGTGCTACACCGCGATGCAGGCAACCCTGCTCAAGTAAGCAGGCCGCCGAGGTGGATTCCTCCCTCGCCGCCTGGCTGGTCGTCGCGATCTCGATCGCGGCCGCCAACCTGCCTTTCCTCACCGAGCGCGTGTTCGGTGTCATTCGACTGGCACCGAAGCGCGCCGGCGACGGCGCGCCGTCCGGCGGCACCAAGTCCCTCCCGCTGCGCCTGCTCGAGTTAATTGTTTTATACTTCGTCGTCGGCTTCCTGGCGCGCATGCTGGAATCCCGGATCGGCGGCGTGTTCGCGCAGAACTGGGAGTTCTACGCGGTCACCGGCTGCCTGTTCCTGGTGCTGGCCTTTCCCGGTTTCGTCCTGCGTTACCTGCGCAAGCAGCGCCGTTGAACCGTGGGGGGCGGCAAGCCGTGATCGGCCTGGCCGACCAAGCCCCCCACGAAAACCTGTCAACGGAGCGTGCATGACGGTCAACCTGCAAGAAACCCGCCTCGCCGGCGGCGTGGTCTACGATGGCCCCTTCCTGAAAGTCGAGCGCGACCAGATTCGCTTGCCCGACGGTTCCACCTCCCACCGCGAATTCATCCGCCACCCCGGCGCGGTCGTGATCCTGCCGCTGCTCCCTGACGGCCGGGTGCTGCTCGAGCGCCAGTTCCGTTATCCGAACGGCCAGGTCTTCATTGAATTCCCGGCCGGGAAGATCGATCCGGGCGAGGACCACCTGGCCTGCGCCAGGCGCGAGCTGGAAGAAGAGACCGGCTACACCGCCGCCACATGGCGCTTCGTGTGCACCATCCACAACGCCATCGCCTATTCGGACGAGCACCTGGAACTGTTCCTGGCGGAAGACCTTACCGCCGGCGAGCAGAAACTCGACGAGGGCGAGTTCCTCGAAACCTTCAGCGCCACGCTGCCAGAGCTGCTCGAGATGGTCAGGCGCGGCGAGATCACCGACGTCAAGACCATCATCGGTGCGTTCTGGCTCGAGAAGATCCTGTCCGGCGCGTGGAGCCCGGCCTGAGCCATGCTTCGGTTGCCCGTGCTCGCCATCCTGTGCTGGGCGGCGCTCGCCGTGCCGGGTGCCCGGTCGGCTGAGCGCACGCCGTTCCAGGCGCAATGCGAGGACAGCATCGCCGACTCGCTGACGGTGCTGACCGGCACCCGGAACGGTTTCCGTGTCGACAATACGGTCGGCTTTCGCGCGCTGACGGCGATGAAAGGGCGGGCCCGTCCCGGGCAGGTGGTGCTCGGCCTGACCCGCACCGAGTCGATCGTCAGCATCAATGCCGGCGGGCGCCTGCTGAGCGATCCGGCCAGCGGCTACGAATGCATCGCGCCGCATATCGAGATCAAGCTCGACTATCCGCCGATCGTGGTCTACATCGGCCGCGAATTCCGGCCGGGATCCTGTGCCTACGAAGAATTGCTGGCCCACGAGATGCGCCATCTGAACGCCTACCTCGACTACCTGCCCAAGGCCGAGGCGCGGGTGCGCCTGGCGCTCGCGCGGCGCTTCGCCGACAAACCCCTGTACGCCCGCATCGGGCAGGCGCAGCGTCTGCTCCAGCGCGAAATCGACCGCGGCTGGATGCCCTATATTAAGCGTGAAATGGCGAAAGTCGAAGCCCTGCAGGCGGCGATCGATTCGCCGCGGGAGTATGCCCGCCTCGGCAAGGTTTGCGCAGGTGAGGTACAGTCGCTGATTCGACCTGTACAAAAACGCAAGACATGAGTGATTACACAGCAGCACCGCGCCCGGCAGCCAGGTATGTCGCCCTGATCCCGGCCGCCGGGGTCGGCGCCCGCATGGCGGCCGGCAGTCCCAAGCAGTACCTGCAGATCGGCGGCAAGCCCATGCTGCGCCACGCCCTCGACGCCTTCCGGGCGAGTGCGCTGATCGCACACACCTATGTCGTGGTGAGCCCGGACGACCCCTGCATCGACGCCATCGTCCCGTCCGATGGCGTGAGCGTGCTGCGCTGCGGCGGCGCCACCCGCATGGAGTCGATCCGCAACGGCCTGCACGCGCTGCGGCAGGGCGTCTCGGGCGACGACTGGATCCTGGTCCACGATGCCGCGCGGCCGGGACTGGACGCGGAACTGATCGCGCGCCTGATCGTCGAAACGGGTGAGCACCCTGCCGGCGGGCTGCTCGCGCTGCCGGTGGTCGACACCGTCAAGCGCAGCGTGGCAGGCGAGACGACGACAAGCGGATGCACCATCGCCCGCGACGGCCTGTGGCTGGCCCAGACGCCGCAGATGTTCCGCTACGCGCTGCTGGTGCGGGCACTTGCCGCCGTGACCGATCCGGCGGCGATCACCGACGACGCCAGCGCGGTTGAAGCGCTGGGACTGGCCCCCAGGTTGGTGGAAGGGCATCCCCGTAACCTCAAGGTGACGCTGCCGGCCGACATCCGGATCGCCGAGATGTACCTGGCGGCCTTCCGCGCCGCATCGACACACCACGCATCGACACATGACGCATCGACCCACGACGCATCGACACACAACGCATCGACACACAACGCATCGACATATCACGAACCGAGCTGAATGATTATGGTACAAGCATCCTTCAATCCTACTCCGCCGTTCCGCATCGGAACCGGCTATGACTGCCACGCGCTGGTCGAGGGGCGCAAGCTCATCGTCGGCGGGGTGACCATCCCGCACCGTCTCGGCCTGCTCGGCCATTCGGACGCCGACGTGCTGCTGCACGCGATCATCGATTCCTTGCTGGGCGCCGCGGCGCTGGGCGACATCGGCAAGCACTTCCCGGACACCGACCCGATGTTCGCCGGCGCCGATTCGCGGACCCTGCTGCGCGAGGTGGCGCACCGGGTCGTGGCCACCGGCTACACCATCGGCAACATCGACGCGACCATCATCGCCCAGCAGCCGAAGATGGCGCCGCACATCCCGCACATGGTGTCGCGCATCGCCGAAGACCTGGGCGTCTCGCCGCAGCAGGTCAACATCAAGGCCAAGACCAACGAAAAGCTGGGTTTCCTCGGGCGCGAGGAAGGGATGGCGGCGGAAGCGGTGTCGCTGCTGCTGCGCGCCGCCTGATGCAGCGCCGCCGGCGGGCGTCCAGCCATCCGCGAGCAAGGAAGCGCAGCATGCACACCCCGAATCCCCTGACGCCAGGCAGGTCCTGGAAGTCGCCTCCCGCCGCGGCCGGGGGCTGAGCCATGGCACGCGAAGCCTGGGCCTACCGCGAGGTCGCGGTCGAATCCTTCCTGGACCCGCGTAGCGGACAGCCGCGCATCCGTCCGGTCTCCGGCCAGGCCTACGCGACCTCGCTGCGGGTGCAGTGCGCGCGTCGGCTGTGCGACCCGGAGCGCTATCCGGTCGGCACCCGCTTCCTGATTCGCGCCAAGTTGACCGACCGCCAGGGCGGCGAGCCTTACCTGTACGCCTGGCATGGCGATCCGGTGGCGGTGTTGAGCAAGGCGGCGCTCAAGCGCTTCGTGGAAGAACGCAGGCGCCTGCGAATCTGAACACCTGTCGCGATAGGGTTGCGCCGCCACCAATGTACATGGATTTCTTGCCATGTATTTCGCGGGTGCAGCGCAATATTGTGAAAATGGTTACTATCGGGTTTTGAGACCGAACCCGAAAGGAATACCATGGCCACACGGAACATCGCCGTCCTCGTCGGCAGCCTGCGCAAGGACTCGTTCACCCGCAAGGTGGCGCAATCGATGATCGAACTGGCGCCCGCCGGGCTGAACATGGAAATCGTCGAGATTCGTGACTTGCCGCTGTACAACCAGGATGACGAGACCGACGATCCGCCGGCCGCTTTCACGGCGTTTCGCGCGCGCATCCGCCAGGCCGACGGTATCCTGTTCTGCACGCCCGAATACAACCGCTCGGTACCCGGCGCCCTGAAGAATGCGATCGACGTCGGGTCGCGCCCCTACGGCAAGGCGGCCTTCGCCGACAAGCCTTGCGCGGTCGTCAGCGTGTCGCCCGGCGCGCTGGGCGGCTTCGGCGCCAACCACCACCTGCGCCAGATGCTGCCCTTCCTGAACATGCCCTGCATGCCCGCGCCGGAAGCCTATGTCGGCATGGTGGCCGGCAAGTACGAAGGCGAGCGCCTGGTCAACGATGCCTCGCGCGATTTCTTCCAGGCCTTCATCGACAGCTTTGCCGCCTGGGTCGAGCGTCATGCGAAATGATCAAGGCGTCCGGCCGCAGCCGATCGCGGTGCGCGGAATCGACCACATCGTGCTGCGCGTGGCCGACCTCGACGTCATGATCGCCTTCTACGGCAAGGTGCTCGGTTGCCATGTGGAGCGCCGCGTCGAAGAGATCGGCCTGATCCAGCTGCGCGCCGGCCACGCCCTGATCGACCTGGTGCCCGTCAGTAGCAAGCTCGGGCGCGAAGGCGGCGCGGCGCCGGGCGTGGGCGGGCGCAACCTCGATCACCTGTGCCTGCGGGTCGAGCCGTTCGACGAGGCGGCGATCCGGCGTCACCTGGACGCGCATGGCGTCGCCGCCGGCCCGGTCGAGTCGCGCTATGGCGCCGAAGGCGAGGGACCGTCGATCTATCTGCTCGATCCCGAGCGCAACACTGTCGAGCTCAAGGGGCCGCCGTACCAATGACGCAGCAGACGCAGCAGAAGCGCAAGCGCGACTCGTTCACCCCGGCGGATTACGCCGGCCCTCCCGGCGGATGGCGCGCGCGGCTGCACGAGGTCATCTTCGGCATCGACACGCGGGCCGGACGGGCCTTCGACATCGGGCTGGTGGTGGCGATCCTGCTCAGCATCCTGGTCGTCGTCCTCGACAGCGTGGCGGAGATCCGTGCCCGCCACGGCGCGCTCATGCACGTGCTCGAGTGGGTGTTCACCCTGATGTTCACCGTCGAGTACCTGGCGCGCCTGGCGACGGTGCGCCATCCCTTGCGCTACGCGCTGAGTTTCTACGGGCTGATCGACCTGTTGTCCGTGCTGCCATCCTATGTGTCCCTGCTGGTGCCGGGCAGCAAAGCCCTGCTCGACATCCGGATCCTGCGCCTGCTGCGCGTGTTCCGTATCTTCAAGCTGACGCTGTATATCGAGGAATACACCCGACTTGGGGAGGCGCTGGGCGCCAGCCGGCGCAAGATCATGGTGTTTCTCTCGGTAGTGCTGATGGCGGTGCTGATCCTCGGAACGATCATGTACGTGGTGGAAGGGCCGAAGCACGGTTACACCAGCATCCCGACCGCCATGTATTGGGCAATCGTCACCATGACCACGGTCGGCTACGGCGACATCACCCCGCAGACCCAGCTCGGCAAGGGCATCGCCTCGTTCATGATGCTGCTTGGCTGGGGCATCCTGGCGGTGCCCACCGGCATCGTGACCGCCGAGATGACGGCGCGTCGCAGCGACCGCCGGCATGGGCTGCCGCGCGCCCTGTTCGCCTGCGCGGAGTGCGGCGCGACCGGCCATGATGCCGACGCGCGTTTCTGCAAGAATTGCGGGGCCGAACTGCCTGCGGCCACGACGGGGCGCTGAACGCGGGCACGCGCACGTTTGGCCCATATCAAATCTGCGCATGATCGCGTGGTTAGCCTTCTAGCTTCGTGCCGCGTCCCGCCCAAGCGGGCCGTGGCGGCCCTTCTTTTCCATAACGCAACGAGGTCAAGGCATGTTTCCCTTTTCGCAAACCGCGGCGGTGCGCACCCACATGGACGCGCAGACCGCCTTCATCAACGACGTGTCCAGATCGATGTTCCGGTCCTTCCAGCAGATATGGGACCTGAACATCCAGCTGGTCCAGACCCTGGTCGAGGAAAGTACGCTGGCCGGCCAGCAGATGCTGAGCGCCGACCGCCGGGGGACCGAGCTGTTCACTGCCGCCTCGGCGCGGGCCCAGCCCACCACCGAGAAGCTGCGCGCCTACCAGCACCACATCGCGCGCCTGGCCGCCGACGCCCAGGTCGAACTGGCGCGGGTGGCCGAGCAGCACGTGCAGAACACGAGCCGCACCGCCCGGGCCCTGGCCGACGAGGTGGCACGCAGCGCCGCCGAGGAAACCGAGCGCAGCATCCGCAACCAGCAGGAAGCGATGCGCAGCGCCGCCGATCCGTTCGTGCGCCCGAATGGCGACGCCCGCGCCTCGGCCGGCAGCGCGGCGGCGAGCGGCGGCGGCGGCAGCGGCAGCGGCGAAGCTTCGCGCGGCCAGCAGGGGGCAGGGCAGGGGGCGCAGCAGTCGGGCGGCCAGGGGGCGCGCCCCGCAGGCGCCCAGACACACTGAACGCACTGAGCGCACTGTCGAACCATTGCCTGCCGCTCAGACCTGCGCGATGGCGCCGGGGTGCCGGTCCGGCGCGGCCGCCGGCAAATCGCCCGGCACCTGCGCGCGACGCAGCGGGCCAAGCCCGAACAGCGGCCGCAGCCGGCGGACGCGCCGCACCATGTCGAACAATCCGAAGCTCAGGGTCACCGTCAGCACGACCAGCAGCACCGCCTCCAGACCCGGCGCGATGCGCAGCGGCTGCATCGCGTGCGCCATCGTGACGATCAGGGTCTGGTGCAGGATGTACACCGGGAAGACGGCCTCGTTCAGGTAGCGCCTGGCCGGCCCGTCGCGGTTCAGGTGGCGCGCAGCGAAACCGCAGGCGGCCACCATGGCGCTCCAGGCCAGCAGCGCGTACATGGCGAGCATGAAAGGCCGCAGCACCGCCACCACCGGGCGCGGAATCACCTCGTAGGTCACCGCATCCCACATGACGAGCAGCGTCCAGCCGGTGGCGGCAATGCCGAGCGCGTGCCAGCGCAGCGGCGGCAGCCGCGCCCAGAAGCCCGGGACGCGCGCCACCAGGGCGCCCAGCAGCAAGGGAAGGAAGGACATCGCATGGTTGTACCAGTCGCCGACCACGCTGTGATTGGTCGGGAAGTGGTCCACCAGCGCGAGGCGCGCAGCCGCCAGCACGGCCGCCGGCAGGACGATGATCCGCCAGCCTTGCAGCAATGCGCCCAGCTGCGCCGCGATCCGGTCGAAGCGCGCGCCCAGCGCGGCGACCAGGCCGCCCAGCAGCATCGTGTAGATCCACAGGTAGGCGACGAACCACAGGTGGTTCCAGGTCGGCAGGTCGAGGCAATCTTCCCGGCAGAAACCGTGATAGGCCTGCAGGTAGCGCTGCATGAAGGCGCCGTAGCCATCGGCATAGGCGAGCTTCTCGACCACTTCGAAATAGGGCTGCGGCGGCACGATCACCAGCATCCCGAATACCAGCGGCAGCAGCAGGCGCGTACTGCGCCGGCGCAGGAACGTGGCCGCGCCGGTCTTGCGCAGCATGAGGCTCGCGCCGGCGCCGGCGACGAAGAACAGCAGGCCGAGGCGCCATGGCGAGGAAAGCATCATGAAGGCTTCGGGACCGGTGCCGGCGAACGGACTCTTCACGTGCCAGTCCCAGGTGACGTAATACATGCCGACGTGGTAAAGGATCAAGATAAAGAAGACAATGATGCGCACCCAGTCGAGGAAGTACAGGCGTGCATTGGGGGAGGGGAGATCACGGGTCATGGCGCACTTTCGTTGACGACGATGGCGCCAGCATGGCGCGCAGGGCCGCATGGCACGAGCGTTTTGTGGCGAAGCGGGTCCACGCCGGGGCGGACCGGAACGCCTGCGCTAGGCGGGATCGAGCGTGGCCATGAGCGCGGCGCGGTACTGGCGGCTGCAGGGCACGCGTGCGCCGCTGCGCAGCAGCAGCTCGCAGTCGCCCTTGTCGAGCGGGACGATGCGTTCGATGGCTGCGGGCCGCACCGCGGCGCGCCGGTGGCAGCGAACGAAACCCGGCCCGAGCTGCTCCAGCAGGCCGGACAGGGTCTGGCGCAGCAGCGGCGCTCCTTGCGCCATGTGCAGCACCACGTAGTTGTCGGCGGTCTCGAGCCACTCGATGTCGGCCACCTGCACCACCCGCGTGGCGCCGCGCTCGGTGACGAGCAGGCGGCGCGGCGGCAGCCCGCGCATTGGCGCCGCCGGCTGGGCCGCGAGGCGTTCGCGCAGGCGTTCCAGCGCCCGCCGCAGGCGGGCCTGGTCGAAGGGCTTGAGCAGGTAATCGATGGCGTTGGCATCGAAAGCGCGCAAGGCGTAGGCGTCGTAGGCGGTCACGAATACCACCAGCGGCGCCGGCTGCGGCAGCGATGCGGCCAGGTCGATGCCCGAGAGCTCGGGCATCTCGATGTCGAGCAGCAGTGCGTGCGGCTGGAACTGCTGCAGGCAGCGCAGGGCCTGGTGGCCGTCGGCGGCTTCTTCGACGGCCTCGATGCCGGGTTCCAGCGCGAGCATGCGGCGCAAGCGTTCACGCGCAGGAAGTTCGTCGTCGACGATCAGGATGCGCACGGAATCCTCAACTGTGCGCGCACCCCGGCAGGGGCCAGTTGAACCAGCGACAGGCTGGCATCGCTTCCATGCAGCGCGGCCAGGCGTGCGCGCAGGTTGGCCAGGCCGAGGCCGGAACTGGAACCGGCGCCCGCCGGATCCGGGCCGAGTGCGCCGCGGTCGTCCTCGATGCCCAGCACCAGGTCGGCGCCTTCGCGCGCCGCGCTGACCGTGATGCGGGTCGGTCCGCGCTGGCGTTCGACGGTGTGCTTGAACACGTTTTCCAGCAGGGGCTGCACGCTCATCGCGGGCAACTGCACGCCCAGCAGGTCCTCGTCGATGCGCCATGCGAGCTGGGCGCGGCCGTCGAAGCGCTGCGCCATGACGCCCGCATAGGCGCGCGCCAGGCGCAGCTCCTGGGCGAGCGTGGCCTGGGGCTGCTCGCCCAGGGCCAGCGCCGCGCGCAGCAGGTCGGCCAGTTGCACCAGGGTGGCGTCGGCACGCGCCACGTCGGTATGCATCAGCGAAGAAATGGTGTTGAGCGCATTGAACAGGAAGTGCGGCTGCATCTGCCGCGCCAGCGACTGCAGCTGGGCTTCGCGCAGCAGCGCGTGGGCCTGCTCGGCCCGCATGCGGGCGCCAAGCAGCTCGCGGTAGGACAGCAGGCCGAAACCGATGACGGTAAACAGGCCGGCGAACACCGTGATCTTCAGCGACTCGTAGACGAAGACCTCGGGCCAGGCTTCGTGCTCGTAGCTGGCGCCGGCCAGCGCGTACACGGCGTGGCGGATGCCGAATACCAGCGGCACGAACACGATCCAGTACACGGGCAGCATGCGCGCCTGCAGCGCGAACCAGCGCCGGGGCGTGGCGACCAGGTGATCGTGGCGCGCATGAAGGCGGCGTTGCAGGAACAGCAGCCCACTGGCGACCAGCGCCGACGAGCTCTCCCACAGCACCGGCTGCCAGTAGGCGGTGCCGCCGTCGCGCCGGTAGTCCTCCAGCGCGACCAGCACCATCAGGATCCAGAACAGGAGCCAGGCGATGGCGAAGGCGGTCTTGCTGCGGGACGGGTTCATGCGGCACCGGCGGTTGGGATGCCCGATCATCCTGCATCCGGCGGCGCTTGTCAAAGCACCATGGATGGCCTCAGTTGGCGCCCGACGCCGACGCCGGCGCCGCGCCGCGCTCGGCGTCCAGCTGCGCGCGCATCTGCTCGACGTCGGCCATGTAGTCGGCCACCGTCGCGTCGGGGCTGGCGCGCAGTTCCGGCGGGAGCAGCACCGCCATGTACAGTTCGTCCGCGAGGCGGCCGTGGCGCTGCTGGTTGACGATCAGCACCAGGCTCGATGCCAGCAGGGCAGCCATCGTGCACAGGGCGCGCAGGCGCCGCCGCGAGGACGGCTTGATGGTGGCCAGGTGGAAGTAGATGATGCCGGCCACCGTCGCCACCGCCACGTGCGAGCCGTAGCGGGTGAGCCACTCCAGCGAGTAGGCGTAGGCGACGACGGCCGCCAGCAGGCGAAAACCCACCAGGGCCGCCAGGCCGCAGCCGAAGATGAACAGGTGCCGGCCCAGGCGTGCATAGCGCCCGAACAGGCGGTTCAGGAAGGCCCACAGGCTGCTCCACAGCAGCGCCGCACCGATGCCCGCGGCCGGCGCCAGCACGTAGTTCAGCAGCTCGAACGGCTGGGCGTCGAGCAGCCAGGTCACCAGCAGGGCCACCAGCGCCGCCAGCAGCACGCCGATGATGCCGGGCAGCAGCCCCTCCCAGCCGTGCATGGTGCGGTCGCGCAGTTCGGCCGGGACCGGGAAGTCGGCGGCGCGCACCCGCAGCGAAGTGTGGCCCATGCGCACCACGGTGTCGCCGCTGAGCGCAATCTGCTGTACCCGCTTGCGCCGATGGTTGATGCCGTTGCGCGTGCCGAGGTCGCGCATCAGGAGCCCGCCGTCGGGGCCTTCCTCGATCAGCGCGTGGTGCGCAGCCGCGTATTCGTCGTCGAGGATGAAGTCGTTGTCGTAGGCGCGTCCGACCCGGATCGGCAGGCCGGCCGCCCGGTGCCGGTGCAGCACCTCGCCGTTGCGGGCCAGAATCTCGACGGTCCAGGGGCCGCTCATGGCGGACTCCCCGCAGCCGGCGGGCGCCGCACGCTGCGCCCGAACGAGCCGAGGAAGGCGCGGGTGACGCGCATGCCGTTGTCGTACGATACGCCGGAGACGTCCAGGCGGCTCTGCAGGCTCGATTCGGCGGCGTTGGTGCTGGCCGTCAGCAGCGTGAAGTTGTACAGGCCTTCGAACTTGCGGTAGGCGCGCACGCAGGTCACCGCGCGCAGCGGCAGGGTGCGGGTGTGCACGAAGCGCTCGGTGCACATCGGCTTGGTCAGGCGCCGGTCGTTCGCGCCGCCCCGCTGGCCGGCCGCGAACAGGCGGCTGGCCAGGGCCGCGAAGGGCAGCCGGGCCAGGTTGTCGGAACGGATGTAGCGGTGCGACATCGACACGTGCCCGGTCTGCTGCGAGGCCGAGACGTAGATGGCGGTCTCCATCGCGCAACTCATCGCATCCAGGGTGTAGGCGGTTTCCGCCTTCACGTTGGAGCGCCCCCAGCAGCGCAGCTGGCCGGATTCGCGCACCGGCACCAGGTAGGGGCCCATGCTCTTGATCGCCAGCGGCTCGTCGAGCAGGCGGTCGACCATGGCGCGCTGGTGCGCCAGCAGCTGGGCCGCGATCAGCGGGTTGAAATCCTTCGGCGGCGCCGGCTGGCTGTCCACCTTGCGCAGCAGTTCCTGCACATACTTCACCGGCACCAGGAAGCTGACCGATTCGCCGTCGCGCCGCTTGGACACGTTCACGCCGGCCACGGTGCCCTTGCCGGTGACGCTGGGCCCGCCGCTCATGCCGGAATTGATCGGACCGCCGAACATGAGCTGGTCGTAGAAGCTGCGCGTGACCACGCCGTTGTAGGCGCCTTCCGAAATCGCAAAGCCGAGGTCGAGCGGATTGCCGAGCGAGTACAGGCGCTGGCCCTGGGTCAGGCGTACCGGGCGCTCGGGCACCTTGAAGAAGCCGCTGCCTTCGCGGTCGACGCGCACCACCGCCAGGTCGTGCAGCACGTCGACCGCCAACAGCTCTACCGGGCCGCTGTTGCCGTCGGTGTCGACGAACTCGGCGGTGTAGACGTCGGGGTCGAGCGCCATCTGCGACACCACGTGATAATTGGTCACGACCAGCTTGCCGGTGCCGACCAGGAAGCCCGATCCGACGGTGGACTGGGTACGGCCGTTCTTGAGCAGCATGCGGATCTGCAACAGGTCGCCGCGCGCCGCCGCGTACAGGTCCTGCGCGGCCGAGGAGGGGGGCGGCAGGGCGTCCTGGGCGTCGACTTCACCCGGCGCGGGGGCGGGCGGCGTCGTGCCGGGTGACGCAGATGGTGGCAACTGAGGTGACAACTGCGGCGCCAGTTGCGCAGGCGCGGCCGGGACGGCGCCGGCACGCGCCGTCGCGGCCGCCTGGTCGGGTGGCGGCGCCGTGGCGGCGCCCGCCGTCAGGCAGAAGAGCAGCAAGGCGGCGGCAGTCCGTTTCATGCAATTCGATCATGGCAAGAGGGAATCACTATCTTGCCACCGGACGGGGTGTCCGTGCGCGCGTTTGCCCGGCGCCTGCTCAGCGGGTGCTCAGTGGATGCTCAGTCGATGCTCAGTCGATGCTCAGCGGGTGCCGGGTTCCGCCAGCATGTCGGCGGCGGCGGAATCCGCCGACCCCATCATGTGGCCCAGCTTGGCCTGCTTGGTGTTCAGGTAGCTGTTGTTGAAGGCATTGCGGTTGACCAGCAGCGGCACGCGTTCGGCCACCGCGATCCCGAGGCGGGTCATGGCGTCGATCTTGCGCGGGTTGTTGGTCATCAGGCGCAGCGTGCCCACGCCGAACTGCTCCAGCATCGGCTTGCACAGTTCGTAATTGCGGGCGTCGGCATGGAAGCCCAGTTGCAGGTTGGCTTCGACCGTGTCGGCGCCGGCTTCCTGCAGGCGGTAGGCGCGGATCTTGTTGACCAGGCCGATGCCGCGTCCTTCCTGGCGCAGGTACAGCAGGATGCCGCGCCCTTCCTCGGCGATGCGCCGCAGCGCCCCTTCGAGCTGGGCGCCGCAGTCGCAACGCTGCGAGAACAGCACATCGCCGGTCAGGCATTCGGAGTGCACGCGCGCCAGCACCGGTTCGCCGTCCGCGAGGTCGCCCAGCACCATCGCCAGGTGCTCCTTGCCGGTGCCGTGCTCGACGAAGGCATGCAAGGTGAATTGCGCCCAGGGGGTCGGCAGGGCGCACGAGGTGACGTAGTCGAGCAACTGCTCGCCGGCAGCGGATGTGGTGGGCATGGCGTTTCTCTTGGTTAAAGCATATTGCAGTAGCCGGATAGTTTACCGGAAATCCCACACTGCCGTGCGGCCGGCCCAGCCCGAAGCCTAAAAAAGTTACCCTGGTGTAATTGTTTCGGGTACGATTCGAGCATGGACACTTTTCCCCTTTCTTCCGGCCGCGCCCGCCGGCGCGGCCTCGGGGCCTGGCTGGCGGGGGCGTTTTCCTTGCTGAGCGTGGTCCTGACCCTGCTGTTGGTCGGGGTCGTCGAGCAGTCGTCCACCGAGCAGGTCAAGGACAGCATCGGCCACGGCCTGGAAGAGATGGCGCGCCAGACCGCGGACAAGCTCGACGGCGGCATGGCCGAGCGTTACCGCGAGGTGAGCCTGATGGTGCGCCGGCGCACGCTGCGCGATGCCGGCCTGCCGCTGGCGGAGCGCCGCCAGGTCTTGCGCGACATGCGCGAGAGCTACGGTTACTACGACTGGATCGGCTTGACCGGCCTGGACGGCAAGGTGATCGTCGAGGCGCGCGGCCTGCTCGAAGGTGTCGACGTGTCAAGCCGTCCGTGGTTCACGCAGGCCCTGCGGGGCGTGCACGTCGGCGACGTGCACGAGGCGGTCAAGCTGGCCAGGCTGCTGCCGCGCGAAAGCGGCGAGCCGCGCCGCTTCGTCGACGTCGCCTTCCCCTATGCCGACCTGTCCGGCGCGACCGCCGGCGTGCTCGGCGTGCACCTGTCCTGGCAATGGGCGCGCGAGGTCGAGCGCTCGATCATCGCGCCGGTGGAGGAGCGCGGCCGGGTCCAGGCGCTGATCGTCAGCCGCCAGGGCGTGGTCCTGCTCGGGCCGCCCGGCCTGCAGGGCAAGACGATCGCGCCAGAGAGCCTGCGCCTGGCGCAGCAGCATCGCAGCGGCTACCGGGTCGAGGCGTGGCCCGACGGGCAGTCCTACCTGGTCGGCTACGGCGCCACGCTTGGACGCGGCCAGTACCCGGGCCTGGGCTGGACGGTGCTGGTGCGCCAGAACGTCGAGGATGCCTACGCGCCGGTGCGGCGCCTGCGCGAGCAGGCCTTGTGGAGCGGCGCCGCGCTGGCGGTGCTGTTCTCGGTGGCCGGCGTGCTGGTGGCGCGCCGCATCACCCGCCCGCTCGGGGCGCTGGCCGAGTCGGCCGAGCGGCTGGGACGCGGCGAAGCCGTCCAGCTGGTGCCGAACCAGAAAGACTACTTCGAGGTGCAGGCGCTGTCCGGCACCCTGAACCGGCTGGTGACCGACCTGGTGCGAAAGCAGGCCGAACTGCGCGACCTGAACGCCACGCTCGAACAACGGGTCGAGCAACGTACCCGCGAACTGGAGCGGGCCCTGGTGGCGGTGCAGGCCAACGAACAGCGCATCAATGCGATCGTGGAAGCGGCCCAGGATGCCTTCATCGCGGTCGACCGGCGCGGCATCGTCCTCGACTGGAACGGCGCCGCGGAGCGCATGTTCGGCTGGCGCCGCAACGAGGCGGTGGGCTGGCCCCTGGGCGAGCTGGTGTTGCCGGAACGCTACCGCGCCAGCCTGGGCCGGGCCTTGCATGCGTTCCGCCAGACCGGTCGCCTGGACATGCTCGACGGGCGCATCGAGCGCGTGGTGGCGGACCGCGAGGGTCACGAATTCACCATCGAGATGACCGCCGGCCTGGCCGGCCGCGGCGAAGACGCCTTCTTCAGCGTCTTCCTGCACGATATCTCGGAACGCAAGCGCGTCGAGCAGATGAAGAACGAATTCGTCGCGACCGTCTCGCACGAACTGCGCACGCCGCTGACCGCGATCCAGGCCACGCTGGCGATGTTGGCGGACGGCATGGCCGGCGAGCTGCCGCCGGAGGCGGCGCGCTTGGCCGCCACCGCCGGCCAGAGCAGCGAACGCCTGGTGCGCATGGTGAACGACCTGCTCGACATCCGGAAGATCGAGGCCGGCGCCATGCATGTCGCACGCTCGCCCCAGCCCCTGCTGCCGGTGGCCGAGCGCGCGCGCGCCGCGATGGAAGGACACGCGCGCCAGGCCGGTGTAGTGCTGCGCACCGATTGGGCGGCGGACGCGGCGCAGCTCGCGGCCAGCATCGACCGCGACCGCATGGAACAGCTGCTGGCCAGGCTGCTGTCGAACGCCATCGAGTTCACGCCACGCGGAAAAACCGTCACGCTGGGGCTGGCGCAGTTGCCCGGCAGGGTGCGCCTGTCGGTCGCCGACGAGGGACCCGGCATTGCGCCGGAATTCCAGCAGCGGCTGTTCCAGTGCTTCGCCCAGGCCGGCGGGGTCGATTCGCGCGCGCGCGGCGGCGCCGGGCTGGGCCTGGCGATCTGCAAGGCCATCATCGACGCGCACGGCGGCACGATCGGCTTTGCCACCGCGCCCGGCCAGGGCACGCGCTTCGTGGTGGAGCTGCCGGCCGTGACGCCGGCATGAAGGGAGCGTTGCGCGCGCCTGTCGATATCGGGCCGCCCCGTTCGTCGTCCGGGTGCACGATCAGCACCCCACCACCATGTCACGCGAGGATGTCATGAAGAAGCAAATCATTGTTAACCTGGCGGTCAGCGACCTGGAGCGGTCGCGGGCTTTCTTCAGCGCGCTCGGCTTCGGCTTCGATCCGCGCTTCAGCAGCGAGAACAGCGCCTTCATGGTCATCGCGGAGGACAGCATCCACGTCATGCTGATGAGCGAAGCCCTGTTCGCCTCGCTCATCGACAAGCCGCTGGTCCAGGCGAAGAAAGGCAACGAGGCCATCCTGTGCCTGAGCTGCGACAGCCGAGACGAAGTGGACAGCCTGGTCGCGCGGGCCGTCGCCGCCGGCGGCCGCACCCCGCACCCGCCCGAAGACCATGGCTTCATGTACGACCAGGGCTTCGAGGATCTCGACGGCCACCTGTGGAACCTGGTCTGGACGGCGCCCTCCGCTTGACGCTGCGGCGGCTCAGCCCGGCTTCTCGTCGCGCTTGTGCTTGCGCCTCCAGAAACGGTTCAGCAGCGGTGTGACGCTGGTGCCGTGCAGGAAGATCGAGCCGATGATGACCGCCAGGGTGGCGTTCACCAGCTCGCGTGCGATCGGCGGCGGTACGCCGTGGTTGATCGCATAGGTCAGATAATAGATCGACCCGATGCCGCGTACGCCGAACCAGGCGCAGATGGCGGTGGCGCGCCCGCCGATGCCGGCGCCGGCCATGCTGACCAGGACGCTGAACGGGCGCACCAGGAAGAACAGGAACACGGCCAGGGCCCAGGGTTTCCAGTCGAGCAGGTACCAGGAGGCCGCGCCGCCGAGCAGCAGGACCAGCGTCAGTTCGGACAGCCGTTCCAGGTGTTCCTTGAAGACCAGCGAACCGCCGCTGACCGTCGGTTCGGCCGGCACCGCGGCCGGCGCCTCGTCCTTGTCGATCTCCGGCTCGAGCAGGCCCGCGCGGTTGGTGCGCGCGCCGATCAGGCGCATCTCGGTCTGGCGCAGGGCGACCCCGGCCGCGAAGACCGCCAGGAAACCATAGGTATGCAGGGACAGGGCGATCCCGTAGGACAGGCCGATCAGGCCCAGGCCCAGCAGGTCGTCGAGCACCTCGTGCTTGGCGAAGCGGGCGTGCATGGCGACGCCGATCCAGGCCAGCGCGGCGCCGCAGGCGGCGCCGACGCCGGTCCCGCCCAGGGTCGCCCAGGCCACGTCGACCAGCAGCCAGCGCGAACCGCCCGGGCCGATCTCGTGCAGGCCGAGCAGGCCCAGTCCGAGCATGATGAACGGAAAGGCGCTGCCGTCGTTCAGGCCCGCTTCGCAGGTCAGGGTGAAGCGCAATGGGTCGTCGTCGCCGGCATACCGGACCTGGACGTCGGTCGCGAGCACGGGGTCGGTCGGGGCCAGGACCGCGCCCAGCAGGATCGCCGCGCCGGCAGGCAAGCCCAGCACCAGCCAGCCGAACGCCGCAATCAGCCCCACCGACAGCGCCATCGCCAGCCAGGCCAGCCGAACGGCGGGCATCCAGCGACGCAGAGAAAAGGGTACCGGCATCTTGATGCCGGCGGAAAACAGCGAGATCAGGACGGCGATCTCGGCGACCGGTTCGATCACCTTGGCTCCATCGAGCGGGTCGAAGCTGAACAGGCCGAGGAACAGCGGTCCCAGCAGCAAGCCGACGGCGAGGTAGATCATTGCCGACGTGAACGGCAGCTTGGCGATGGTCTGCCCCCACAGGCCGCGCACCAGCATCAGGCCGCCGACCAGCATAAACCACTGAAAATTCTCCACTACACGCTCCTGGTTCCGGTTGGGCCAGCCTGATCCCAAGGCGGACCGGCAGGGGTCGATTCTAGCGAGGACGGCGCTGGCGCTGTGTTGAGTGACGCACGCATCCGCGCAGCCGGCAGCACCGCGGTCGTGCCCGGCGTGGCGCGGCACCCGGTCAGCGGGTCCGTAGCGGATCGAGCAGGGAGCGCAGATTGTTGTGGTCGAGTTCGTACATCAGGGCCAGTAACTGGCCCAGTTCCCCATGGGGAAAGCCTTCCCGGGCGAACCAGCCCAGGTAGTGGCCGGGCAGGTCGGCGATTTTCCGGCCTTTATATTTGCGATACGGCATGTCACGCATGAGCAACAGGGAGAGGTGATTGGTGTCCATTGGTGCGTCCTATGGAACGCACTTTAGCAAACAATCTCAAAGTTGTAGCATGGATGCCAGCAGGAGGATGGAATATGGACAATGAATTCGACCTCGAGCGTTTCATCCGGGCCCAGGAGCCGGTGTACGCCACGGTGCTCGCCGAACTGCGCGCGGGCCGCAAGCACAGCCACTGGATGTGGTTCGTTTTTCCGCAGGTCGCCGGGCTCGGCCGCAGCGACATGGCGCGGCGCTATGCGATCGCCTCCGCCGACGAAGCGGCGGCCTACCTGGCGCACCCGGTGCTCGGTGCGCGCCTGCGCGAATGCGCTTCGATCGTGGCGGCGCTCGACGGTCCGTCGGCCGACGAGATTTTCGGTCAACCCGACGCGCTCAAGTTCCGTTCGTCGATGACCCTGTTCGCCGACGTCGCGCCCGACGAAGCGGTATTCCAGGCATGCATCGACAAGTATTTCGACGGACAGGCGGACGAGGCCACGCTGGCGCGGCTCTGAATCGGCAATGCTGCCGCCTGGCGAGTCCTGGCATCGCCTGCCTGCCGGGCCTGTTCGGCACGCAAGCCGTTTCCAGTCGGCGCTGATCCGGTACGCCACCTGGCTGGCCGTGTTCGAGCGGCGCACCGGCTTTGCGCGGCGCGTGCCGCCCGGGAGCGGCGGGTTGCGTATAATCGCGGTCAGTTTGTCCCTTTATTATCTGAAAGCAATAGCTCATGGCTTCTTCCGACAACATCAGCATGGCGGTGTTCTGCGACTTCGAAAACGTCGCGCTCGGCGTGCGCGACGCCAACTACGAAAAATTCGATATCAAGCCGGTGCTGGAGCGCCTGCTGCTCAAGGGCAGCATCGTGGTCAAGAAAGCGTATTGCGACTGGGACCGCTACAAGGCTTTCAAGGCCCCGATGCACGAGGCGAATTTCGAGCTGATCGAGATCCCGCATGTGCGCCAGTCGGGCAAGAACTCGGCCGACATCCGGCTGGTGGTCGATGCACTCGACCTGTGCTACACCAAGTCGCACGTCGATACCTTCGTCATCATCTCGGGCGACTCCGACTTTTCGCCGCTGGTATCGAAGTTGCGCGAGAATGCCAAGCGCGTGATCGGGGTGGGCGTCAAGCAGTCCACCTCCGACCTGCTGGTGGCCAATTGCGACGAATTCATCTTCTACGACGACCTGGTGCGTGAAGTGCGCCGCGCCGCCGCCAAGCGCAAGGAAGAACTCGACGCGCGCCGCGGCCAGCCGGCGACCCGGCGCCCGAGCGACGACAAGCGCCGCGAAGAACTGGAAGCGCGCAAGGCCCAGGCCCTCGAAATGGTCGTCGAGACCTTCGATGCGCTGGTGTCCGAGCGCGGCGACACCGGCAAGATCTGGGCTTCGCTGCTGAAGGACACCCTGAAGCGCCGCCGTCCCGACTTCTCCGAGACCTATTACGGCTACCGCACCTTCGGCAACCTGCTCGAAGAAGCGCAGAGCCGCGGCCTGTTCGAATTCGGCCGCGATGAAAAGTCCGGCACCTATGTGTACCGCAGCGCCGCCGCGCCGGTGACGATGCCGGCGCCTGAACTGGTGGTGATGCCCGAGGCGCCGGAGAACGAGGAAGCGGCGACCGAGGAGCCGGGCGGCGAGGAAGCGCCGGCGCTCGAGGCCAAGCCGGAACGCAGCCGCCGCGGCCGCGGCGGACGCCGGGGCGGGGGGCGCGATGCGGCGCCGGCCGTGCCCGAGCTGACCGCAACGGACGCGGACCTGGCCGTGCCGCCGCCTGCGGTGGACGAAGCGGCGGTGCCGGCGGCGCCGGAAGCGCCCGAGGCGTCCACTGCGGCCGAGCCGGCGCAAGCGGTGGCCGAGGAAACCGTGGCCGAGCCGGCGCCGGCGCCGGTCAAGGAACGCCGCCGCGCGCCGCGCAAGCCGGCTGCCAAGAAGGCGCCAGCGCCGGCAGCGGTCGTGGAAGCGCCGGCCGAGTTGCCGGCGCCGGCCGGGTCGCCGGACAGTGCTGCGGACACGGCGCCGCCGGCGCCGGCGGTGGGGCCGGATAGCGATGCCGTGGCCGGCGAGGCGCCCGCCGAAACCGATGCGGACGCGAAAACGGCCCGCAAGCCGGGCGCGCGCCCGGCCCACAAGGCGCCGGCCCGCAAGGCCGCGCCGCGCAGCCGCCGTCCGGCCAAGCCGAAGACCACGCCCGAGAACGGCTGAGGCAAGTACCGCAGGCTGGGCGGGTTCCCCGCCCAGCCTGCGCCACCCGTGGCGGCGCGTGCGCCGCGCGCGCGCCGCCCCTGCAATAATGGCATCGTCCGCATGGGCGGGCCTGCCGCGGCGCCCGCCCGGCTGTCGCGACGTGCGAAGGAGCCTGCCATGCGTGTGCCTGCCGCGGTGTTGACTGGGGCCTTGCTGATCTCCCTATTGCCCGGCGCGCAGGCGGCGCCGCCGGCCGCCCATCCCATCCTCGGTATCTGGAAGCTGAGCCTGCCCGATCTGGGTTGCTCGGAAACCTACCGCTTCCGCGCCGACGGTACCACCCTGGTCACCAGCGCCCAGGAAGTGTCGGAAAGCGAATACCGCATCCCCGCCAAGCCCAGCGCCAAGGGCTTCTACCGGCTGGACGACCGCATCGTCAAGGACAACGGCAAGAAGGATTGCTCGGGCGCCATCATGAAGGTGGGCACCACCGTGACCAACTTCATCCGCTTCCACCCGTCCGGCGCGCTGTTCCTGATGTGCGCGGACGAGAGCATGAACACCTGTATCGGGCCGTTCGAGCGGGTGCAGGGCGAGGAGGCGTAACGCGCCTGACAGTGCTTCGATGACTGTTTTGCATGCGCGCGCGGGTCCCGCTGCGGCGAGCCTTCCTGCCCGGGAAGTTCGTCGCTCGTGCCGCCGGGGCATAACCAGGACTCATGTGCGGTGCCGTTTACCGGCGTTCACGCTCGCAACGCTTCAGTGTATATTGCTGGGCGAAACGACAACCGCATTGGAATTTCATGTCCCCGGCACTCCTCTTCGCAATCCTCATCGGCTATTTCGCGCTCCTGCTCGGCGTGGCCTGGGCCACCTCCCGCAACGCCAACAACGACAGCTTCTTCATCGGTAACAAGAGCAGCAACTGGATGCTGGTCGCGTTCGGCATGGTCGGCACCACGCTGTCCGGCGCCACCTTCATCAGCGTGCCCGGCGCGGTAGGAAACGACGCCTTCGGCTACGCCCAGATCCTGATCGGCTACGTGATCGGCTACATCGCCGTGGCCTACATCCTGCTGCCGCTGTACTACCGGCTCCAGCTGACCTCGATCTACCACTACCTCGACGTGCGCCTCGGGCGCCGCTCGTACCAGAGCGGGGCGGGCTTCTTCATCATCTCGCGCCTGCTCGGCGCCACCGCGCGGCTCTACCTGGTGGTGAACATCCTGCAGGCGATCATCCTCGACAGCCTGGGAATCCCGTTCTGGATCACGACCCTGGTCATCCTCGGCATGATCCTGATGTACACCTACCAGGGCGGCGTCAAGACCATCGTCTGGACCGATACCCTGCAGACCACCTGCATGCTGTTCGGCCTGTTCGCCTGCGTCTGGTTCCTGCTGGGCGAGCTGGGCATGTCGGTCCCCGACAGCCTGAACGCGATGCAGTCGCAGGGCCTGGCGCGCATCTTCACGACCGACTTCGACAGCCCCAACTTCTTCCTCAAGCAGATCGTGGCCGGCATCTTCATCGTGCTGACCATGACCGGCATGGACCAGGAGATGATGCAGAAGACGATTTCCGTCAAGACCCTCAAGGATTCGCAGAAGAACCTGCTGAGCCTGACCGCCGTGCTGGTGGTGGTCCTGATGAGCTTCCTGTTCCTGGGTGGCCTGCTCTACCTGTACGCGCCGATCGCCGGCGTGAGCGCCACCGGCGACAAGATCTTCCCGGCCGTGGTCATGGGCCATCTGCCTGCCACGGTGCAGATCATCTTCCTGATCGCCCTGATCTCGGCCCTGTTCCCCAGCGCGGACGGCGCGATCACGGCGCTGACATCCTCGTTCTGCATCGACATCCTCGGCATCAAGCGCCGCAACGACCTGACGGAAGCGGGCAAGGAAAGCCTGCGCCGCCGCGTGCACCTGGGCTTCGCCGGGCTGTTCCTGTTCCTGGTGCTGGGCTTCAAGGCGGCCGACAACCCGAGCATGATCGTGGTCATCCTCAAGCTGGCGGCCTACACCTACGGTCCGCTGCTGGGCCTGTTCGGCTTCGGCATGCTGACGCGACGCATGCCGACCGACCGCCTGGTGCCGTTCGTTACGATCGGCGCGCCGATTCTTTGCGCACTCCTTGAGTACAATCAGGAACACCTGCTCGGTTCTTACCGCCTCGGGCTGGAATTGCTCATGGTAAATGGCATACTCGTGTTTGCCGGCCTGTTCGCGATCTCGCACAAGGAGCGGACCGGCGCCGCGACGATCGCGGCCTGAGCCCCTGTACTTATTGACTGACGGAGTTTCGATGGCTTTCAAACCCCTGAGTGCGCTGCGCCGCGGCGCCGGCATGCTGTGG
Organism: Massilia sp. UMI-21; assembly: GCA_015277795.1. Lineage (NCBI taxonomy): Bacteria > Pseudomonadati > Pseudomonadota > Betaproteobacteria > Burkholderiales > Oxalobacteraceae > Massilia > Massilia sp. UMI-21. The sequence goes on along the minus strand of CP063848.1, from coordinate 3,796,428 downwards.
CGCGCGGTCGACGCTTCGCGTCGCACCGTCATGAACCTGCTGTTCCTGCTGATCGTGATCCTCATCGTCATGGCCGTGTCGTCGGGCGGCGTCAAGCCGATCGGCGACAAGACCGCCCTGGTGCTGGAACTGAGGGGCGACCTGGTCGAGCAGTACCAGTCGAGCTTCCAGGACACGCTGCTCGATACCGTCGGCGGCGACAGCAAGCGCAGCGTGCGCCTGCGCGACCTGCTCACCGTGCTCGATGCGGCCAGCAAGGACAAGAGCATCAGCACCGTCGTGCTGCTGCTCGACCGGATGGACGGCGGCGGCCTGGCCCAGCTGCGCGAGGTCGGCGCCGGCATCGACCGCGTCAAGGCCGCCGGCAAGCGCGTGATCGCCTGGGGCGGCATGTACGACCAGAAGCGCTACCTGCTGGCCTCGCACGCCGACGAAGTCTATGTGCACCCGATGGGCATGGTGATGATCGAAGGCTTCGGCGGGCGCCGCAACTACTACCGCGATGCGCTCGACAAGCTGGGCGTGACCGTCAACCTGATCAAGGTCGGCACCTACAAGAGCTTCGCCGAACCCTACATCGCCAACGGACCTTCCGAGGCGGCCCAGGAAGCCGACAGCTTCCTGTACAACGGCTTGTGGCAGGACTACACCAGCCAGGTCGAGAACAACCGCAAGCTCCCGGCCGGCAGCGTGGCGAAGTGGATCGAGACCCTGCCGCAGCAGATGGAAGCGGCGGGCGGCAGCGCGGCCAGGGTGGCCCAGGCGGGCAAGCTGGTGGACGGGCTCAAGACCCAGGACGAGGTGCGCGCGCTGCTGGTCAAGCGCGGCGTCTGGGAAGAGCGCATCAAGTCCTTCCGCCAGATCGGCTTCCACGATTACCTGGGGCGCCACCAGCAGAGACCCTTCGGCGACGCGGTCGGCGTGATCACCGCTTCCGGCAATATCGTCGACGGCACCAGCGGCCCGGACACGGTCGGCGGCATCACCACCGCCAACCTGATCCGCCAGGCGCGCGAGGACCAACACATCAAGGCCGTGGTGCTGCGCGTCGATTCGCCCGGCGGCAGCGCCTACGCGTCGGAGCTGATCCGGCGCGAGCTGGAGCTGACGCGCGCGGCCGGCAAGCCGGTGGTGGTCTCGATGGGCAACGTGGCCGCCTCCGGCGGCTACTGGATCTCGATGGCGGCCGACGAAGTGATCGCCGATCCGGCCACCATCACCGGCTCGATCGGCGTGTTTACCATCCTGCCGACCGCCGAGAAGGTGAGCGACAAGCTCGGCATCCACACCGGCGGCTACACCACCACCTGGCTGGCCGACGCCTACAACCCGCTGCGCCCGATCGATCCGCGCTTCTCGCGGCTGGTTCAGAGCAGCATCAACCACGTGTACAGCGAGTTCACCACCAAGGCCGCGGCCGCGCGCAACACCACCGCCGCCAGGATCGACGAAGTGGGCCAGGGCCGCGTCTGGACCGGCAGCCAGGCCAAGGAACGCGGCCTGGTCGACCGCCTGGGCAACTACCGCGACGCGCTGGCCTCGGCCGCCAGGCGCGCCAGGCTCGATGCGGATTACCGCGTGGCCTATATCGAGCGTCCGGTCAGCCGCATCGAGCGCTTCCTGAACCTGATGGGCGCCTCGACCGCGCAAGCGATCAATATCCAGGTCAAGCTCGGCCTGATGGAAGCGGCCCTGCCGGCCGGCCCGATCACCCAGGTAGCCGAGGACATGGCTTGGCTGAAAGATGTTGCCGAGGGTCGCACACCGTTCGCCGCGGTCACGCACTGCATGTGCGCAACGCCATGAGGACAGGTGGAGATTTGTAGCAGTTTTGTAACTGACTGCGACAAGGGGAAGACGGGTGCGGAAGCGATTTCGCACCCGTTTTCCGTTTACCGGGCGTAAATGTCGGGCAACGGTGTAAATCGGTGTTAAGCCTGTCCCGCCCATGTAACAGGATCGAGAGCGCAATGTACGTTACGAAACATATCAGGCCGGGAGCGCATGCTAACCTTTTCGGCACAACGTTAGCTGAATAACACTCTGGCCACAATAACAAGGTTGAGCATGGACCCGCATTCGCCTCCGACTTCCGCCCCGACGAGCCCACCGCCGTCCTCTCCCCAGACCAGGCGCCGCAAGCGACTGATCGGCACCGTGATCGCCGTGCTGGCGATGATCGGGCTGGCCGCGCTGGTCTGGCACCTGACCCATCGCCCGGCCGGCGGTCCGGGCGGGGAGCGCGCCCAGGGCGGCGGCGGATCCGGCGGCGGCGCGGGCCGGGGCGGGCGCGGCAGGCCGGCGACGACGGTCGGCGTGGCCACGGCCGAGCAGGCCGACATTCCGGTCAACATCGATGCCCTCGGCACCGTGGTGGCGGCGGCAACGGCTACCGTGCGGCCGCAGGTCGCGGGCGTGGTCCAGAAGATCCTGTTTACCGAGGGGCAGATGGTCAAGCAGGGCCAGGTGCTGGCGACCATCGATCCGCGTCCCTTCGAGATGGCGCTGTTGCAGGCGCGCGGCCAGCGTCAGCGCGACGAAGCCCAGCTGGAAAACGCGCGTCTGACGCTGAGCCGCTACCGCACCCTGCTCGAGCAGGAATCGATCGCGCGCCAGGAAGTCGATACCCAGGCGGCGCTGGTCAAGCAGCTTGAAGGCACCGTGATGACCGACCGCGCATCGGAAGGCGTCGCCCAGCTCAATGTCGGCTACACCAAGGTCAAGGCGCCGATCGCCGGCCGGGTGGGCCTGCGCACCGTCGATATCGGTAACCTGGTCAGTACCGGCGACGCCAATGGCGTCGCGGTGATCACCCAGCTGGCGCCGATCGACGTCGAGTTCACGGTCCCGCAGGACGGGGTGCCGGCCCTCCAGCAGCGTATCGCGCAGGGCGCGAAGCTGCCTGCCACCGCGCTGGACCGCACCCGCACCGATACCCTGGCGACCGGCAGCTTCATCGCGCTCGACAACCAGGTCGACGTGCAGACCGGCACCGTGCGTGCCAAGGCGCGCTTCGCCAACAGCGACAACAAGCTGTTCCCGAGCCAGTTCGTCAACCTGCGCCTGGTCCTGGACACCATCGAGGACGCGGTCGTGGTGCCGGTGACGGCGCTGCGCCACGGCGCCGACGGCGATTTCGTGTACGTACTGAACGCGCAGGACAAGACCGTGTCGCAGCGCGCTGTGACGCGCGGCCAGGCCACCGTCGACAAGGTGCAGATCACCTCCGGCCTGAAGCCCGGCGAGCAGGTGATCACCGAGGGAGCGGACCGGCTGCGCGATGGCGCCACGGTGACGCTGCCCGGCGACCGGCCGCGGGGCGCGCGCGGCCAGGGCCAGGGCCGGCGCCAGGGAGCGCAGCAATGACGAGCGTGTGCAGGACGCGTGGGCGGCAACGCCGCCCACGCTACGATGAATTCGGTCCCGCAGGGTGGGCGGGAATTGCGCCGGGAATTGCGCCGGGTCTTGCGCCGGGTCTTGCGCCGGGTCTTGCGCCGGATCTCGCGCCCGCGCGTTCAGACCGCGCTTGCGTCGACGCGCCCCGAGGGAGCGCTTGATGAGCCCCTCCGCGCCGTTCATCCGCCGCCCGGTCGCCACGGCCCTGCTGATGCTGGCCATCGTGCTGGCCGGCCTGGTCGGCTACCGCTTCCTGCCGTTGTCTGCGCTGCCGCAGGTCGACTTCCCGACCATCCAGGTGCAGACCCTGTATCCGGGCGCGAGTCCGGAAGTCATGGCGCGCACCGTCACCGCGCCGCTGGAACGCCAGTTCGGCGAGATGTCCGGCCTGACCCGCATGAGTTCCACCAGCGCGGCCGGGGTCTCGGTGATCACCCTGCAGTTCGGGCTCGGCCAGACCCTGGACGTCGCCGAGCAGGAAGTGCAGGCCGCGATCAATGCCGGCGGCTCGCTGTTGCCGACGGACCTGCCGGCGCCGCCGGTCTACGCCAAGGTCAATCCGGCCGACGCGCCGGTGCTGACCCTGGCCATCACCTCCGATACGCTGCCGCTCACCGAAGTGCAGAACCTGGTCAACACCCGCCTGGCGCTGAAGATCAGCCAGGTCTCGGGCGTGGGCCTGGTGACCCTGTCCGGCGGCCAGCGTCCGGCGGTGCGCATCCAGGCCGATACCGGGGCGCTGGCCTCGTACGGTCTGGGCCTGGACACCCTGCGCAGCGCCATCGCGGGCGCCAACGCCAACAGCGCCAAGGGCAATTTCGACGGGCCGACCCGTTCCTACGCGATCAACGCCAACGACCAGCTGCTGGCCGTCGAAGACTACAGGAACCTGATCGTCTCCTACCGTAACGGCGCGCCGGTACGCCTGGGGGAGGTGGCGCGCGTGGTCGACAGCGCCGAAAACGTGCGCATCGGCGCCTGGGCCAACCTGAAGCCGGCCATCATCCTGAACGTCCAGCGCCAGCCCGGGGCCAACGTGATCGCCACCGTGGACGGTATTCGCGAGCGCCTGCCCGAACTGCAGGCCGGCCTGCCTGCCTCGGTGCGCATGGACGTGCTGAGCGACCGCACCGCCGGCATCCGGGCCTCGGTCGAGCACGTGCAAATGGAACTGGTGCTGGCCGTGGTGCTGGTGGTGCTGGTGATCTTCGCCTTCCTGCACAGCCTGCGCGCCACCGTGATCGCGAGCCTGTCGGTGCCGATCTCGCTGATCGGCAGCTTCGGCGTCATGTACCTGATGGGCTACAGCCTGAACAACCTGTCGCTGATGGCGCTGACGATCGCCACCGGTTTCGTGGTCGACGACGCCATCGTCATGATCGAAAACATCGCGCGCTACATCGAGGAGGGCGAGCAGCCGATGGCCGCGGCGCTCAAGGGCGCGACCCAGATCGGCTTCACCATCATCTCGCTGACCGTGTCCCTGATCGCCGTGCTGATCCCGCTGCTGTTCATGGGCGACGTGGTCGGACGGCTGTTCCGCGAGTTCGCGGTCACGCTCGCGGTCACCATCCTGATCTCGATGGTGGTTTCCCTGAGCCTGGTGCCGATGATGTCGGCGCGCTGGCTCAGGAGTCATGAAGAGGAGCGCCCGGGCCGCTTCGCGCAACGGAGCCAGGCATTTTTCGATCGGGTGATCCGGCGCTACGACGTGGCGCTGGGATGGGTACTGGCGCGCCAGGGCCTGACCCTGCTGGTGGCGCTCGGCACCCTGGTGCTGACCGCGCTGCTGTGGGTGGTCATCCCGAAAGGCCTGTTCCCGACCCAGGACACCGGCCAGTTGCAGGCGCGCTTGCAGGCACGCCAGTCGATCTCGTACGCCGAGATGGCCAGGCTGCAGCAGGCCGCCGCCGCCGAGATCCTGAAGGACCCGGCGGTCGCCTCGCTCAGCTCCTACGTGGGCGTGGACGCGGCCAACAACACGATGCTCAACACCGGCAGCATGCTGATCAACCTGAAGCGCGAGGGGCGCGGCGACCAGGACCAGATCATGGACCGGCTGCGCGGCCGTGTGGCCAACGTCGCGGGCGTGACCCTGTACCTGCAGCCGACCCAGGACCTGACCATCGACGCCGAGAGCGGCCCGACCCAGTACCGCCTGTCGATCGAGGGCGCCGACGGCGCCACGGTCGACGAATGGGCCGGGAAGCTGGTCGCCCGGATGGCCACCAGGAAGGAGGTGCGCAACGCCACCACCGACGCCGGCGCGGTCGGCAGCGCCGCCTACGTCGACATCGACCGCGATACGGCCTCGCGCCTGGGTATCACCGCGGCCTCGATCGACGACGCGCTCTATAGCGCCTACGGCCAGCGCATCGTCTCGACCATTTTCACCGAAACCAACCAGTACCGCGTGATCCTGGAAGCGGGGCAGAAGGAAGGGGACGGGACGATGTCGCTGGCCGACCTGAGCCGCCTGCAGCTGCGCACCAGTTCCGGGCAGCCGACCCCGCTGTCCGCGGTGGCCACCATCCGCGAAGCGCAAGCGCCTTTGCAAATCACCCACGTTGCCCAGTATCCGGCCGCCGTCGTCGGTTTCGACACCGCCGAAGGCGTTTCGCTCGGCACCGCGGTGGACGCGATCCGTACGGCCGCCGAGGAGATCGGGATGCCGAACGCGGTCAGCATGAGCTTCCTGGGCGCCTCCGGCGCCTACCAGGCTTCGCTGTCGAACCAGCTGTGGCTGATCCTGGCCGCCGTGGTCTGCGTCTACATCGTGCTGGGCGTGCTGTACGAAAGCTACGTGCATCCCCTGACCATCCTGTCGACCCTGCCGTCGGCCGGCGTGGGCGCCCTGCTGGCGCTGTGGGTGACCGGGCAGGGGCTCGGGGTGATCGGCATCATCGGCATCATCCTCCTGATCGGCATCGTCAAGAAGAACGCGATCATGATGATCGACTTCGCCATCGAGGCCGAGCGCGACCAGGGCAAGGCCCCGCTGGACGCGATCCGCCAGGCCGCGCTGCTGCGCTTCCGCCCGATCCTGATGACGACCCTGGCCGCGCTGTTCGCCGCCATCCCCCTGATGCTGGGCTGGGGCGAGGGCGCCGAGCTGCGCCGGCCGCTGGGCCTGGCCATCTTCGGCGGCCTGATCGTCAGCCAGTTGCTGACCCTGTTCACCACGCCGGTGATCTACCTGGCCTTCGACCGCCTGGCGCGCCGGCGCTCGGGCAAGGCGCCGGCCAGGCCGGAAGAGGTCGGGGCATGAACCTGTCCCGGCCCTTCGTCGAGCGCCCGATCGCGACCGTCCTGCTGACGATCGGGCTCGCGCTGGCCGGCATTGCCGCGTTCTTCGTGCTGCCGGTGTCGCCGCTGCCGCAGGTGGACTACCCGACCATTTCGGTCTCGGCCTCGCTGCCCGGCGCCAGCCCGGAAACCATGGCGTCGAGCGTGGCCACGCCGCTGGAGCGGCGCCTGGGCGTGATCGCCGGGGTCAACGAGATGACCTCGAACAGCGGCAGCGGCTCGACCCGGATCAGCCTGCAGTTCGAGCTGAACCGCAAGATCGATTCGGCCGCGCGCGAGGTGCAGGCCGCGATCAATGCATCGCGCGCCGACCTGCCGGCCACCCTGCGCAGCAACCCCACCTACCGCAAGGCGAACCCCTCGGACGCGCCGGTGATCATCCTGGCGCTGACCTCGAAAACCCGCTCCCCCGGCCAAATCTACGAGTCGGTGTCTAACCTGGTGCAGCAGCGCCTGGCCCAGGTGAAGGGCGTGGGCGAAGTCGAGATCGGCGGCGGCTCGCTGCCGGCGGTGCGGGTCGAGTTGCTGCCGTACGCGCTCAACAAGGTGGGACTGTCGAGCGAGGACGTGCGCGCCGCGATCCAGGCCACCAATGCCAACCGGCCGAAGGGCGCGATCGAAGGCGGCGGCAACCGCTTCCAGATCTATTCCCAGCCGGCCGGCGATACGCCGGGCAGGCCGCAGGCGGCCGACTATCGCGACCTGGTGGTGGCCTGGCGCGACGGCGCGGCGGTGCGCCTGCGCGACGTGGCCGAAGTCATCGACGGCGTCGAGAACGTCAACACCCTGGGCCTGTTCAACGGCCAGCCGGCGGTGATCGTGCTGGTCACGCGCCAGCCTGACGCCAACGTCATCGAGACCGTGGACGGCGTGCGCGCGCTGCTGCCCTCGCTGCAGGCCCAGCTGCCGGGGGACGTGACGCTGCAGGTGGCCTCGGACCGCACCATCTCGATCCGCAGCTCCCTGCACGAGATCGAATTCACCCTGGTGCTGTCGATCATCCTGGTGGTGCTGGTGGTCAGCGTCTTCCTGCGCAGCCTGCGCGCCACCGTCATTCCCGCGGTGGCGACGGTGGTGTCGCTGCTGGGCACCTTCGGCGTCATGTATCTGTTGGGTTTCAGCCTGAACAACCTGTCGCTGATGGCGCTGACGGTCGCCACCGGCTTCGTGGTCGACGACGCCATCGTGGTGCTGGAAAACACCGCGCGCCACATCGAATCCGGCATGGACCGGATGAAGGCGGCGCTGCTCGGCGCGCGGGAAGTCGGTTTCACCGTGCTGTCGATTTCGCTGTCGCTGGTGGCGGTGTTCATCCCGCTGCTGTTCATGGGCGGGCAGGTCGGCCGGCTGTTCCGCGAGTTCGCCGTCACCCTGTCGGCGGCGGTGCTGATCTCGCTGGTGATCTCGCTCTCCACCACGCCGATGATGTGCGCCTGGCTGCTGCGCAGGGAACCCGGCGGCGCAAGCGCCGGCAAGCCCGGCCGGCTGGCGCGCTGGTCCGAGCAGGGCTTCGACAGGGTGCTGCGCGTCTACCGCCATTCGCTCGACTGGGCGCTCGACAGCAAGCTGCTGGTGATGCTCATCCTCGCCTTCGTCGTCGGCCTGAACGTCTACCTGTTCTCGGCGGCTCCGAAGGGATTCTTTCCGCGCCAGGACACGGGCCAGATCAACGGCGGCATCCGCGCCGACCAGAGCATCTCGTTCCAGGCCATGCAGGGCAAGCTGCGCCAACTGGTGGACATCATCCGGCGCGACCCGGCGGTCGATACGGTGGTGGCCTTTACCGGCGGCCGGCGCGCCGGCGGCGGCTTCATGTTCATGAGCCTGAAGCCGCCAGGGCAGCGCAGCGAGTCGGGCGAGGCGGTGATCGCGCGCCTGCGTCCCAAACTGGCGCGCGTGACCGGCGTGTCTATCTTCCTGAATCCGGTGCAGGACCTGCGCATGGGCGGGCGCTCCAGCAACTCGACCTACCAGTACACCCTGAAGAGCGACAACGCGGCCGACCTGAAGCAGTGGGCGACGCGCCTGGCCGAGTCGATGAAGGGCCAGCCGGCGCTGGTCGACGTCGACACCGACCAGGCCGAAAACGGCGTCGAGACCTTCGTCACGGTCGACAAGGACAGCGCGGCGCGCCTGGGCATCAGCGCGCGCGACGTCAACAACGCGCTCTACAACAACTTCGGCCAGCGCCAGGTGGCCACCATCTACGACGAGCTGAACCAGTACCGCATCATCATGGGCGTGCCCCAGCGCTATGCGCTGTCGCCGGAGGCCCTGCGCGACGTGTATGTGCCCGCGCGCGGCGCTGCGCCCGCCGCCGCCTCCGCATCGGGCGGCGCCACCTCGTCCACGCCCGGCAACCTGACGGCCGCGCGCGACCCGTCCAGCGGTGCGGCGCTGTCCTCGGGCGCGAACAGCATGGTGCCGCTGATGGCCTTCGCCGATTTCGCCGAAAGCGCCACGCCGACCTCGGTCAATCACCAGGACGGCGAACTGGCGACCACGGTGTCCTTCAACCTGGCGCAAGACTACAACCTGGAAGACGGCCAGGCCGCGGTGAAACAGGCCGAGGCCGACATCGCCATGCCGGCCAATGTGCGCGGCAGCTTCGAGGGCACGGCGCGCGCCGCCCAGGAGTCGAGCCAGGAGCAGCCGATGCTGATCCTGGCCGCGATCGTCGTCATCTACATCGTGCTCGGCATCCTGTACGAGAGCCTGGTGCATCCGGTGACGGTGCTGTCCACGCTGCCCTCGGCCGGCGTCGGCGCCGTGCTGGCGCTGCTGCTGTTCGACATGGAGTTCTCGATCATCGCCCTGATCGGGGTCTTCCTGCTCATTGGCATCGTGAAGAAGAACGCCATCCTGATCATCGACTTCGCCCTCGACGCCGAGCGGGCGCGCGGCCTGAGCGCGGTGGAGGCGGTGCGCGAAGCCTGCATCCTGCGCTTCCGCCCGATCCTGATGACGACCCTGGCGGCCGCCCTGGGCGCCTTGCCGCTGGCGATCGGCTTCGGCGAGGGTTCGGAGCTGCGCCGCCCGCTCGGCATCGCCATCATCGGCGGGCTGGTCGCCAGCCAGCTGCTGACCCTGCTCACCACGCCGGTGGTCTACGTCCTGCTCGACAAGCTGCGCACCAGGAAGGCGGACGAGCAGGAGCTGTCCCGCCATCACGACGCCGACCACACGGTTCCCGCAAAATGACGACTCCCATGCGAAAACGATCCTTCTTCCGCCTTCACCTGCTGGCACTGGCCGCCAGCCTTGCGGCCGGCTGCGCCGTCGGACCGGCCTACCAGCGGCCGACCACCCCCGAGCCGACGGCCTTCAAGGAGATGCAGGGCTGGGTGCCGGCGGCACCGGCCGACGCGCTCGAGCGCGGCCCCTGGTGGCGGCTGTTCGACGATCCGGTGCTCGACGCGCTGGCGAGCAGCGTCGAGGTCTCGAACCAGACCGTGGCGCTGGCGGTCGCCAACTATGCGCAGGCGCGGGCGGCGGTGGCGCAGCAGCGCGCCGCGCTGTTCCCGAGCGTGAACCTGAACCTGAGCGGCGACCGCGCCGGCGTGCGCGGGCAGGGCGCCGACAGCGCCTACCGGCTCAACCTCGGCGCCGGCTGGGAGCCGGACCTGTGGGGCCGGCTGCGCGCCGGCGTCGGCATCGCCCGCGCCGGCGCCCAGGCGACGGCGGCCGACCTGGCCGGCGCGCGCCTGTCGGCCCAGGGCGAGGTGGCCGCCAACTACTTCGCCGTGCGTTCGCTCGACGCCCAGCGCGCGCTGCTGGCCCGCACCATCGCCGGCTACGAGCGCGAGCTGCAGATCACGACCAACCGCTTCAACGTCGGGATCGTCGCCCGCACCGACGTGCTGCAGGCGCAGACGCAGCTGGCCAATGCGCGCAACGACGAATTGTCCCTCGGCCGCCAGCGCGCCCAGTTCGAGCACGCGATCGCGGTCCTGGTGGGCAAGGCGCCGAGCGAATTCACGCTCGCGCCTCTGCCGGACTGGCGCGTGACCGTGCCGGCGGTGCCGGTGGGGGTGCCGTCGCTGCTGCTGCAGCGCCGTCCCGACATCGCCGCCGCCGAGCGCGACGTGGCCGCCGCCAACGCGCAGATCGGCATCGCGCGCTCGGCCTATTTCCCGGACATCGGCCTGTCGGCCTCGCTGGGCACGGGCGGCAGCCGGGTGGCGGACCTGTTCTCGGCCTCCAGCGCCGCCTGGTCCTTCGGCCTGTCGGCAGCCCAGGCGGTGTTCAATGCCGGCGCCACCCGCGCCGGCGTGGCCGGGGCCGAAGCGCGCCACCAGGCCGCGGTGGCGCGCTACCGCCAGACGGTGCTGAATGCCTTCGCCGACGTCGAGGACCAGCTCACCGCGGTGCGCGTGCTGGCACGGCAGCAGGAATTGCGACGGATCGCTTCCGAGGCCGCCGACAAGGTCGAGCAGCAGATCCTGAACCGCTACCGCGCCGGGCAGGTGAGCTACTCCGAGGTGGTGCAGGCCCAGGCCACGGCCTTGAATGCGCGCCGCTCGCTGATGCAGGTGCAGGCCGACCGCCAGGCGGCGGCGGTGGCGCTGATCCAGGCGCTCGGCGGCGGCTGGCGGGCAGGGCAGGAGCAGAGCTAGGCACCCCTGCGGTGTCGGAAAATTTGACAACTGCCTGTCACGATCTGACAGGGATCATGTAAGTTGTTGATTTTACTTAATACAGGTATCTGGCATGCAACTTGCATATGGCATGGCGCTCGTCCAACAACCTGAAGGAGACCTGCCATGAAGACCATGTTCCGTTCCGTCCTTGCCCTTTCCCTGCTTGCCGCCGGTGGCGCGCAGGCCGCGACGGTGACCGTCACCAGCGTATCGAACAGCCCGGCGCTCGACACCTGGTACCTGACGAATTATCGCGGGCTGTCGAATGGCTACACGTCGGATACCTTCGCCGCTATCACCAATGCCAACCCGCGCAGCGGCAACGGCTCGGTCGAGATGTCGTCGACGGATGGCTCCGGCAAGGCCGATTTCGCCTACACCTGGGGCTTCGTGAATGGCCGTACCCTGGGCAATCTCGACGTGGTCGGACTCGACTGGTTCCGCGCGCCCGGCTCGTCGGCCGCGCACCTTGCGCCTGCCATGCGCCTCTACTACGATGCGGACGGCAACGGCGCGACCACGGCCGACCAGGGTTACCTGGTCTGGGAGCAGGTGTACAACGGCGCGACTGCGCAGAACCAGTGGGTGTCGAGCGACTTGAGCGGCCAGTATTTCTGGCAGCGTCAGTTCGCGCCAGGCAATACCGTCGAGGACTTCGACATGACGCTTGCCCAGTGGGCAGCGGGCATGGCGCCCAACGCACCGGCCTATGACCTGCTGAGTGCGTCGACCGCGATCCTCGGCATCGAGTTCGGTATCGGCTCGGGCTGGGCGGGCAGCTTCAACGGCTACGTCGACAATCTGCGCATCGGCTTCGCCGGCGAAGAAGCGACCACCTTCAACTTCGAAACCGCCGCCGCGCAGGTGCCGGAGCCTGCCAGCATGGCGCTGCTGGGCCTGGGCATGATCGGCCTCGCCGCCGGCCGCCGACGCAAGCAGAAGTAAGCAGAAGTCAGCAGAAGCAAGCGCTTCACGGCTGCCGCCCCTATGGCGGCAGCCTGTCGGCAGCTCAAAAAACGACCCCATCCAGAGGTAAGAAAGCTATACTCCGGGCTGCCTTTCAAATCACCTGGGGTCCGACCTTGTTCAAACCGATCGTCCTGCGTGCCTTCCCCCTCGCCCTGATGGGCGTCGCGAGCTTCGCGCTCGCCGACGAAGGCCAATGGCAGCCGCACCAGCTGCCGCAACTCAAATCCGAACTCAAGCGCATCGGCATCACCATGCCGGCCGAGAAGCTGGCCGACCTGACCAAGCATCCGATGAGCGCGATCGTCTCGCTGGGCGGCTGCTCGGCGTCCTTCGTCTCGCCGAACGGCCTGATCGTCACCAACCATCACTGCGCCTACGGCGCCATCCAGCGCAACTCGACCCCGGAAAAGAACTACATCGTGGGCGGCTTCCTGGCCAGGACCCGCGCCGAGGAACTGCCGGGCGGACCGAACACCCTGGTGTACGTCACCGAGAAGGTCGAGAACGTGACCGACCGCGTGCTCAAGGGCTTGAGCCCGAGCCTGTCGGGCCGCGAACGCCACGAGCTGGTGGAGTCGCGCATCAAGGCCCTGGTGGCCGAATGCGAAACCGACAAATCGGTGCGCTGCTCGGTGCCGGCCTTCCACCGCGGCCTCGAGTACTACCGCATCAAGCAGCTGATGATCCGCGACGTGCGCCTGGTGTACGCGCCGTCGGACCGCATCGGCAACTTCGGCGGCGACATCGACAACTACGAGTGGCCGCGCCAGACCGGCGACTACTCCTTCCTGCGCGCCTATGTCGGCCCCGACGGCCGTCCGGCCGACCCGTCGCCGAACAATGTGCCGTACCAGTCGAAGGACTTCCTGGTGGTCTCCGCCGAAGGCCTGAAGAATGGCGATCCGATCCTGCTGGCCGGCTATCCGGGCCGCACCAGCCGCTACAAGCTGCCGAGCGAGATCCGCTTCGCGCGCGACGTCGACTTCCCGGGCAAGGTGGCCAGCATCACCGCCGACCTGTCGGTGATCTCGGCCGCCACCATGGGCAACCCGAGCTGGGACGTGCGCTACGCCAGCGTGGCCAAGAGCCTGAACAACGTGCTGAAGAAGACGCAAGGCCTGCTGGACGGTTTCGCGCGCAAGGACATCGCCGCCATCAAGGATGTGCAGGACGCCGAGTTCCGCGCCTGGTACCGGCAGCACGGCGACAAGGCGAGTGCGGCGTCGAAGAACCTGCTCGGTGAGCTGGACAGCGTGATCGCGCAGGACATGGTGGCATCGCGCCAGGAAGCCGCCTGGCTTGAGGCGACCCACAGCGACCTGCTCAAGAGCGCGCGCACCCTGTATCGGCTGGCGCTGGAGCGCCAGAAGCCCGATGCCCAGCGCGAATCCGGCTACCAGGAGCGCGACCTGTCGTTCATCAAGGCGCGCCTGAACCGCCTCGAACAGTCCTTCGTGCCGCAGGTGGACGAAGCCAGGTACGGCGCCGCGCTGGCGCGCTACGCCCGCGCCGACGCCAGGCTGCATCCGCAGGGCCTGGACGCGCTGCTGCCGGCGCCCACCGCGCTGAACGCGATGTTCAAGTCGACCGAACTGGGCGACACCGCCAAGCGCCTGGCCTGGATCGGCAAGGATCCGGACGCCTTCCGCAAGTCGAACGACCCGTTCATCCAGCTGGCCGTGCGCCTGCACGATACCGGCATGGCGCTGGAGAACCGCCGCAACGAGATCGACGGCAATCTGGAGCGCGTGATTCCGCAGTACATGGCGGCCGTCATCGCCTGGAAGAAGTCGCAGGGCAAGCCGGTCTACCCGGACGCCAACTCGACCTTGCGGGTCACCTACGGCACCGTGGCGCCGTACTCGCCGCGCGACGGGCTGGTCAAGGGGCCGTTCACGACGGTGGAAGGCATCGTCGAGAAGGCCAGCAACAAGGATCCGTTCATCGTGCCGGCCCCGCTGCTCGACGCGATCAAGGGCAAGCGCTATGGCGTGTTCAAGGACCCGGTGCTGGGCACCGTGCCGGTGAACTTCCTGTCCAGTGCCGACACCACGGGCGGCAACTCGGGTTCGGCGGTGATGAACAAGCGCGGCGAACTGGTGGGCCTGAACTTCGATTCGACCTATGAATCGATCACCAAGGACTGGTACTTCGACAGCGACATCACACGCGCGATCCACGTCGACATCCGCTACATGCTGTGGCTGATGAAGGAGGTCGACCATGCCGACAAGCTGTTGAAGGAAATGACGATCAAGTATCCGAAGAAGTAAGACGGACTACTTCCTGAAAACCGCGGCCAGAGCGATCTGGCCGCGGTTTTTTTATCGATCACGGCGATGAGTTTTTCCGCTTGTCTCATCCAGACAATTGACCGGGCTTGTCTTTACACCCAATACTAAAAATGCAACTACAACAACACATTGGAGACAGCATGAAGACACCGCGATTGAAAGTCCTGCTGCAAGGCTGTTCACTGATCACCATGCTCGCCGGCGCAAGCATGCACGCCCAGGCGGCGTTCAGCGTCACCGCGACCAAGGACGCGAGCGACAAAGTGGTCAGCTACACCATCGATACCGACGCCGGACTGGTATTCAAGGTGCGTGGCTTCCCGCTTGACACCAGCACCACGTCCCCCGGCGACTTGTCCAGCATTGTCTACAAGGGTGTCGAATACCAGGACGCGGGCCGCGGCACCCAGGTCAACAGCGGCTACGACTACATCTACCGGGACCAGACCGGGGTCGACGTCAAGGTCGAAGTCGTCGACGCACAGGGCAATGTCATGCCAGTCAGCCTGCCGGCGGCGGGCCAGAGCGCGGTCACCGCTGCCAGCGATTACATCAAGATCACGGTCACCACCGTCGGCTCAGCGACCGGCGTGCTGACCCACTATTACCTGGTCAAGAAGGGCGAGGCCAGGATCTACATGGGCACCCACTTCACCGCCGAGCCAACCGGCCAGGCGCTGGTGCGTTTCATCGCCCGCTTGCGGATCGCCGCACTGCCGAGCGGCACGCCGTCCGGTACGCCCGGCGGCCTGGTGGTGAATGCCGATCCGAACCGGCCGCCATCCTGGCCCGACGATTTGCGTGGCACCGGGGGCGCCATCGAGGCGAGCGATATCTTCGGCATTGCCGGCGGCCCGAATGCGGGGGAGACGCGCTCCAAGCACTATTCGAACATGCGCCTGAAGGACTGGTCGCACATCGGCGGCACCGGTCCGAATGTCGGCGTCTGGATCCTGCGCGACAACAACGAAGGCGGCTCCGGCGGTCCGTTCTATCGCAGCTTGCTCAACCAGATCACCAGCACCAACAACGAAATCACCTACATCGTCAATTACGGCGAGGGCCAGACCGAAGGCTTCCGTTCCAATCGCCTGAACGCCTACACCATGGTCTTCAACAACGGCGAGGCGCCTGCCGCAAGCGATACGGCATGGTTCTCGAAAATGCATCTGCTGGGCTACGTGCCGCCGAGCGCGCGCGGCAATGTATTCGTGCCGGCCATCTACGGCCGTAACGCGGCCTTTCCCTACACTGTCGGTTTCGCCAACGCGAACGCCCAATACTGGGCCGACGCCGCCAGCCACGACGGCAATACCCGGGCCGACGGCATGATCCCCGGCAGCTACACGATGACCGTCTACAAGAACGAACTGGCGGTCGCCAGCGCGCCGGTCAACGTCACGGCCGGCACCACGAACATCGTGCCGGCACTGACGATCGGCGCCGATCCGCTCGTGAACAATGACGACCCGCGCGGCAAATGGCACATCGCCAAGGGCGATCCGAGCCTGACGCAGGCACTGTTCCGCATCGGCGAGTGGGACGGCACGCCGCGGGAATTCCTCAACGGCGACAAGATCACCGTCATGCATCCGTCCGACGTGCGCATGCGCCCCTGGTTCGATACGGCGAGCAGCGCCAATCCCTACCGCGTCGGCACCTCGACCCCCGGCCTGCACATGCCGGCTTTTCAGTGGAAGGGCCTGGGCGCCGCGCCGAACGGCCCGCTCACGATCAACTTCACCCTGAAGGCCAGCCAGATCTCGCCTGCCTCGACCTACCGCTTCAGGATCGGCGTCACCACGGCGCAGGCGGGCGGGCGGCCGCAGATCAACGTCAACAGCTGGGCCTCGCCTTTCGTCGGCTCGCAGTCGGGCGATGTGTTCCCGCCCAGCCAGCCGTCGACCCGCACCATGACGGTCGGTACCTACCGCGCACGCAACATCACCTACGACTACCTGATTCCGGCCAGCGCCCTGATCGCCGGGCAGAACACGCTCAAGGTCTGGGTCGTCAGCGGTTCGACCAGCAGCTCGAGCTGGCTGACCCCGGCGGTCTCCTACGACGCCATGGACCTGATCAAGCTTAACTGAGCATTCACCATACACACCTTCGAATAGAGCCTATCGTGACATTCAAATTTCTTTGCCTGACCCTTGCCGCCGCACTCGCCGTCGGCACGGCGGCCGGTGCGCAAGCCGGCGTCATCACCGCGACCAGTGCCGACACGCCGGTCGCGATCTGCGATACCTGCACCGTCGCGTCGACCCTGAACGTGAGCAGCCACGGTCGCGTGCTGGACGTCAACGCACTGGTCGACATTACCCATGCCTGGGATGCCGACCTGGTGCTAAGCCTGAGCCATGGTGGCGTGACGGTGCTGCTGTCGAACCGCCAGGGCGGCTCGGGCGGCGCCAACTATACCGGCACCGTGTTCGACGACGCCGCGGCCATCAGCATCGCCGAAGGCTATGCGTATGCGCCTTACACCGGTGCGTTCCGGCCCGAGGAGGCGCTGGCCGCCTTCATCGGCCACGACGTGTTCGGCGACTGGACCCTGACGGTGGTGGATAGCGAAGCGGGCGATGCCGGCAGCATCGACCGCTGGGGGATCGCGGCCGAGGTGCCGGAGCCGGCCTCGCTGGCCTTGTTCGCTGTGGCGGCGATCGGCCTGGGCGGGGCGCGCCGCCGCAGGCGGGCTTGCTTGCGTTGAGGCCATCAGGTCGAACAGCGCCGGGCTGCGCGCATGCGCAGCCATTTTTTTTTGCTGCCGCCTGCTTCAACAGCGGCGATGCGGGCGCTCCGGCTTGCGCAAACAGCGCCCAGTGCCCATAATCGCCTGCTGACTTCCGGCGGCGCCGCTGCCTTCCCACCCGCACCCGAATGAACGAACCGCTTGCCGTCCTCGGTTTCAGCACCACGCCGCTGGAACTCATCTCCTTCCTGCTGGCGGTGACCACCGTGCTGCTGAACATCCGCCAGAAGCACTGGGCCTGGCTGTTCTCGATCGCCTCATCAGGCACCTATGCGGTCGTGTTCTACGACGCAAGGCTGTACGGCGACATGGGCCTGCAATTCGTGTTCATCGGCGCGTCGGTGTGGGGCTGGTACCAGTGGCTGCACGGCGCCGGCGCCCAGCCGCTGGTCGTCACGCGCCTCAAGCCCGCCGGCTGGGGCTGGGGCATCGCCGGATGGGCGCTCGGTTTCGTGCTGCTCTCGTCCTTCCTCGACCATCTCACCGACACCGACGTGCCGCACGCGGACGGCTTCCTCACCGCCGGCAGCCTGGTGGGCCAGCTCCTGCTGGGCCGCAAGAAGGTCGAGAACTGGCTGGTCTGGATCGTGGTGGACGTGCTCTATGTCGGCCTGTATGTCTACAAGGGCTTGAACCTGACCGCGCTGCTGTATGCGATCTTCGTGGCGCTGGCCTGGACCGGCTGGCGCGCCTGGTCGAACATCGCGCGGAGCGACGCATGAGCGATCCCGTTGCGCGCGTGGCGGTGCTGGGCGCCGAATCGTCCGGCAAGTCGACGCTGTGCGAAGCCCTGGCGCGCCACTACGGCACCGTATGGGTGCCCGAATACCTGCGCGAATTCGTCGACACCCGCGCGCGCGTGCCCTTCGAGAGCGACCAGTACCAGATCGCCTGCACCCAGCGCGCGCGCGAGGACGAAGCCTGCATGCGCGCGCAGCGCTTCCTGTTCTGCGACACCACGCCCTTGATGACGGCGCTGTACAGCCGCCAGTACTGGGGCCGGGTCGATCCGCAGCTGGCCCGCCTGGACAGCCGCCACGACTACGCCTGGACCCTGGTCACGGCGCCCGACAGTCCCTGGGAGCCGGACGGCCTGCAGCGCGAGTCGGAAGAAATGCGCCAGAAGGTGCACCGGATGCTGGTCGAGACCCTGGATGCGCGCCGCATTCCCTACGTGCTGCTGGGCGGCAGCCCGGCGCAGCGGATCGCCGAGGTGGAAGCGCTGCTGGGGCCGCGCCGCCAAGGCCCACTAGCCCACTATTGACGCAGATTGAACGGACAGGTTTTTACAATTGTCTTTTTGTTGCCGTATGGTATTAAAATAGTTCTCTCTGCATACATCGATACGGCGGTGCGCTGTGAAAAATTGGATAGGCCGCCTGCTGGGCGGCGCCGGGAAGGAAACCGCCACGCGGGCGAGCGCAACGAGTGCCGGCCCGGCCGCCGCGGCGGATGACGAGGACATGGCGGCCGACGTGGACGCCGCCTTCTACCGCTGGCTGGTGGCCTCGAGCGGCACCAACGCCAAACCGGAAGTGGAACAGCAGATCCTCGACCAGGTGCGCACCCTGACCGACTTCCCCGAGAACGCATCCGGTCTGGTGCCGCGCGTGCCGGAACTGGTGGCGCAACTGCTGGGCGCCCTGTCTGACGAAAACATCTCCACCGGCGCGCTGTCGGCCGAGGTGGGGCGCGACCTGGTGCTGGTCGCCGAAGTGATCCGCGAGGCCAACAGCGCCTACTACCGCCCCGCCAGGCCGATCGAGACGCTCGAGGGTGCGGTGACCATGCTGGGCCTGAACGGCCTGCGCATGCTGCTGGCGCGGATCGCGATGCGCCCGCTGATCCGGGTGAAGGTGCAGGGCGTCGCGCGCCAGGTCGCGCCGAACGTCTGGCGCCATTCCGAACGCTGCGCCTTTGCCGCCAGCGTGATGGCGCCGGGCCTGTCCGCCGGCGTGTTCGAATCCTGCCTGGCGGGCCTGATGCAGAACGTGGGGCTGCAGGTCGCGTTCCAGATGGCGGACCGGGTCTGCGAAGGCAAGGTGCCGGGTTCGGGCAGCTTCGGACTGGAACTGTTTGCCGCCAGCCGCCAGCTGTCGGCGGTGATCGCCCGGCACTGGGATTTTCCGGCGGATGTCGTCGAGGCGATCGCGTGGGCGGGCGACCCGGCCGGCCCGCACCTGGCGCAGGCGCTGACCCAGGGCGACCGCATCGCCAAGCTGCGCCTGCTGCTCGATGCGGAAGTGATCGCGCCCGAGGACAGCTTCGTTACCGTGGGATTGAACGGCTTCCAGCGGCGCTGCCTGGGCAAGCTGGCCGAACTGGCCGACTAGCCTGGCGGTGGTGGCCGGCAGGGCCGGCCACCACCGGCTCAGAAGTCGAACTGCGCCGATACGCGCAAGGTCCGCGGCGCGCCCGGCAGCAGGTAGCCGCCCAGCGACTGCGTCACGTCGCGCCAGTAGAACTTGTCGAACACGTTGTCCACCCGGGCGCGCAGGACGGTGGCGATACCACCCACGCGCAGCGCGTACGAGGCGCCCAGCGCGGCCACGTGGTAGCCCGGCACGATGGCGCGGTTGGCCGGGTCGAAGGCCTTGCTGCCCGCGTACTGCCAGGTGGCGTCGAGCTTCAGGCCGGCGACCGCCGGCACCGCATACTCGACCCAGGCGGTGGAGCGGTATTGCGGCACATTGGTCACGCGCTTGCCCTCCACCTCCGGATCGCCGGTGCCGGTCTGCTCCGCGTCGAGCGCCATCAGCGACAGGCTGTAGTTCAGGTCCGGATCGAGCTTGCCCTGGGCCGCCAGTTCGAGGCCGCGGTGGCGCTGCTCGCCGGCGCGCACGAAGACGTTGGCGGCATTGACGTACTCGAGCCCCTGCTTGATGTCGAAGACCGCGGCCGACAGCATCATCGCGTTGCCGAGCACGCCCTTGACGCCCAGCTCGACCTGCTTCGAGCGGCTCGGCGGCAGCACGCTGTCCTGGTTGGCGGTGCCCATCTCGGCGATGCCGCCGTGCTGCAGGCCGTGGCTCAGCGAGCCGTACACGCTCCAGTCACGCATCGGCTTGTAGACCAGCGCCACGCTCGGCAGCACGAAGCTGTCGTCCGCGTGCACCCAGCCCTGTTCGATGTCGGCCAGTTCGTCACGCTTGAGCTTTACCCAGCGCAGGCCGGCGTGCAGCGTCAGCCTGTCGGTGAGCGCCGCCACGTCCTGCGCGAACAGCGCGGTCTCGCGGTCGCTGCGGCGTTCCGTCACCGGCCCGGTGCGCGGATTGCCCGGGGCCGGATCGACGATCCGGTTCTGGTAAATGTTGCTGTAGCCCGCGTAGTCGTACACGTATTCGCCGAAGCTGTCGTGGCGTTCCGACATCGACGCGCCGAGGGTCAGCTGGTGGCGCACCGCGCCCGTGGCGAAGCGGCCCTGCAGCATGGCCTGGGCGCCCCACGGGCTCTTGCGCTCGCCCACGCTCTGGTAGTCGTAGACGTCGTAGTCGCCGTTCGAGCAGTAGCCCGGGTAGTAGCCCTCGCCCTCGTTGCTGCAGCCGTAGGGGAAGGCGGTGTAGTCGTCGCGCTTGAACCAGTGCTTGTTGGCGTTGACGACAGCCAGCCAGTCCGGGTTCAGGCGGTATTCGAAGCGCAGGCCCAGGTTGCTGCTGTCGGTCTCCACCGGCCTGGTCCAGGGCTGGTCGTTGAGCAGGGTCTTGGGCGACACGCCGGTCGGCAGGACCTCGTTGCGCAGCAGCTGGTAGCCGGGCGCGGTGATCTGCTCCTTGTGCTGGTGGTCGAGGTCGAGCTGCAGCAGCGCGTCCGGCGTGACCTGCCAATCGAAGGCGCCGGACACGAACTGGCGCTCGCCGTCGGCGCCGCGCACATAGGACTTCAAATCCTCGGCGGCCGCGTTGATGCGGTAGCCGAAGCGGCGGTCCTCGAAGCGGCCGCCCAGGTCGACCGCGCCGTGCACGGTGCCGCGCTCGCTCACTTCCAGCAGCGCCGAGCGCAGCGGCGCATTGCTTGGGCGCTTGGTGACGAAATCGACCATGCCGCCCGGCGCCGCGACCCCGGCCTGCAGGCCGGCCAGGCCGCGCAGCACTTCGATCCGTTCCTTGTTCTCCAGCGGGATCTGGGTGTCGGCGGGAATCGCGATGCCGTCCTTGCGGTAGCTGCTGGCATTGTCGAGGGCGAAGCCGCGGATCGAGAACTGCTCGGCATAGCCGACCGCGTTGTAGGCATCGCCGATCGACGCGTCGTAGCGGGCGGCGTCGCTCACGTTGCGGATCGACAGGTCCAGCATCTGGGTGCGGCCGATGGCGGTGATCGAGGCCGGGGTGTCGAGCAGCGGGGTTTCGCTGAAACCGCCGATGCTGGCGCGGTCGCTGGCGATCCAGCGGCTGCCGGTAACGACCACCGACGCCACGGGGGCCTGCTCCTGTGCGGATGCGGTGGCGGAAAACGCCTGCACGATGGCGCAGGCAAGGACGGAGTACTTCAGTGTGAATGTCATGGTTTGCTCGTCTTCGCGCGCCAGGTCGAGCATGGCGCGCTGCTTTTGATAAAAAGCCGGAGCCAACGTGGGGGAAGGGCAAACAAGATGGGGAACTGCGTTGCGCTTTCCTTCGCTGGCATTATCCAGATCAGGTACGAAGGGTATCTCTCACCCGGCAACGCGCTCGTGCGCGCACCAGGACCCCTAGCGAGGCGGCAGTGTAACACGGACCCGGACAAGTGGACAGGCTGGCAATGGCCGGCGGCCGCGCGGTCGATGCGGGCTTCCAGTGCTGCGTAAGTACCACGAATTGTTACATTTGGTGATTATTTTGTTGCTTGGTGGTAATTACTAATGAAAATATGATCAAATTGATGGATCGACCTGGAAGATAAGAGGAGACCGATCATGTTGAAAAAAGTAGAACCCGCGGCGCTGAAGGTCGGCATGTTCATCCATGACCTCGATTGCGGCTGGATGGACCATCCGTTCGTGCGCAACCGCTTTCTGTTGCGCTCCGAAGACGAGATCGACAAGATTCGCAATGCGCGGATCCGCGCTGTCGTCATCGACAGCAGCAAGGGACTGGACCTGGACGATGCGCCGACGCTGGCGCAGGCCGAGGCCGCGACCGAAGCGGAAATCACGTCGATCGCCGCCAGGCCGCTGATCGTCACCCGCGTCCCGCTGGGCGAGGAACTTGCCCGCGCCGCCCACGTCCGCAAGCAGGCGCTTGGCTTGGTGCGCACCGTGATGGCCGATGCGCGCCTGGGCAAGGCGGTCGAACTGGACAAGGTAGGGCCGGTGGTCGAGAGCGTGACCGAATCGGTGCTGCGCAATCCGGCAGCGCTGCTGGGCCTGCTATGCATCAAGAACAAGGACGACTACACCTTCCTGCACTCGGTCAGCGTGTGCGCGCTGCTGGTCGCATTCTGCCGCTCGCGCAAGATGAGTGATGCCACGATCTACCAGGCCGGCCTGGGGGGGCTGCTGCACGATACCGGCAAGGCGCTGGTGCCGGACGCCATCCTGAACAAGCAGGGCCGCCTGACCGACGAGGAATTCGACATCATCAAGCGCCACCCGCGCGACGGCTACGACATCCTGGTCAAGACGCCGGAAATCGGCCCGATCCCGCTCGACATCACGCTGCACCACCACGAGCGGCGCGACGGCAGCGGTTATCCGGACAGGCAGGCCGAGGGCGGCATCAGCGAACTGGCGCAGATGGCGGCGATCGTCGACGTCTACGACGCCATCACTTCGGACCGCTGCTACCACAAGGGCATGCCGGCCGCCGAAGCGCTGCGCAAGATCTACGAGTGGAGCAAGTTCCACTTCGACCCGACGCTGGTCCAGGAGTTCATGCGCTGCGTCGGCATCTACCGGGTCGGCACCCTGGTGCTGCTCGAATCCGGCCGCCTGGGCGTGGTGATCGAAGCGCACGAAACCAGCCTGCTGACGCCGAAAGTGAACGTGTTCTTCAGCACCAGGAACCAGGCCTACATCAAGCCGCAGATCATCGACCTGTCCAAGCCCTTCGGTTTCGGCGGCGGTGACAAGATCCTGCGCCACGAGCCGGCCGAGAAGTGGGGTGTCGATCCTGCGCGCTATTTTCAGTCAGGCGATTGAGCGCGCGGGAGGCGCACCGCCACCCGGCCGGGGGCGGTCTTGCCGCAGTGCGGATGGCGCCGGGATTCAGGCTTCGGCCGTGGCCGGCGCGCTTGCGGTACGCGCCTGCCTGCTGGCGGCCGGCACCATGTGGCGCAGCAGCGTGCTGCGGGTAGAGTCGCCGATGGCGCGCCAGAATTCGCGGCGCTGGGCCGCCCGCTTGCGGTGCTTGGACGGCATCTCGGACAGCGGCTTGAGATAGAAGGGCAGGCGGATCAGGTAGCTGCGGCCCGGCATCTCGACGCCGCCCAGGATCTTCCAGAAGCCGTCGTAGGCGTTCTCGAAGTGCTTCACGTCGAGCGGGTTGTAGGCGATGTGCGCGCTGCACTTGATGGCCACCACCTGGTCGATGCCGAGCGCCTGCGCGACCCCCTGCATCGCGGCGAAGCAGAAGAAGCTGGGCGAGTTGTTGGGGAAGGCTTCCTCGAAGGCCGCGAAGGCGGCGCCGGAGTCGGTCCAGCGGCCCTGGTTGCGGGTGACGAAGGGCACGGTGGGCAGGTCGACGCCGGCCAGTTGCCCGTCGATCCAGGTGTAGGACAGGCGGTGCAGGTACTTGCCGTCGGCGACCAGCGAGATGGTGAGGTCG
Organism: Massilia sp. UMI-21; assembly: GCA_015277795.1. Classification (NCBI taxonomy): domain Bacteria; kingdom Pseudomonadati; phylum Pseudomonadota; class Betaproteobacteria; order Burkholderiales; family Oxalobacteraceae; genus Massilia; species Massilia sp. UMI-21. The sequence goes on along the minus strand of CP063848.1, from coordinate 3,772,328 downwards.
CCTTCGGCATCGTGGCGCGGCGCCATTTCGAGGCGCAACAGGAACTGATGTTCGCCGCCGTCGCGCTGGGCCGCGTGCTGCCACAGGGTGAGCCCGCCGCCGCCGGGACCGTTGCCGTACACTGCCTGGTGATAGGCACTGCCGAAGGCGGCGTCTTCGAAGCGGTAGTGCGACAGGACGCACTGCACGCGCTGGCGCGCGCTCAGGTCCCTGGACAGGTAGCTGCGGTGGCTCAGGTGGTGGAACAGGTCGTCGTTGGGCGCCGCCGCGACGAAGCGGCGTACCAGGTCGAGGCGGCACAGGGCCTGGTGCTCGCGCCAGTAGCGCAGCACGCGCAGGCTGCGCACGATGCTCAGCATCCAGGAAGCGGGCGTGTACTGGCTGCGGCGTGCTAGCCAATGCTTGGTCAGGTGAGCGAATATCATGGGTGCGGTCGAGTCGGCATGGTCGGCGTAAAGTTGCGTGCGCCACGATGGCGCTGCTGTCTTTATCTTCGATGCCCGCCACGAAGTGAACGGGCTTGCACGTCAGAAATCATATTCTGCCATGCAATTTACCGGGAGGCTAACTGGAACCGGGGCGCGTCAGGGGGAGGTGAATGGAAGCGCAGAAAAAGGTCGCGTTCATGGTGTCTCTCTCTTATGGCTTTTGCGTCTTTTTACGACTTTTTGTTTTCGCCCGACAGGCAAGCAAGAGTACCATGTTTGTGCGGCGACACGCTTCCTATTCATCATCGATAATTGCGCCAGACCGAAGCAGACCGGAGGTGCGAGATGGCGTATGAACTTTTTTACTGGCCGGGTATACAGGGGCGCGGAGAGTTCGTCCGGCTTGCTCTCGAGGAAGCCGGGGCCGAGTATGTGGACGTGGCGCGCCGCCAGGGCGGCATGGACCTGCTGCTGTCGGCACTCGAGACCGAAGCCCATCCCGCGTTCGCCCCGCCTTTCCTGCGCGCAGGCGAGTTGAGCATCGGCCAGGTCGCGAACATCCTGCTGTACCTGGGCGAGCAGCATGGCCTGGCGCCGCGCACCGATCCCGGCCGCCTCTGGACCCACCAGCTGCAGCTGACCATCGCCGACCTGGTCACCGAGATTCACGATACCCACCACCCGATCGCCACCTCGCTCTACTACGAGGACCAGAAGCCGGAAGCGCAGCGGCGCGCCGCCGACCTCATCGAGACGCGGCTGCCCAAGTTCCTGGGATATTTCTCGCGCCTGCTCAGCAATCCCGAACCGCGCGCCTGGCTGGTGGGCGACAAGCCGGGCTATGCCGACCTGTCGCTGTTCCAGGTGATGGAAGGCCTGCGGTATGCCTTTCCGAATGCGATGAAGCGGCTCGAAGGCGACTACCCGGCGCTGGTGGCGCTGCGCGACCGGGTGGCGGCGCGCCCCAACATCGCGGCCTACCTGGCCTCGCCGCGCCGCATCCCGTTCAACCAGAACGGGATCTTCCGCCACTATCCCGAGCTGGACGAATAAGCCTTCCACGGCGCCGTCAATGGGTGACGACGGCGCCGCCCGGCACGGCCGTGGCCGCCAGGCCGTCGCGCCGGTCCAGCCAGCGCGCCAGCGTGGTCAGGACCAGCGCGCCGACCACGACCAGGGCGCCGATCGGGGGCGTGGCCATCAGGCCCAGCCTGGCGACGACCAGGCCGCCGCCCCAGGCGCCCAGGGCGATGCCGACGTTGAAGGCGGCGATGTTCAGGCTGGATGCCACGTCCACCGCCTGCGGCGCATCGCGCTCGGCGCGCCGCACCACATAGACCTGCAGGCCCGGCACATTGCCGAAGGCGACCGCGCCCCAGGCCAGCACCGTGGCCAGCACCAGCCACTTGTGCGGGGCGGTGAAGCTCAGCACGAGCAGCACCAGCGCCAGCAGCGCGAACACGATCTGCAGCGCCGGCAGCGGGCCCTTGCGGTCGGCCAGCCGGCCGCCCCAGATGTTCCCGGCCGCGACCGAGACGCCGTACACCAGCATCACCAGGCCCACGCTGGCGGCGGCAAAGCCCGAGACTTCCTGCAGGATCGGCGCCAGATAGGTGAAGGCGATGAAGGAACCGCCGTAGCCGAGCGTGGTGATCGCATACACCAGCAGCAGGCGCGGCTTCTTCAGTACCGCAAGCTGGGCCACGAGGCTGGACGGCTTGCTGCCGGCGATATTGGCCGGCACCAGGATCCAGCTGCCGATCGTCGCCGCCACGCCCAGCAGCGACACTGCCAGGAAGCTCGCCTGCCAGCCGAAGTGCTGGCCGATGAAGGTCCCGAGCGGCACCCCGCTGACCAGGGCGACCGTGAGTCCGGTGAACATCAGCGCGATCGCGCCGGCCGCTTTTTCCTTCGGCACCAGGCTGGTGGCGATGGTCGAACCGATCGAGAAGAAGACGCCGTGGGCGAGGCCGGTGAGCACGCGCGCGGCCACCAGGGCGCCGTAGCCCGGCGCCATCCAGGCCAACAGGTTGCCGAGGGTGAACAGCAGCATGAGTCCGAGCAGCAAGCGCTTGCGCGGCATGCGCCCCGTGAGCGCGGTGAGCACCGGTGCGCCGACGGCGACGCCCAGCGCATACAGGCTGACCAGCAGCCCGGCCGAGGGCACCGACACGTGCAGGCTGGCGGCGATGGTGGGAATGAGGCCGACGATCACGAATTCGGTCGTGCCGATGGCGAAAGCGCTCAGCGTGAGCGCCCAGAGTGCGAGTGGCATGGTGTTCTCCTTTGATCCAGGCCCCGCAGTGTGGCGGCCGGCCGGACAAAGAAAAATGCCTTGGCGTACAATTCATTTTTGACCGGGAGTCATCAATGATCGATGTATATGCCTTGATTACCTTTTGCGCAGTCATTGACACGGGCTCGTTCTCGCGTGCGGCCGAACGCCTCGGCCAGACGCCGTCGGGCGTGTCGCGCACCATGTCGCGGCTCGAGGCGCAGCTGGGCATGACGCTGATGCAGCGTACCACCCGGCGCCTGCAGCTGACCGAGGAGGGCGGCTGGCTGCTCGGGCGCGCGCGCGGCCTGCTGGCCGAGCTGGCCAATACCGAACTGGAGGCCGCCGCGCGGCGTTCCCAGCCGTCCGGCCTGGTGCGGGTGAATGCGGCCACTCCGGCGCTCGACCACCTGCTGTCGCCGCTGGTGCCGGAGTTCCTGGACGCCTATCCCCTGGTGCAGCTGGAGCTGGTCAGCGGCGAGACCTACGTCGACCTGATCGAACAGCGTGCCGACCTGGCGATCCGCATCGGCGCGCTGCCCGATTCGACCCTGAACGCGCGCCGCCTCGGCACGACCCGCTTGCGCGTGCTGGCCGCGCCGGCGTATCTGGCCCGGCATGGGACTCCCGCCAGCGTCGACGCGCTCGAGGCGCACCGCACGCTGGGCTTCACGGCGCCGGCCACGCTCAATACCTGGCCCTTGCGGCACGCGGGCGGGGACGGCTGGACGGTGAGCCCGGGCGTGCTGGCCTCGAGCGGCGAGACGGTGCGCCACCTGGCGCTGGCCGGCGCCGGCGTCGCCTCGCTGTCGACCTTCCTGACGCGCGCCGACGTGGCGGCCGGCAGGCTGGTGCCGGTGCTGGAAGAGGCGACGCTGCCCTGGACGCAGCCGGTGTGGGCGGTGTTCTACAAGCAGGGATCGCTGGCGCCGCGGGTCGCGGCGCTGGTCGAATTCCTGGCTGGCCGGCTGCAGCAGGTGCTGGACCGGTGAAGCGGCCAGCGCGTGGCCGCGCCGCCGGCGCCCGCGTCAGGCTTCCAGCGTGCCGGCCCGCTCGAGCCGCTTGTAGTACACCAGCGAGAACACCACCGGCACCAGCGCCGCCACGATCAGGGCCGCCACCGCCACCTGTCCCGGCAGCCCGGACAGTGCCGCCGCCAGCGTCAGCAGGCCGCCCGCCACCATGGTCCTGGCCGCGAGCCGGTGCGTCGCATACCAGACCCGTTCGTTCGCCAGCGTCCAGGGCGTACGCACCCCGAGCCAGAAGTTGCGGCGCACCTTGCCCATCACGTTGCCGATCAGAACAAAGAACAGGCCGATCCCGCCCAGCACCGCGCGCTCCATCGGCAGGCCCGGTTTCCAGGCGGCCCACAGGTGCACGCACTGGACGTAAGCCAGCAGGCAGACCATCGCCATCCCGGTGAACCACCAGGTCGCTTCGAAGCTGTCCACCGCGAAGCGGCGGGGCGACAGCAGCGGCAGCACCAGCCACAGCAGGGAAGTGGCGGCCAGCAGGGCGAGGTAGATCAGCAGCAGATGGCGCGCGCCCCAGCCGTCGGCCTGGCCGGCGGCGTTCCAGTGCAGCGGCACCCGCGCCGGCAGTTCCGGATACACGAATGCGATCATGCCCGCCACCAGCAGCAGCGCCGCCAGGCATACCAGGATAAAACGCTTCTTCATCATTTGTCTCCCTTGGCGCCACGCGCCATGTCCATCGACCAGGCCAGCACGTCCTCGAGCACCGTGGTGTCGAGCGCGTACCAGATGGTCTGCCCTTCGCGCCGGCTGGTGATCAGGCCGGCCGCCTTGAGCACTGCGAAATGATGCGACATGGTCGGCTTGGTCATGTCGAACCGCGCCGCCACCTCGCCCGCGCTCATCTCTTCGTGACGCAGCAGGCGCAGGATCTCACGCCGCGTCGGATCGGCGATCGCCTTGAACACCTCGTTCAATGGTCCAGCCATGTTCGATCGCTCTCTAATTAGATGAATATCTAAATACTAGCCCTGTCGCGGGGCCAGGTCAAGCCCGATGCGGTTAGTCCGAACCATCGCGGGCCGCCGGGTGTCTGTAGGCATGTCCAACAGCGAGGAGCGCTTCATGAACGCAAGCACCACCCCCGTCAAGCCGGTCGAAGACGGCATGCACACCATCACGCCCCACCTGACCTGCGCCGGCGCGGCCGAGGCCATCGCCTTCTACGCGCGCGCCTTCGGCGCGGTCGAAGTCATGCGCCTGCCGGGGCCGGCCGGCAAGCTGGCCCACGCGGCCGTGCGCATCGGCGATTCGATGCTGATGCTGGCCGACGAATTCCCCGACTGGGACACCACCGGCCCCGCGGCGCTGGGCGGCACCCCGGTCACCATCCACCTTGCGCTGCCGGACGTCGACAGCGCCTTCGCGCGCGCGGTCGAGGCGGGGGCGATCGCGCGCATGGCGCCGGCCGACATGTTCTGGGGCGACCGCTACGGGGTGGTCGAAGACCCGTTCGGCCACCGCTGGTCGATGGCCACCCACATCCGCGACGTCTCGCCCGAGGAAATGGCCGCCGCCATGCAGCAGGGCGCTCCCTGAGGCGGGACCGGGCTACGGCCGGCCGGCCCACGGATTATGATGGCGTTCGCTCAAGCACAAGAAAGGAAGCGCCATGCAGCAATCCGTGACCGAATCAGACGTCCTTCGCATCGCCGCCTTTTCCGATGGCGACGGCGGCGGCAACCCGGCCGGCGTATGGATCGGCGAGGCCTTGCCGCCCGCCGCGGAGATGGCGGCGCTGGCCCGCGCCATCGGCTTTTCCGAAACCGTCTTTGCCGCACCGCAGCGCGACGGGGATGCCGTCGCCGGCGGCAATTCCTGGCGCGTGCGCTATTTTTCGCCCGAAACCGAAGTGCCCTTCTGCGGCCACGCCACCATCGCATTGGGGGCCGCGCTGGCGCGTCGTTTCGGCGACGGTCGCTACCGGCTGGCGCTGAATGCGGCCGCGATCTCGGTCGAGGGCCGGGTGGACGGCGCACGCGTGGCGGCCAGCCTGCAGTCGCCGCCGACCCGTAGCGCGCCGGCGCCCGATGCGCTGGTGGATGCCGCGCTGGCCCTGTTCGGCTACACCCGCGCCGATCTCGACGACCGTATCCCGCCGGCCCTGGCCCATGGCGGCGCCGACCACCTGGTGCTGGCCCTGAACAGCCGTGCCGCGCTGGCCCGCATGGCCTACGAACTGGATGCCGGGCGCCGCCTGATGAATGCCTACGGCGTGGTGACGGTCGTGCTGGCATGGGCGGAGACTCCTCAGCTGTTCCATACCCGGAACCCCTTCGCTTCCGGCGGCGTGCTCGAAGATCCGGCGACCGGCGCCGGCACCGCCGCGCTGGCCGGCTACCTGCGCGCGCTCGGCTGGCCACATGGCGGCCACATCGACGTAGTGCAGGGTGAAGACATGGGCATGCGCTCGCGCCTGGGCGCGGACATTCCTGCCGAACCGGGCGCGTCGATCCGGGTGTCGGGCACGGCGCGCATGATGTAGGGGAGGGGCAGGGCGGTGGGCGGCGCAGCGCTCTGCTCATCCGCGCGGCATTTGTGACATGGAAGCGCGCGAGTGTAAACAGATTGTTAAGTACGAGCGTGCTTTCATGTAGGATGAATATTACAAATTTTTCAGAATATTCCTGCGGTTTTGTGGGACAAACAGAGGCTCAAAAGCACTTCATCTCAGCAGTTAGAAAGTTGCTAAGAGGATTGATAATTTGATTCGAGCAAGTTCTGTTTCATTCATCCAATCCAGGAGTTTTCCTCATGTCGCTGTTCGACCCAGTCGTCTCCAACCCCGTCGATACCTCGGCACGCGCCGCCCGTGAAACGCGCGTCGCGGGGCGTACCACCGAGCGCTTGCCGTTCACGATTCGCCGCGTGGAAACCGAGGCCGATCTGCTCAAGGCGGTAAGGATCCGCCACGCCGCCTATGCCCGCCACGTACCGGACTTCGCCCGTTCGCTGGCCCTGCCCGAAGCGGCCGACTACGAGGACGACACCATCGTGCTGCTGGCCGAGTCGAAGCTGGACGGCTCGCCGCTGGGCAGCACCCGCATCCGCACCAACCTGTACCGGCCGCTGGGCGTCGAGGAGTCGGTGGTGCTGCCCGATTGGCTGCAGGGCCGCCGCCTGGTCGAAGCGACCCGCCTCGGCATCGACGAGGGCCGCGTCGGGCGCATGGTCAAGGTCGCGCTGATCAAGGCCTGCTTCATGTATTGCGAAAACAATGTCATCGACTACTCGGTGGCCACCGGCCGCCCGCCGGTCGACCGCCAGTACGAGCAGATGCTGTTTGCGGACGTGTTCCCGGAGCAGGGCCCGGTACCGCTGCGCCACGTGGGCAACCTCCCGCATCGCGTGATGGCCTTCGAGATCGCCAGCTTCGAGCAGCGCTACCGCGACGCGCGTCACCCGCTGTTCAACTTCTTCTTCAACACGCACCATCCGGATATCGATGTCGGGCCGGCGCGGCCGCCGCTGCTGGCGAAGGCGTCGTTTGTCGCGCAGATGACGGATCCGGCGTTGCAGGGACGCGAATTGGCCGTCGCCTGAGCAAATATTGCATGACGGCATTACTTTAAAGCTGTATCCTTGCGCTTTGCCGCTGCCCCCGGCTCCGGTGGTAGTATTCGTCGCAGTGACTCAGCCTATGCCCACACCAACACCCGATCGTCGTTCTTCGCTACCAGGCGCCGCGCACGCGGCGGTGGAGCGGGTGTTGAAGTTGTTTTCGTATTACCTGATTCCATTGGGCATCGGCCTGGTCTCGCTGATCGCCCTGCTGTTCTGGCACGACCAGTACCGCGCCGTCGGCGACGTGCCGCTGTCGATGCACATCGCGGTCCAGCAGGAGGCCGGGCTGGAGCCGGCCGCCGCGCTGGCGCGGGTGCGCGCATCGAGCCTGAGCACCGGCCACGACACCCACCTGTCCGAAGACCCGGTCTGGTTCCTGTTCGAACCGATGCCGCGCGCCGGCAGCCAGGTGGTCGAATTCCCCTCGCGCCACGCGCTCGACGTCGCCTGCTGGGACGCCGCCAGCCTGGCGCCGCTGGGCGCCGCCACGCGCAGCACCGGGACCGGTTTCATCGCCGGCTCGAAAGCGGGCTTCGCCCTGGAACTGGCGCCGCTGCCGCCCGAACTGCTGTGCCGCGCGCGCTTTGCCGGTCCGGCGCGCCTGTCGGTGCTGCAATGGCCTGCCGAGCAGTATGCGCTGTCGGTGGAGCAGTACCACCGCAAGTCCGGCCTGCTCGACGGCGGCATGGTGGTGCTGGCCCTGTTCATCCTGATCACCGCCATGATCAACCGCCAGCCCCTGTACGTGCTGTTCGCCGGCTGGCTGGTGCTGAACCTGCGCGTGGCCGCGCTGTCGGCCGGCTGGGACATCCAGTGGCTGGGCCAGACCATTCCGTCCGAGTGGCTGCTGCGCAGCCGTTCGGTGTCGATCACCCTGTACGGCATCGCCACGCTGACCCTGTACCAGGCGCTGTTGCGGGAAAACATCGCGGCGCTGCGCTACGTGCTGCCGTTCCGCATCATGCAGTGGCTGTGCCTGCCGATGCTGGCCGCCGCCATGTTCCTGCCATACGGCATGTATCTGCCGCTGCTGTGGGGCATCACGGTATGCTGCTTCTCGGTGATGACGGTCGGCCTGTTCAAGATTATCGCGGAGTCGCGCAACCGCGTCGCCTCCTGGTTTGCCGCCTCGTTCGCGGTCAGCTTCCTGGCCACCATCGCCGAAGTCGCCTCGGCCGCGCTCGGCATGCGCGAACTGCTCGGCGTCATCAACAGCGTCACCGCCGCGCTCGCATCCAGCCTGCTGGCGGCCCTGGCCGTGGCGGAACAGATGCGGGTGGAGACCGAGCAGCGCGAAGCGGCCCAGCAGGAACTGGAGCATGCCTACCAGGCGATGCCGGTGGGTTTGTTCACGCTCGACGTGTATGGCCACTTCCTGAGCGTCAACCCGGCGCTGCAAAAGATGCTGGGCATCGCCAGCTTCGTCCCCGGGCGCACCGCATGGCGCCAGTTCTTCACCGAAAGCACCTGGACCGAACTGCACGAGGGCGTTCATGCCAAGGCCGAGGCCGAGATGGAGCTGACCAGCCGCGACGGCAGCCAGCGCTTCCTGGTCAGCGCCACGCTGGCACGCTCGCGCATCGAGGGCGTGCTGCAGGACACCACCGAGAAACACAAGGCCACCGAGCAGCTGCAGTTCATGGCCAACAACGATCCGCTGACCAAGGTCTACAACCGGCGCGGCATCGAGGGCGAATTCGCGCTGGCCGCCAAGGGGCTGGCCGCCGGCAAGCCGATGGCCCTGGCCTATGTCGACCTCGACCGCTTCAAGCTGATCAACGACCTGTTCGGCCACGCGGCCGGCGACGAGGTGCTCAAGCAGGTCTGCGAGCGCATGGCCACCATGCTGGCCGGCGGCCAGCAGATCGGCCGGGTGGGCGGCGACGAGTTCGTGATCCTGATGCCGGAAACGGCGATCCCGCTGGCCTCGATCATCTGCCGCGGCATCGTCGACCGCCTCGGCAATACCCCATACCGGGTGGGCGACAAGGCCTTCCATGTGCGCGGTTCGGTCGGCCTGATCGAGGTCACCCCGGGGATCGCCATGAAGGATGCGGTCTCGACCGCCGACCGCGCCTGCCGCGAAGCCAAGACCGGCAGCGGCGAGGGCCTGGTGGTCTACGAGAGCGGCGCCGAAGCCTTCCGCCAGCGCGCGGCCGAGCTGGACATGGTGGCTCGCCTGTCCAGCCCGGACGCGACCGATTGCCTGCTGCTCGAGATGCAGCCGATCATGTCGCTGCGCAGTCCGCGCGAATCGCTGAACTTCGAAGTGCTGCTGCGCATGCGCGAGCCGGACGGCCGCATCGTGCCGGCCGGCGCGGTGATTTCCGCCGCCGAGAAGAGCGGGCGCGCGAGCGTGATCGACCGCTGGGTGCTGGGCAGCACCCTGGGCTGGATCGCCGAGCACGCCGATCAGCTGGGCAATACGCGTTTCGTGTGCATGAACCTGTCGGGCGCCTCGCTCAACGACGAGCGCTTCGTGCAGGACACCTTCGATATCCTGGGCCGCTATGTGCATGTGGCCAGCCGCCTGTGCCTGGAGATTACCGAAAGCGTCGCGCTGCACGACCTCGACAACACGCGCCGTTTCATCGACCAGGTGCGCAGCTTTGGCGTGAAGGTGGCGCTGGACGACTTCGGCGCCGGCTACACCTCGTTCTCCTACCTGAAGGAACTGCCGGCCGACGTGCTGAAAATCGACGGCAACTTCATCGTCAACATCAACGCCCACCCGGCCAACGTGGCGATCGTCGAAGCGATCGTCAGCCTGGCGGGCAACCTCGGCATGAAGACCATCGCGGAGTGGGCGGAAGACGCCGCCACCGTGCAGACGCTGGCGGAAATCGGCGTGGACTATGTGCAGGGCTGGGCGGTGGCCCGCTCGCAGCCGCCGGAGCGCCTGCTGCAGGCACGCTCGGCGGCGGACTTCATCACCGATCCCGAGGTGCTGGACGTGCTGCGCGCGCTGGAAGCGCCGTCGGCGCTGCACCTGGCCAGCGTGACCCACCTGCATGAGCTGCAATGCGCGGTCCCGGGCAGCCGGGACGGGTTCAATCCAGCGTAGCCAGGGTAGTCTGGCGGGCGCCCGCATCCATCAACAGGAACTGCGCATGCGCCGCCTTCAGGGTGGCGACGTCGCGCATCAGCGGCTTGGCCTTGACGCGCGGCGCGGCCGGGCGGCGCGGTAGCGCGCGCGGCGGCAGTGCGCCGTGCTCGACGGCAAGTGGATGCGGCTCGGCGCGGGTGCCGGCCTGGTCCACGGCGCTGGTCACCACGCGCACCATGGTGGCGCCGCTGTCGCAGGGCTGGTCGGTCAGGGTGATATGGCCGGCGCTGTCCACGCACTTCACGATGTCCGAGCCGGCGTGGGCGGGCGCCCCGGCCAGCGCGGCCGCAAGCATGCTGAGGCAGAGATGACGCTTCATGGTCGACTCCTTTGATTGAGCCTCCATTGTCCGTGTCTGTCTGACACGGCTCTGTTCGTTGCTTCACGTGTGCGCGGCTTGCGCACAAGAATCTCTCAGCGCTAAAGGGCTCGCCCGCCCTCAGGCCGCGAGGGTGTGGATCAGCTCGGCAAAGCGCGACAGGTCGACGTTGCCGCCGCTGATCAGGATGCCGACGCGCTTGTCCCGCACATCGACCACGCCGTGCAGCGCCGCGGCCGCCGCCAGGCAGCCGGTCGGCTCGACGATCATCTTCATGCGTTCGGCAAAGAAGGCCATGGTCTGCACCAGCTGGGCGTCGCTGACGGTGACGATGTCGTCCACGGCGCGGCGTATCACCTCGAAATTGTGCTCGCCGATATGGGTGACCATGGCGCCGTCGGCGATGGTCCGGGGCACGGCGATGTGCACGATTTCCCCCTTGCGCAGCGATTGCTGGCCGTCGTTGCCGGCTTCCGGCTCGACCCCGATCACCTTGCAATGCGGCGCCAGCGCGCGCGCCGCCAGCGCGCAGCCGGCCAGCAGGCCACCGCCGCCCAGGCACACCAGCAGGATGTCGAGCTGGCCGACTTCCTCGAACAACTCCTTGGCCGCCGTGCCCTGGCCGGCGATCACGTCCGGGTGGTCGTAGGGCGGAATCAGGGTCATGCCGCGCTTCTGCGACAGGCGCCGGCCGATCTCCTCGCGGTTTTCCAGATAGCGGTCGTAGGTGACGACTTCGCCGCCGTACTCCCGGGTCGCCTTGACCTTCAGCGCCGGCGCGTCCTGCGGCATGATGATGGTCGACCGGATGCCGGCCAGCCTGGCCGACAGCGCGATCGCCTGGGCGTGGTTGCCGGACGAATAGGTCAGCACGCCGGCCTTGCGCTGGGCGTCGTCGAATTTCGCGATGGCGTTGTAGGCGCCGCGGAACTTGAAGGCGCCCATGCGCTGGTAGTTCTCGCACTTGAAGAACAGCGTGCCGCCGCTCATGGCGTTGGCCGTGGTCGAGCTCAGGACCGGCGTGCGGTGCGCGGCGCCGGCCAGGCGCTCGGCGGCCAGTTCGACGTCACGGTAGGAGAGGGCGGTGTCGGGCATGTGGGGCTCGCGAAGGTCGGAAGCCGACAGTATAACGAAGCGCGGCCGGCAGGCGCCAGGCAGGGCTTCGCACCGATGCCATGCGGGGAAGGCTTGACCGGGCGCCGATTTTGTTCTTTAATTTCTGTAATAACAGAAATAAAGGAAAGTCATGACCCTGAGCCCGACCGCGCAGAAGTTCGTCCTGCACTGGGGAGAGATGGGCAGCCGCTGGGGCGTCAACCGCACGGTGGCGCAGATCCATGCGTTGCTCTACCTGTCCGGGCGCCCCTTGAGCGCCGACGACATCGTCGAGACCCTGGGCGTGGCCCGCTCCAACGTCAGCAACAGCCTCAAGGAGCTGCAGAGCTGGAAGCTGGTGCGCGTCAGCCATGTGCTGGGCGACCGGCGCGACCATTTCCAGGCCTTGCAGGACGTGTGGGACATCTTTCGCGTCATCCTGGAAGAGCGCAAGCGGCGCGAGATCGATCCGACCCTGAGCGTGCTGCGCGAATGCGCCATCGACGGCGCAGAAGACGCGGAACTCGATGCGGCCACGCTGGCGCGCATGCAGGGCGTGCTGGCCTTCCTCGAACTGCTCAGCGCCAGCTTCCAGGATTTCCAGCACCTGCCGCCGCAGACCCTGCAGCGCATGCTCAGGATGGGCGGCCAGGTGGCGCGCTTCCTTCCACCTTCCAAGGAGAAACCATGAGCACCCCAAGGCATTCGGCTGCACGCGGGCAGCGCCTGTCCGGCCTGGGCGACGTGCTGGCCGCCATGCGCCGCACGCGCATCGCAGCTGCCGATCCCGGCGCGCCCGCGCTGTCCTTCGACCCCGACCAGCGCACCGTGCTGGTCACCGGCGCCACCGGTTTCATCGGCCAGCACCTGGTGCGCGCACTGCTGCGCGACGGCCATGCGGTGATCGCCCTGAGCCGCCGGCCCGAGGCGGCGGCCAGCCTGTTCGACGGCCGGGTGCGCTGCGTGTCCACGCTGGAGGCGCTGGCGCCGGATTGCGCGGTCGACGTGGTGGTCAACCTGGCCGGCGCCCGCATCCTCGGGCCGCGCTGGAGCGCGGCGCGCAAGGCGGCCCTGCGCCGCAGCCGGATCGAGCTGACGCGCCGGCTGGTCGCCTGGATCGCGCGCGCGCGGCAGAAACCCTTCCTGCTGCTGAACGCCTCGGCGATCGGCTACTACGGCATCCAGCGGATCGGCGACGACACCATGCTCGACGAAACCGCGCCGCCGCAGGCGATCTTCATGTCGGACTTGTGCCGCGAATGGGAAGCGGCAGCGGCCGCGGCCGCGCAATACGGCGTGCAGGTGGAATGCATGCGCTTCGGCCTGGTCCTCGGCACCGGCGGGGCGCTGCCGGCGATGCTGCTGCCGATCCTGCTCGGCCTGGGCGGCAGCCTGGGCGGCGGACGGCAGTGGCTGTCATGGATCCACGTCGACGATGCGGTGCGCGGCATGGCGCACCGCTGGCGCCAGGCGCTCGATCATCCGGCGCCGGGCGCTGTCGGCGCGAGCAATTTCACGGCGCCGGAATCGGTGACGCAGGCGCAATTCAGCCGGACCGCCGCGCGCCTCTGGCGTCGCCCCAGCTTCATCCCGACGCCGGCCTGGCCGATGCGGCTGGCGCTGGGCGAGCAGGCCGACCTCTTGCTCGAAGGGCAGCGGGTGGCGCCGCGCCGCCTGGAACGGGAAGGGTTCGTGTTTCGCTATCCCGGCATCGCGCAGGCGCTGGCGAGCCTGGCATAGCGGCGGCCACCGGCCAATGCCGGGCGCCTGGTCAAATGCCGAAGGCTTTCAGCCCGGCGTCGAGCAGCACCTCGAGGGGATTGCTGGCGCGCCGGCCAGCCCGCGCCGTGCGCGGCACTTCCTCGTACAGGAAGCAGGCGTCCTGCCCGGCGAAGCTGTCGTGGAACAGCGCCTGCCTGCCCATCAGGTAGGGCAGGAAAGGCTCGGCGCGCACGGTCCGGTAGCGGGCCTGCGCGCTGAACCCGAGGGTCGCATCCTGGCTGATGCTGCGCCCGTCGCCCGCCTGCTCCATGCGCACGCCGCGGCAGCCCCTGAGCACCAGCGTCGCCGGGCCCTCGAAGGCCAGGTAGCGCAACTGCAGGGTGAGCCAGGCGTGCAGCGTTCCCAGGCGCCAGTGACTGCGAATGGCGGGCCGCTCTCCGCTACGGTGCAGCATGCCGACCAGGGCGCGCGGCTGGAGCACGAAAGCCTGGCCCGGCGCCAGTTCCAGCAGCGCGAGTTCGTCGAGCGGGTCGGCCACCGACGACAGCACCAGTTCGGCGGGTGTGCTGGCGCGCAGGCGCTTGAGCATCCACAAGCGCGCGGCCAGGCTGCTCAGGGGGCGCCGCCAGTCGAACAGCAGCCGGGTCGAGACGCCGACGCCGGCAGGCTGGCTCTGGCAGTAGTCGGGACGGATCAGCAGTTCGTCGCCCGGCGCCAGGCGCAGGCCTTGCGAGACACGCGAAGCCAGCGCGACCGCAGGGGAGGGATGCCGGGCCTCCGGCCCGGCGGCGTCGATCACGATCGGCGGCCGGCGCGCCGCCAGCGGCGCCAGTACCACATAGAACACGGTGCGGATGGCCGCCGGCGCCAGCCACCACGCGACCAGCAGCGCCAGGGCCGGCAGCAACAGCGGCCGTACCGCCCCGTAGGCCCGCCAGGCGCCGCTGCTTCCCGCCAGCTGCTCGACCTGCAGCAGCCGCGCGCGCAGCGGCGCGCCGGCCGCATCCAGGGCTCGCTGGTCGAGCCGGAAGGTGGCCGGCGCCGCCACCGAAGGCAGCCCGTTCACCAGCGTGCGCTGCGCCAGGTAGGCGCGGTGTGCCGCCTCGTTCCTGGCCAATAGCTGCTGCACCTGTGCGTCCAGCGCCCGCAACTCGCGGTAGGCGCCGGTGAAGAACAGCTTGCCCCAGGCGCCCGCCGCCGCCTCGGCCCGGGCGCGCCGCGCCAGCGCCTCCTGCAGCTGCGCGTAGATGGCGACGTGCGCGCGCCGCAACTGTTCCAGCCTGGCGCGCGCGGCCTGCCGGTTGACGAGCGCATCGACGCGCGCGCGCAGGACCAGCAAATGCGCCTTCTGCTGGCGCCGCAGTTCGAGCGCCAGGTCGCGCATGGCCGCGCGTGCGAGCTGCTGCGCCAGCGCCTCGCGGCCGGCGAGCGCCGCGCCCAGCACCGGCGCGCGCTCCTGCTCGCGCCGCAAGGCGGCGATTTCGTCGTCGAGGGTGTCGATCCGGGCGTCGAGTTGCGCCAGGCCGGCGCCGGACAGACGGCGCGCTTCGTCCTGCGCGTCGCGCGCCAGCACGGCGCGGCGCCCATCGAACCCGGCCTGCGCCTGGCGCAGCGCGGGGAGTTCGCCGACGATGCGCTGGACGCCAGCCCATTCGTCGTGCAGCCAGTGCCCGGAGGCGAGGACCAGCACGATGCCCGCGAACACCAGCAGGTTGCGGCCGAGGCCACGGAGCAGGGCGGCCAGGAGCTGACCCACGTGCCGCCTATCCCGCCAGCGGCAGCGCCAGTTGCAGCAGCAGGCCGCCGCCTGCGCGGTTGCTTACCGTGAGCTCGGCGTTGTGGCGGGTGAGCACGCGCTCGACGATGGCCAGTCCCAGGCCGGCGCCGTTGGCCTGGCCGCGCGCGCTGTCCAGGCGCGTGAAGGGTTTCAGCAGCTGGTTGATCTGGTCTTGCGGCACGCCCACGCCGTGGTCACAGATCTCGATCAAGGCGCGCCGTCCGTGCCCCGTCGCCTTTACGCGCAAGACGAGCGCGATCTCGGTGAAGTCCTGGCCCGGCGTCTTGCCGTACTTGCGGGCGTTCTCGATGATGTTGTTGAGCACGCGCCGCAGGTCGGTGGCGTTGCCCATCACGTGCACGCCGGGCATCAGGTCGACCTGCACCCGCAGGTCGCGGATGCGGCCGGCCTCGCGGCCGACCTCGGCCAGCATCTCGGACAGGTTCACCGCGACGAAGGTGGCGGCGTCGGTCGGCTTGGCGAAGTCGAGGAACTGACCGATGATCGCGTCCATCTGGTTGATGTCCGACTGCATGCCTTCGCGCGCGTCCGCCGGCAGGCTGGCCATCTCGACCTCGAGCTGCATGCGCGCCAGCGGCGTGCGCAGGTCGTGCGAGATGCCGGCCAGGATCACCGCACGGTCCTTCTCGACCTGGGCCAGGTCTTCCACCATCTGGTTGAAGCTGCGGTTGGCCTCGATGATCTCCTGCGAGCCCTTCTCGGGCAGCGGGCTCGGGCGCTCGCCCTTGGCGATGGCGCGCGCGGCCGCCGTCAGTCGCGCCAGCGGGCGGTTGACCAGCGAAGAGATGAAGGCGGCGCCGATCAGGGACAGCAGGCCCACCAGCGCCGCCCAGCCGAGCCACTGCTTGCCCGTCAGGCCGGCCAGGCGCTCGCGCTCGAGCATCAGCCAGTATTCGTCGCCGTCGATATTGAAGCTGATGTAGAAGCCCGGCACCCCGTTCACGCCGCTGGAAAAACGGGTCTCCTGGCCGAGACGTGCGCGCACGATGGCGGCGATCTCCGGCATCAGGGGATTGTTGGGCGGCGGCTCGACCAGGTCGTCGTCGTTCAGCGTGAGGATGCGGATGCCTTCGTTCGACACCAGTTCGAACAGCAGTTCGCGGCGCTGGTCCGGAGCGGAGTGGATCAGGGCGGCCCGGGTCAGGGTCACCATCGAGTTGACCGTTTCGGCGGTCTGCTGGATCTGGGGACCGCGCTGGAACACGCTGATCATGCCGATCCACGAACCGATCGAGGCGGCGGTCAGCAAGGACATCAGCAGGAAGGTCCGCCAGAACAGGCCGCTCCGGTACCAGGCAAAGCGGGCGGCGCGGCGCGCCGCCGAAAGCGGTGCGAACATCGGAGCGAACACTAGCGCGGCTGTCCTTCCGGGATGAACACGTAGCCCAGGCCCCACACGGTCTGGATGTACAGGGGACTGGAAGGGTCGGGCTCGATCAGCTTGCGCAGGCGCGAGATCTGCACGTCCAGCGAGCGGTCGAAGACTTCGTATTCGCGTCCGCGCGCGAGCTCCATCAGCTTCTCGCGCGACAGCGGCTGGCGTGCGTGGCGGGCGAACACCTTCAGCACCGAGAATTCGCCGGTGGTCAGGGGCACGGTCTCGCCGTTCTTCTTGAGGGTGCGGGTGCCCAGGTCGAGCACGAAGTCGCCGAACTCGAAGGTCTGCGGGGTTTCGCTCGGGGCGCCCGGGATCTCGTCCGGCCCCTTGCGGCGCAGGACCGCCCCGATGCGGGCCACCAGCTCGCGCGGGTTGAAGGGCTTGGGCAGGTAGTCGTCGGCGCCCATTTCGAGGCCGACGATGCGATCGACGTCCTCGCCCTTGGCGGTGAGCATGATGATCGGGGTCTGGTCGCCCGCGCCGCGCAGGCGGCGGCAGATCGACAGGCCGTCCTCGCCGGGCAGCATGAGGTCCAGCACCAGCAGGTCGTAGCGCTCGCGCAGCCACAGCTTGTTCATGGCCGGCGCGCTTTCCGCGGTGACCACCTGGAAGCCCTGCTCGGTGAGGTAGCGGCGCAGCAGGTCGCGCAGGCGGACGTCGTCGTCCACCACCATGATCCTGGCGGAGTGGCCGGCCTGGTTGCCGGCGGCGCCGGTGGTCGGGCTGCTGCCCGTATTGTTCGTCGATGCGTTCATATGGAATCCAGAATTGTCAGAAGCATGTCGCTATGGTAACGTCTTATCGCGCGGACATCTCGTCCTTATGGCTCAGCCATTACATTGTGTTACAAACTTTACCCAATCTGGCTTACACCTCGGACGGTATGCACATACACTGGCGGCAAGTGGAAATCACAGCTTATCTGTTTATATGGCATCGCGGAAGAGGCACAACATGAACAACGTGAATACGAAAACCCAGGCAGGAGTTGCAACTGCAAGCGGCGACCGGATGGCGCGTGTGTTCAGGCACGGCGTGCTCGCCTGCGTCCTGGCCTGCACCGGCGCGGCCGCCGTCGCCGCCGGACAGGATCGCAGCCCGCGCCGCGAAGAGTTGCAGCAGCAGCGTTTCGATACCCGTGCGCAGGATGCGCGCGACGAGCAGCGCGCCTATGAGATGCAGATGCGCGAAGACGCCCGGCGCCGCGACCTGGAAGAGCAGGTGCGCGCGCAGCAGCGCGACGATCCGCGCCGCAGCGGCCGCATGACGCCCGACGAGCGCCGCGACCTGCGCCGCCAGATCAACGAAGCCGGCATGGACCTGTACCCGAACGCGCGCCGCCGCTGACACGGCGGCCGGCCGGCACATCACCAACGGCGCCTGCGGGCGCCGTTGTCGTTGGGGGGCTGCTTCATCGCGGACACCGGCGGCGCAATTCTCCCTGGTATTTATTGCCATACGTTTATTTGTGTTGGTTAACATGCTATCTTGATGCCCACCTGAGCAGATCGGAGCGTGTGCCTTGTCCAACTTCGTCGTCCCCAGCGCGGCGGCCGCGCCCGCGGCGCGCCATGCCCCCGCCGGTCCCCTGCCTGGCATTGCATCCTGCATCAGCCGCCAGGCCGATGGCGTGCATGCCGATCCGGGCGCGCTCGGACCGGCCTTGCTGGCGGCGGTCGAGAGCGTGCTGCTGCGCAACCAGTACTTCGCCGGCCTCGATTATCCGGTCCTGATCAAGGCGCTGTTCGGTCACGGGCCGGACCTGCCGCGCAACCCGCGCGGCGAAACGGTCGTGCGCCTGGCCGACGACATCCGTCCTTTCGATCCGCGCCGCCGTGCGCTCTACCGGGCGGTGAAGATCGCTGACGGGCAAGCCGAGTATTATTTCGAGCCGCTGTTCCTGCCCGACGCCGACGGCGTCGAGCAGCCGGTCCGGCTCGACATCGATGAATTCATCGCCGACATGTGGACCAAGGGCATCCGCTTCGGCATCGATGTCGCGGCGGTGCTGGACGCGATCGCCGGCGGCGCGGCCGGGCGCGTGGTGGTGGCGCGCCGCCTGCCGCCGCACCCGGGGCAGGATGCGCGCGTGGTCGAGGTATCGAGCGACCTGCACCGCAGCGATGCGCCGCGCCAGCTCGCCAACGGCAGGCTCGACCTGATGAGCTTCCAGAACCGCTTCCCCCAGGTCCAGCGCGGCACGCGCCTGCTGCAGAAACTCCCGCGTGTGCAGGGCGAGCCCGGTTTCGACCTGTCGGGCATCGCGCTCGCGCCCGAGATGCCGGCCGACCTCGAACTTGGCGAATGGAGCGGTCCGGGCACGGGCGTCGATCGCGTCGCGGAGGGCGAGTTCGTGGTGGCGTTGCAGGACGGCTTTCTCAACGTGGAGGGCAGCCGGCTCTCGGTGGGCGACAAGATCGTCAGCCACGATGGGGTCAGCGCCAGGACCACCGGCAATCTGCAGCTGGAAGGCGACTACGAGGAATTCGGCGAAGTCCAGGAAAACCGGGTGGTCGAGGGCGAGAGCATCACGGTGCATGCCGACGTGTTCGGCAACGTGGTCTCGCGCGGCGGCACGGTGCTCCTGAACCGCAACCTGATCGGCGGCAGTGCGCGCAACGCCGACGGCGCGATCGTCGTCATGGGGATGGCGTCCGGCGCCACCATCCACAGCGCGAACGGCGAGGTCAGCCTGCAGCGCGCCGAAAACTGCAGCATCTCGGGGACCAAGGTCACGGTGGTGGAGGCGGTCAATTGCGAGATCGTCGCCGACATCGTCGAAGCCGGCCAGGCCGAGGGCTGCGCGATCGCCGCCAAGCGGGTAGCCATCGAGCGCGCCGCGCCGCGCGGGCACAGCGAGATGCGCGTATTCGTGCTGCGCCCCGACTGCCGCCGCATCGACGAGGCGATCGGCATGATCCGCGCGCGGGTGGGCCAGTTCGGCCAGCTGGCGCAGCAGCGGCGCGCGGCGATGGGCGCGCTGACGGCCCAGCCGGAGGTGGCCAGCTACGTCCGGCTGGCAGGGCGGGTGCGCAAGGGAGAGCTGGTGCTCACGCCGGAGCAGCAGCCGGCCTTCAGGAAGCTGGCCGAGGCGGTCGCGCCGGCGCTCAAGCAGATGGCCGCGCTGACGCAGGCGATCAAGGACATCGAAGCCGAACAGCAGTCCGGCATGGCGCTGCTGGCGAAACTCGGGGCGCAGCGCGCACGGCACGCCGGCGCGGTGAGCGTCGCCATCGCGCAGGTGGACGGCGACATCACGGTGCGCGCCCTGGACGTCGACCCGGATGCCGCCGAGGACGAGGGCGCCCGCAACCTGCAGCCGCGCGAGATCAAGGCGCGACTGCGCGACGCCAGCGGCGCCGAACTGCTGTTCGCCGGCGGCAGCGGCAGCTTCAGCTGGGCTACGGAAGAGGTCGCTACGCCTTGAATCCGGGTGGCGACACTAGTCGCGCCGGCGCGCCCCTTGCGCCGGCCTGATGGCCGTCACCTGATGGTAGGTATTCTTCCAGCCGTCCGGCTGGCGCACCCACACGTGCACATAGCGTCCGCGGAAGGGCCGCGCCCTGGCGCCGGCCTGCAGGGAGCTGAAGGTGCCGGTGACCAGCGCCACGCCGCCCTCGTCGAGCAGTTGCACTTCCGCCGATTCGATGTCGTAGGACCGGAAGCGCAAATCCTCGCGTTCGAGGGCCGTGAGCAACTCGGTCTTGCTGCGCACGCGCCCGCGGCTGTCGACATGGTGGTACTGGCGGTCCATCAGGTGGCGCAAGGTGGCGATGTCGCGCCGCAGGATGGCCTGCGCGCGCTGGCGTTCGAGCCCGGCCAGCATGTCTTGCGGGTCGAGCTCGGCGGCAATCGCGTGTTCGCTCTGGTGGCCGGCCGCATGGGCCGGTGACGGCATCAGGAGGGCCGCCGGCAAGAGCGCGGACACGAGCGCGGAAACGAGCACGGACACGAGCGCGGGCGGGGCCGGGAGACTGGTCGGCGACTTCATGGCGGTTCCTTCGAAATGGCGGACACGGGCATGCTACGCCCGCGCGACATGGATCTTTTCCTTGATGTGCTTGAGGTTGGCGACGATGGTGAAGGTCATGATCACCAGCAGCGACCACGAACTCCACTTGCTCACGTGGACCGCCGACCAGGCCCCCAGCTGGTTCGGGTAGCGCCACACGCCCCAGAAGGTGCCGATGTTCTCGGCCAGCCAGATGAAGAAGCCGATCAGCACGAAGGACAGCAGCAACGGCATCTTGCGGTCGCGGTCCAGCGGCCGGAACACCACCGTGGTGCGCGAATACAGGCCGAGCGCGCAGGCCGCCAGGTACCAGCGGTAGTCGCCGATGTAATGGTGGGTGAAGAAGTTCAGGTAGATCAGGATGGCGATGGTCCAGGCCATCCAGTGCGGCGGATGGTGGCGGATGCGCAGGTCGAACAGGCGCCAGGCCTGCACGATGTAGCTGCCGATGGCGGCGTACATGAAGCCCGAGAACAGCGGCACGCCCACCACCTTG
The DNA here is from genome assembly GCA_015277795.1 of Massilia sp. UMI-21. NCBI lineage: Bacteria > Pseudomonadati > Pseudomonadota > Betaproteobacteria > Burkholderiales > Oxalobacteraceae > Massilia > Massilia sp. UMI-21. The sequence goes on along the minus strand of CP063848.1, from coordinate 3,751,101 downwards.
GTATGGGCGAAGTCGGGATAGGCCCAGGACTGGATCGCGCCCGACACCTTGAAGGCCTCGAGCGCGAAACCGATCGCATGGAACAGGCAGATCGCCTTGAGCTCGTCCATCGTCTCCAGGCCGGAGCGCAGCATCCACAACTGGATGCACAGCGCCACCAGCAGCAGCAGGTCGTAGCGCGCAATCCCGAACACGCCGGCGCGCGGGGTGAGCATCATGGCGGCGAAGAACAGGCCCACGAACAGGCAGGCGCGCGCATTCTTGAAGCCGAAGTACAGGAACTCCACGCCGCCGCGGCGCCAGCCGCCCAGCTGCCGCGGCCGGGTGTCGAGCAGGAGATTGTCGAGCGCAAGGGTGATGGGGGCGGAGCCGGGCGTCTTGTTCATGTTATTGGCGAGGCAGGGAGGTCAGCCGATCTTGTCACAGAAGGTCGGCCGGATCAATGGGGCGAGGCTGTTGGCAATGCTGTGCTGTTGGCTCATCTCGCCAATGCGGGCCGGAAATACCTGGCCCATCCAGCGAATGCTCGCGCTGCCGGCTTGAAGCGCGCTGACGTAGAATAACCAGATGACTTCCCTCCATCCGAAGAAGGACGAACGCGGCGAACCGGTGACGCTGCATGCCCCGAGCCGGGCCACGCCAGCCGGCAGCTGGGCCGATCCCGGCCAGGTGGCGACCGTCGTTCCGCAGGGCGCGCTGCCGCCCGCCCTGAACGGCATCGGCTTCCAGGTATGGCACGCCGCGCCGCAGGACGATGCCGGCTGGTCCGTGCTGGCGGGGCGGGAGGAGGTCTTCGCCGAGCCCCGCTTCGTGCCGGCGCCGGACAAGCGGGTGGCGGCAGGTGTCGTCATCGTGGAAAGCGACGCGCGGGTCTGGGTGGTGCATCCGTCGAATGCGTTCGGCGGCTACCCGGCCACGTTTCCGAAAGGGACGGCGGATCCGGGCATGCCATTACGCGCCACGGCGATCCGCGAGGCCTACGAAGAAAGCGGCCTGCACGTGGTCTTGACCGGCTTCCTGATGGACCTGACCCGCAGCCGCAGCCGTACCCGCTACTACCTGGGACGGCGCGTGGGCGGCTGTCCGTCCGACATGGGCTGGGAAAGCCAGGCGGTATCGCTGGTGCCGTGCGCGCTGCTGCCGGCGGTGCTGGCCAATCCGAACGACGCGCCGCTGGTGGCCATGCTGCGCGACCTGGCCCTGGGCAGCGCCCATCCTACCCTTCCTTGACAGGCATCGCAGGAATTCCTGCAGCTCAGGGTCGAGGCGGCCGATCCGGCCATGTGCTTCGATGGACGCACCGCCACCATCGTCGACGAGCGGCGCGAATACCTGGACCGGAGCATGCGGACGGTGCTGCGGGTGCAGCGCTACGCCCGCAATCCCCATGGCGAGTATTTCTTTTTCATCTCCGAGGGCACGGGCAGGCCGTTTTTCAAGCACATCGACCAGCGCGCGGCCAAGGTAGCGCTGGGAGACCGGTATATCCCGCCCGGCACAGGCCGATAGTTGAGTCCAGTCAACAATTCCACGGGAGTGCGCCCTTAGCATAGGTGGTGCCGATGAAAGGAACCGCCATGCCGAACCAGCTCCCCACTCTCACTGCACCCCAGCAGTTCCTGTGTTTCACCCTGGGCGGGCTCGAATACGGGCTCGACTACGCTGCGGTGCAGGAGCTCAAGGCATACCGGTCGCTCGAGCGCTTTTCGAACGACGGCGAAATCATCGGTGGCGTGGCGCTGTCGCGCGGGGTGATCATGCCGGTGATGGACTTGCGGGCCGCCTTTGCCAGCGTCTTTTCGCTGCCGGCGCCGGACACCGACGTGGTGATCGTGCGGGTGCCGGCCGGCGTGGTGGGGGTGGTGGTGGAGCGCGTCACGGGCGTGGTGCGCCTGCATCCGGAGCAGGTGGCGCCCATGCCGGGCGCGCGGCAGGACGCCGACTACCTGCTCGGGCTCGGCCTGGCCAAGGGCAGACGCATGATCCTGATCGACATCGAGCGCCTGATGGCGGTGGCGCCCGCCGAACCGCGCCAGGTGGCTTGACAGGCCTCAGGCGGCCAGGCCTTCCAGCTGCTCCTGCAGTTCCAGCCATTCCGATTCGAGCTGCTCCAGGTCGCGCGTCGCGAAGGCCTGGTCGGCCACCAGGGTCTTGAGCTTGTCCTTGTGCTCGGCCTCGTAGATGCCCGGCTCCAGCAGCTGGGCGTCGATGTCCGCCTTCTTCGCGTTCAGCTTGGCCATCTGCTCTTCGAGGCGCTTGACGCGGTTCTCGAGCGGTTTGCGCAGTGTGGCCAGGCGCTGGCGCTGTTCGGCCTCCTGGCGCTTCTGCTCCTTGCGGTCGACCGGGGCCAGGGCGGGGGCTGGCGCGGGTGCGCCGGCCGGGGCCGGGGCCGGCGCCGGCAGGGTGCCGGTGCCCTTGCCGAGCTTGGTCTGGAACAGCCATTCCTTGTAGTCGTCCAGGTCGCCGTCGAAAGGCTGCAGCTTGCCGTCGGCGACGATGATGAACTCGTCGGTGGTGGCGCGCAGCAGGTGGCGGTCGTGGGAGACCAGCACCACGGTGCCTTCGAACTGGGCCAGTGCCAGCGTCAGGGCCTCGCGCGTTTCCAGGTCGAGGTGGTTGGTCGGTTCGTCCAGCAGCAGCAGGTTCGGGCGCTGCCACACGATCAGGGCCAGCGCCAGGCGCGCCTTTTCGCCGCCGGAGAAGGGCGCGATCGGGCTGCTCACCATGTCGCCCGGGAAGTTGAAGCTGCCGAGGAAATTGCGCAGCTCCTGTTCGCGCACGGTCGGCGCGATCTTCGCCAGGTGCCACAGGGGCGACTCGTCATGGCGCAGCATTTCGACCTGGTGCTGGGCAAAGTAGCCGATCGACAGGCCCTTGCCCAGGGTCGCCTTGCCCTCCAGCGGCATCAGTTCGCCGGCCACGGTCTTGATCAGGGTCGATTTGCCGGCGCCGTTCACGCCCAGCAGGCCGATGCGCTGGCCGATCTGCAGCGAGAAGTTCACGCGCTTGACGATGGCCTTGCCGCCGACCTTGTCGCCATGCTCGTCCAGGAGCGGGTAGCCGGCATCGACGTCTTCCAGCACCAGCAGCGGGTTGGGGCTCGAGCTCGGCTCGCGGAATTCGAAGGAGAATTCGGCGGCGGCGCGCAGCGGCGCCAGTTCTTCCATCTTGGCCAGCGCCTTCATGCGGCTCTGGGCCTGGCGCGCCTTGGTGGCCTTGGCCTTGAAGCGGTCGACAAACGACTGCAGGTGGGCACGGGTGCGCTGCTGCTTCTCGAAGGCCGCTGCGGCCAGCACCAGATGGGCCGCGCGCTGGCGCTCGAAGCTTGAATAGTTGCCCGAGTAGCGCTTGAGCTTGCGCTCGTCGATGTGCACCACCACGTCCACGATCTCGTCGAGGAAGTCGCGGTCGTGCGAGATGATGACCAGGGTACCGGGATAGCGCTTGAGCCAGTCTTCCAGCCAGATGATCGCGTCCAGGTCGAGGTGGTTGGTCGGCTCGTCCAGCAGCAGCAGGTCGGACGGGCACATCAGGGCCTGCGCCAGGTTCAGGCGCATGCGCCAGCCGCCCGAGAAACTGGCCACCGGCTGCCCCATCTGTTCCAGCGAGAAGCCCAGGCCCAGCAGCAGCTGCTCGCCGCGCGACTGCACCGTGTAGGCGTCGGCGTCAAGCAGCAGGCTGTGCAGTTCGCCCAGGCGCATGCCGTGGTCGCCGGCATCGGGATGCGCTTCCAGTTCGTCGAGTTCGGCCTGCAGGCGGCGCAGGTTGACGTCGCCGTCGATCGCATATTCCAGCGCCGGCCGGTCCAGCGCCGGGGTCTCCTGCGCCACGTAGGCCATGCGCCACTTGGCGGGGAAGTCGATCGCCCCCTGGTCGGGATGCAATTCGCCCCGCAGCATGGCGAACAGGCTCGATTTGCCGGCGCCGTTGGCGCCGATCAGGCCGATCTTGTCGCCCGGATTGAGGGTAAGGTCGGCGTCTTCGAGCAGCGGCTTGGTGCCGCGCATCAGGCTGACGTTCTGGAAGCGGATCATGGAAAACTATCTAAACGGTTTGGTAGGGTGGGCGGGTCTCCCGCCCGCGCGTTCAGCTAAAGAATGTGTTGCCACAATGCGTCCGGGAGTTGAACGCGTGGGCGGGAAACCCGCCCACCCTACGAGAGTCGTTAAAGCAAACGGTATTACTGCGCCTGCAGCTGTTCGGCGGTCAGCAGGAACACCGCGTCGTCGCCGGCGCTGGTGCTCAGCCAGGTCAGGCCGAGGTGGCCGAAGGCGGCTTCGGCGTATTCTGCTTCGTTTCCGATCTCGACCACCAGGATGCCTTCCGGGCTCAGGCGCTCGGCGGCGCCGGCCACGATCTTGCGCACCAGGTCCATGCCGTCCTCGCCGCCGGCCAGCGCGATCTGCGGCTCGCGCAGGTATTCCGGCGGCAGCTTGCCCATCGAGGCGCTGTTCACGTAGGGCGGGTTGGTGACGATCAGGTCGTACTTCTTGAACGGCACGTTGGCATACAGGTCCGATTCGATCGGGTTGACCCGGCCTTCGAGCTTGTATTCGCGGATGTTGTGCTCGGCCACGGCCAGCGCATCCTTCGAGATGTCGACCGCGTCGATCACGGCGTTCGGGAAGGCCTCGGCCATCATGATCGCCAGGCAGCCGCTGCCCGTGCACAGTTCCAGCACGTTCTCCACGGCGTCAGGATCCTGCACCCAGGGGCTGAAGGTCTGCGGGACCAGTTCGGCGATGAAGGAGCGCGGCACCAGCACGCGCTCGTCCACGTAGAAACGGTATTCGCCCAGCCAGGCTTCGCGGGTGATGTAGGCGGCCGGCACGCGCTCGGTGACGCGGCGTTCGATGACTTCCATCACCTGGATCACTTCGTCCGCCAGCAGCCGGGCGTCGAGGAAGGGGTCGAGCCGGTCCAGCGGCAGCTTGAGGGTGTGCAGGATCAGGTAGGCGGCTTCGTCGAAGGCCTCGGCGCTGCCGTGGCCGAAGAACAGCTTCGCGCCGTTGAAGCGGGTGATCGCGTAGCGCAGCAGGTCGCGCGGCGTGCTGAAAGTGGTATTGGTCATGGCCTTCTCCCGTGGGCTTTTCATTACTCGTTACTGCGCCAGCAGCTGTTCCAGCGTGCGGCGGTAGATGTTCTTGAGGGGGTCGATGTAGCGCAGCTCGATGTGTTCGTCGATCTTGTGGATGCTGGCGTTCGGAGGCCCGAATTCTATCACCTGCGGGCAGATGGCGGCGATGAAGCGGCCATCCGAGGTGCCGCCGCTGGTCGACAGTTCGGTCCGCACGCCCAGTTCGTCGAAGATCGCATCGCACAGGGCGTCCGACAGCGGTCCCTTGGGCGTCAGGAAGGGCTGGCCCGAGAGCGTCCATTCCAGCGTGTAGTCCAGGCAGTGGCGGTCGAGGATGGCGTGCACGCGCGCTTCCAGGCCGTCGGCGGTGCTGGCCGTCGAAAAGCGGAAGTTGAAGTCGAGGCTCATGCTGCCCGGGATCACGTTGTTGGCGCCGGTGCCGGCGTGGATGTTCGAGACCTGCCAGCTGGTCGGCGCATAGTACTCGTTGCCTTCGTCCCATACCTCGGCCGCCAGTTCCGCCAGCGCCGGCGCGGCCTGGTGGATCGGGTTGCGCGCCAGCTGCGGATAGGCGATGTGGCCCTGGATGCCCTTGATCACCAGGTGGCCCGAGAGCGAGCCGCGGCGGCCGTTCTTGATGGTGTCGCCCAGCACGTGGTTCGAGGTCGGTTCGCCGACCAGGCAATAGTCGAGCGTCTCGCCACGTTCTTCCAGGCGCTCGCACACGACCACGGTGCCGTCCACCGCCAGGCCTTCCTCGTCGCTGGTGATCAGGAACGCGATCGAGCCCTTGTGCTCGGGGTGGGCCGCGATGAACTCCTCGCAGGCCACGACCATGGCCGCGATCGAAGTTTTCATGTCGGAGGCGCCGCGGCCGTACAGCTTGCCGTCGCGACTGGTCGGCACGAACGGGGGCGAGGCCCACTGGTGCTCCGGGCCGGACGGCACCACGTCGGTATGGCCGGCGAACACGAACACCGGCGCGACCAATCCCTTGCGCGCCCACAGGTTGGTGACCCCGTTCGATTCGATGGTCTCGCAGTGGAAACCGAGCGGCGCCAGCAGCTCGATCAGGCGCTGCTGGCAGCCCCGGTCGTGCGGGGTGACCGAGTCGAGGGCGATCAGCTCTTCGGTGAGCAACTGGGTGCGCGAGGCTTTCATTTGGCTTCCTGGAACTTGGCGGCGTACATGTCGGCCGAGAAGCCGACCGACACCGGGCCCACGCCTGCCAGCACCGGGCGCTTGATGACGGAAGGGTGTTCCAGCATCAGTTCCAGGGCGCCGGCCTTGTCCGTGACCTGCGCCTTGCGCTCGTCCGGCAAATTGCGCCAGGTCGTGCCCTTGCGGTTGACCAGGGTTTCCCAGTCGAGCTGCTCGAGCCAGCCGGCCACCAGTTCGCGATCCAGGCCCTGTTTCTTGAAATCATGGAACGCGAAGTCGTGGCCGTTGTCGCTGAGCCAGGTGCGGGCTTTCTTGACGGTGTCGCAGTTGGGGATGCCGTAGAGGGTCGTGGTCATGGGCGTAGCTCGCTGGCCCGTGCGAACGCGCGGGCTGATGGTGTTTTGAAAAGGCGGCAAAGGATAGCACAAGGCGTCCCCTGCGAGGATTCTACACAGGGGTGCTGCTCCGCAGCGGACGGCAGGATTCGCTCAGGGATCGAGCGAGAATTCGGTAAACGACGCGCCCTGGGCGTCCGGTTTCTTCTGCTCCTCTTCCGCCTGCACCTGGCTGTCCGGCCCATTGTTGAGCAGCCAGAGCAGGTTGGTGGCCGAGTCGGCATTCGCGAGTGCTTCGTCCTGCGTCACCAGGCCGTCCTTGACCAGCTTGAGCAGGGCGGTTTCAAACGATTGCGAACCCGGCGACAGGCTCTTGTCCATGGCGTCCTTGATCTGGCCGATCTCGCCTTTTTCGATCAGGTCGGCGATGTAGCGGGTGTTCAGCATCACCTCGACCGCGGCCTGGCGCTGGCCGCCGGCGGCGGACTTGACCAGGCGCTGCGAGACGATCGCCTTCACGCTCGATGCCAGGTCCTGCAGCAGGGCGGCGCGGTTCTCGATCGGGTAGAAGCTGATGATGCGGTTCAGCGCGTTGTAGCTGTTGTTGGCGTGCAGGGTGGCCAGCACCAGGTGGCCGGATTGCGCATACGCCAGCGCCGCCGCCATGGTCTCCTTGTCGCGGATCTCGCCGATCAGGATGCAGTCGGGCGCCTGGCGCATCGAATTGCGCAGCGCGGTGGCAAAATCGGTGGCGTCGCTGCCGATCTCGCGCTGGTTGACGATCGACTTCTTGTTCTTGAACAGGTACTCGATCGGGTCTTCCAGCGTCAGGATGTGGCCGGTGCGGGTGTCGTTGCGGTGGTCCAGCATCGAGGCGATGGTGGTCGACTTGCCGGAGCCGGTGGCGCCCACGATCAGCAGCAGGCCGCGCTTTTCCATGATCAGCTCGGATAGCACCGGAGGCAGGCCCAGTTCGCCGATCGGCGGGATGTTCGCCGGCACGAAGCGGAACACCGCCGAGATCGAACCGCGCTGGCGGAAGGCCGACAGGCGGAAGCGCCCGAGGTTCGGCACCGAGACACCCATGTTCAGCTCGTTGTCGCGCTCCAGCCCGAGCATCTGCTCGGGGGAGGCGATCTCGGACAGCAGGACGCGGATGTTTTCCGGTTCCAGCTTGTTCTGGTTGATCGGGATGAGGTTGCCGTTGATCTTGATATGGACGGGAGAATTCGCCGCGAAGAACATGTCGGAGGCGTTCTTTTCCTTCATCAACTGGAACAAGCGTTCCATCATCATGTTCTGACCCCTTGCTTCGCGGTGTTTGAATGCAATTTATTCTACCGCAGGACCGGATCCGCCGTGACACCACCGGCGCGCTCGCCGGCGCGCCACCCGGCCAGGGCCTGCCGCCCGCTGTCCAGCGTGGGCAGCAGGCGCACGCCGTCGACGGCGGCCAGTGCCGCCACGCCGGCGCCGCCGGCCCAGAGCGCCACCGTGTCGGGCAGTAGCTGGCGCAGCTGCTGCAGGGATGCGGCGGTCTGGCG